>CAYGUY010000017.1:0-54020 GCA_964353165.1 uncultured Maribacter sp.
TGGGAATGCTCTTCTCGAAGATGACGGGATCCTCCTCGTTGAGCATGTACTTGGTGTAGGAGCGTAGTGTATATTCGCCCTGTGCTATATTCTCGTCCAACTGTATGTCGCCCGATGCACCGATGTCCTCCACAAAGAGTTTGCGCTCGGCCACCACGCTGTCCCTGTCGTTTACCAGCTCCACGTAGACCACCTTGCTCCTGTCGGACCGGTCGTGGGAGATACCGTCCACCAGGTAGGTCTTGAACCAGATGGTCTCCCCGTTGGTATAGAGGTCCTTGTCCGTATGCAGGTAGGTCTTTTCCGGTGCCAGGTTGCGTCCGTAATCCGTTAATATGGCCTTTATTTTCTGCAGTAGTATGTATTCCTGCGGGAGGCTGGTGAATGAAAATATGGACAAAACGACTACTAGACCAAATACGATAGAGATACGAACTTTTTTCATAGTAATACTTTTAAATTTTAAATTAAATCTAGTAAAAATAGCTTTACATTTAATAAGTTTAACAAATGTTTAATTAAATGAAAGAAAACTGAACTTTCTACAAACACGTTTGGCTACATACCCCAGCAGTAGAAGTATAAAAGGTATGTAAACTTTACTGTTTTTGTTTTCCGACCATTGTAATTATTTCAATAAACCAATCAATAGCAGTACTTAGTGCTGTACTAAAAATGTTAGGTGTTAGGCTAGGGTAATGCTAGCTATGTCTGGTGCACTGAGGTGTGTTTAAAATGGTTTAAGGTATTATAACATTCTTTTTGTTTTGAAAATACGGTAAATTTTAATCACCGATCCTTTGAACATAATTCCCTATTTTTGTGATGCTAAATGTGTGATGGACTACTATGGGCCAAAAAGTATTACTCTCCTCAAAAGAAATCAATATCATCCTTCATCGTTTGGCTTGTCAATTACTTGAGAACCATTTAGATTTTAAAAATACCGTACTCATAGGATTACAACCCCGCGGTATTTTCGTTGCACAACGTCTTTGCAGAATTTTACAGGAGGAGTATGGAGTAAAACATATAGATATTGGTGTTTTGGACATTACCTTTTATCGCGATGATTTTAGAAGAGGAGATAAGCCTTTAGAAGCCACTAAGACCAAAATCGATTTTTTGATAGAGAATAAGAATGTAGTCCTTATAGATGATGTGCTCTATACAGGACGTAGTATTAACGCTGCCTTGACCGCGCTCCAATCCTTTGGTAGGCCATCAGAAGTAGAATTGCTAGCTTTAATCGATCGTAGGTTTAGTAGACATTTGCCTATACAACCAAATTATAGAGGCAGGCAGGTAGATGCTATCGACGGAGAAAAAGTAAAGGTAATGTGGGAGGAAAATGAAGGAGAGGATATTATTTATTTGATTAATAGATAGAAAATGAGCGAACTGAGTGTAAATCACTTATTGGGAATTAAATACCTAACAGCATCTGATATTCAACTCATTTTTGAAACGGCAGATCATTTTAAGGAAGTTATTAATAGGTCGATAAAAAAAGTGCCTTCGTTACGAGATATTACCATAGCCAACATTTTTTTTGAAAACAGTACACGTACCAAACTCTCTTTTGAATTGGCCGAAAAGCGCCTTTCTGCCGATGTGATTAATTTTTCTGCCAGTCAGTCTTCGGTAACCAAAGGCGAAACGCTTATTGACACGGTGAACAATATTCTGTCCATGAAGGTGGATATGGTGGTCATGCGGCACCCTAATCCGGGAGCGGGCATTTTTCTTTCCAAACATGTAAAAGCATCGATTGTAAATGCCGGCGATGGTGCACACGAGCACCCTACCCAAGCATTGTTGGATTCCTATTCCATACGGGAGCGACTTGGTGATGTAGCTGGTAAGAATGTGGTAATCGTTGGAGATATCCTGCATTCCCGTGTTGCACTTTCCAACATCTTTGCGCTAAAATTACAAGGTGCCAACGTAAAGGTCTGTGGGCCTAAAACCTTGCTTCCCAAGTATATTGAATCTTTAGGAGTTGGCGTGGAGACCAACCTTCGGAAAGCCTTGGAATGGTGCGATGTTGCCAATATGTTGCGCATACAGAACGAAAGATTGGATATCAGTTATTTCCCGACTACCAGGGAATACACACAACAATTTGGAGTTAACAAAAAGTTGTTGGACAGTTTGGACAAAGAAATCGTAATTATGCACCCAGGTCCTATAAATAGAGGGGTGGAAATCACTAGTGATGTAGCGGATTCCAAACAGTCCATTATTTTAAACCAAGTGGAAAACGGTGTGGCCATACGCATGGCGGTCATTTATTTGTTAGCTTCCAAGATTAAACAATAACACTATGATTTTTGACAAGGACGGCAATATAGCAATCGTGTACCAAGAGAAAATCTCGATGCCTACTTTTTTAGATCATCTTAATAAGGCGTACGACAAGGTGAAAGATGATCATTTGATCCTAAATCTATTTTCCTTTGAAAAACTTACCGCTGGTGATGTGTTGGAGTTTTTGGACCTATCCAACAAACATAAAGAAAATGGAAAGTCCTTTGTGATCGTTACCAACAAGGTTGCTTATGACGAAGTGCCGGATGAAATAATGGTAACCCCAACCCTGCAAGAGGCGAAGGATATTATTGAAATGGAAGAAATAGAACGAGATTTAGGCCTGTGAAGTTGACCATTCTTGGTTGCTATGCGGCCACACCACGTACTTTAACGAATCCCACTTCTCAAGTATTAGAAATTAAAAACCAGATGTTTTTAATAGATTGCGGGGAAGGTACTCAGGTACAATTACGTAAACATAAAATCAAGTTTTCCAGAATCAACCATATTTTTATATCGCACTTACATGGCGATCATTTTTTTGGTCTTCCAGGTCTCATTTCAACATTCAGGCTGTTGGGTAGGGATAAGGAAATGCATGTGTATGGCCCAAAAGGCATAAAAGAAGCCATAACGCTATTGTTAAAACTTGGAGATTCATGGACGAATTATCCTTTATATTTTCATGAGTTGACTTCCAAGAAGAGTGAGACGGTTTATGAAGACGAAAAGCTAAGTGTGAAAACCATACCCTTGAATCATCGCGTGTATACCAATGGCTATTTATTTCGTGAAAAACTGGGCGAACGCAAGCTCGATATCAATGCAGTAACTGAGTACGGTATAGATAAGGCATATTTCCAGAATATAAAAAATGGTAAGGATGTGGATTTGGATACAGGCGAAACTATTGCCAATAGACTGCTTACATTTGACCCTCCAAATCCAAAGTCTTATGCTTTTTGCAGCGACACTGCCTATAAACCGGATATTGTACCCATTATAATTGGTGTAGATGCTTTATATCATGAGGCAACATTTTTAGAATCTGAAGCACAATTGGCGGTAAAAACCAAACATGCTACCGCAAAAGAAGCTGCTCAAATTGCGAAAGCTGCCAACGTAGGGACTTTGGTGCTAGGCCATTATTCCACCAGATACAAATCAATCTCCCTTTTTAAGGAAGAAGCGCAGCAGATTTTTGAGAATGTAGAACTTGCGGATGATGGTAAGAGTTTTGATTTTTAGGAAGTTGGATTAAGGATATAATACCACCCTAAATTTTTCCTAAAAGCAAAATCCCTGCTTTTAATTGTCCCGTCTTTTCCTCAACTTTGATTATATTGTTTATTTAGTTTTACTTATGCAGAAAGATCTAGGGAATTATAGGAAATCTTACGAGAAGAGTGAATTAATAGAGGAAAATGTATCGGAAAATCCCATGCAGTTGTTCCAAACCTGGTTCTATGAAACCGAACAATCGGACAGTGTTGATGAACCCAATGCCATGACGGTTTCTACGATGGGACTTGACGGATACCCAAAAAGCAGAGTGGTACTCCTAAAGAAGTATACGCATGAAGGTTTTATTTTTTATACCAACTACGATAGCGAAAAAGGGAAGGCCATTGCGAAAAATTCTCAGGTCTGTATTTCTTTTTTTTGGCCGGTATTGGAACGCCAGATCATTATAAAGGGCAATGCAGAAAAAATAGCGAAGAATTTGTCGGATGGATATTTTGAATCTAGACCAGATGGAAGTAAACTGGGCGCAATGGCGTCTGATCAAAGTTCGGTTATACCTTCTAGAGAAGTGCTGGAGAATAAGCTGAAACAGCTAGAAGTAGAGTATAAGGACAAGGAAATGCAAAGACCTGAAAACTGGGGCGGTTATATCGTAAAGCCTATTTCTATTGAGTTTTGGCAGGGAAGGCCCAATCGATTACACGATAGGATCAGGTATACGATTCAAAAAGATTTTAATTGGAAAATGGAGCGTTTGGCACCTTAAATTTTTACGGGGTATGAAGAATTTATTACTAATGCGTCACGGTAAATCCTCTTGGGAACTAAATGTTGGCGATGAGGATAGGGCATTGTTGCAACGGGGTATCTCTGACGCAAAATTAGTAGGAAATTCAATGTCGGAATTAGGATTGGAGATAGACTTTGCGTTTTCTAGTCCCGCAAACAGGGCACTCCATACAGCTATGATTTGTTTGCGACAACTCAGGTATCCCTTAGAAACGTTTAAAGTGATTCCGGAGTTATACGATTTCTCCGGAAATCACGTATTAAATTTTGTCCGTAGCCTACCAAACGACCTAAATACCGTTTTAATTTTTGGACATAACCATGCTTTTACCCATATTGCAAATTCATTGGGAAGCCAACATATAGAAAACGTACCCACAAGCGGATTTGTTCATCTTAAGTTTAATGATACTTCTTGGGTTTCCATTGCTAAAGGAACAACAAAACAAACCATTTTTCCAAAGCAGTTGTAATAATGATAAAGAATAAAAATCAATATATAAATAGGGAGATTAGCTGGCTTAAATTCAACGAGCGTGTATTGCAGGAAAGTGCAGATAAAAATGTACCACTGATTGAGCGTCTGCGTTTTGCAGGTATTTTCTCCAATAACTTGGATGAATTTTTTAAAGTACGTTATGCAACCGTGAAACGAATTGTTGAAGCCGGTAGGAAAGGTAAAAGTGTATTAGGCGGAGAAATTGCGAAGGATTTACTTGATGAAATAACGAAAATAGTCATAAAACAACAAGCCAAGAGTATTGATATTATTCTGAAAATCGAAAAGGAGCTAGAGCAGCAGAATGTATTTTTGATTACGGAGACCGAGCTTTCAGAGTCACAACAAACCTTTGTTAAAACATATTTCTTACAAAATGTAAGTCCGCAACTCACAACAATTATACTTAGCGATTACGCCGAGTTTCCCACCTTAAAAGATACTGCGGCTTACCTGGCCATACGTATGTTGTTAAAAAGGGATGATCGCACGCGTGAGACTTCAAGAAAAATCGAGAAACGCTTCGCACTTATAGAAATCCCTAAAGGTATAGAACGTTTTGTAGTGCTTCCTAGGGAAGGCGAAAAGGATTATGTTATCATGTTAGATGACGTCATACGGTTTTGTATGGATAGTATTTTTACGATGTTCGACTATAGTTTTATTTCTGCCCATATGATAAAAATTACGAGAGATGCAGAATTGGACATTGATAATGATTTGAGTAAAAGTTTTATCGAAAAAATTTACTCTAGTGTTGAAGGCCGTAAAATCAGCGATCCAGTACGATTTGTTTACGATAAGAAAATCGGTAAGGATACGTTAGAGTTCTTGAAGGAGAAAATGAACGTTGAGGATACGGACAGTATTATTCCTGGAGGTAGGTATCATAATAAAAGAGATTATCTTAGTTTTCCCAGCCTTGGAAGACAAGATTTATTGTATAAAAAAATAACGCCATTACCTGTAAAAGGGCTCAGTTTAGAAGGAAGTTTATTGGAAAAAATTGCAAATAAAGATTACTTGCAATATACGCCATACCATACCTTTTCCTATGTCTTGAAATTTTTACGCGAAGCTGCCCTAGATCCAAAGGTAAAGACCATAAAAATTACCGTGTACCGACTTGCGAATGATTCTCAGGTAGCTGCTTGTTTATCCAATGCGGTGAAAAATGGTAAACAGGTCATTCTTCAAATAGAACTTAGGGCACGTTTTGATGAGCATGCGAATATTAGATATGCGGAAGAGCTTCAAGCAGAAGGCGTAAAGTTAATTTTTGGAGTTCCAGGGCTAAAGGTTCATAGTAAAATATGTTTGATCGAGAGAGAGGAAGAAGGACAGATGAAACGGTACGGTTTTATCAGTACCGGAAATTTCAACGAATCTACGGCCAAAATTTACACGGATTATACCTTATTTACGGCTGATGAGCCTATTTTAAAAGAATTGAATAAAGTCTTTGATTTTTTCGAAACGACTTATAAAATTCATAAGTATAAACATTTAATTGTTTCGCCGCATTACACGACCAAAGTATTTAAGCAGTTGATTGATCAAGAAATTGAGAATGCTAAAGCAGGAAAGGAAGCCTTTATCAAAATAAAAATGAATAGTTTTACTTCGTATGATATGGTTGATAGACTATACAAGGCAAGTAATGCAGGTGTAAAGATTCAATTGATAGTTAGGGGAATTTGCTGCTTAGTTCCTGGTGTAAAGGAAATGAGCGAGAATATTGAGGCGATAAGTGTCATAGATAAGTTTTTGGAGCACCCGAGAATGTTCATTTTTTGTAATGATGGCGATACAAAGGTATATATTTCCTCTGCCGACTTTATGACCCGTAATCTGGAGAATAGGGTTGAGGTAGGTTGTCCTATTTACGATCCTGATATAAAACAAGAGCTGTTGGATACGTTTGAAATTTCTTGGGCGGATAATGTAAAAGCACGTCTGTTCAATGAGGCTCAGGATAATGCATATCGTAAGAATAATATGAAAAAGGTACGTTCTCAATTTGCCGTTTATGACTATTATCTGAATAAATTGAAGGGCTAAAGTAATCAAAAATTGAAAATAAGAAAGTTTGCGGCTATCGATATAGGCTCCAATGCTATACGTTTGCTTACGCATAACGTGATCGAAGAAAAAGGAAAAGCAACGCAATTTCGGAAAAGTGCCTTGATTAGAGTGCCGGTTCGTTTAGGCGAAGACTCCTTTACGGTAGGAGAAATTTCTGAGCATAACATAAATCGAATACTGAAAACCATGAAGGCCTTTAAACTCTTAATGGAAGTAGCAGGTGTAGAGAAATATAGGGCCTGTGCTACCTCCGCAATGCGGGAAGCAAATAACGGGAATGAAGTGATAGCTAGTATTGCGGCGGAAACTGGGATAAAAATTGATGTTATAGATGGCAAACAGGAAGCAGCGATTATTGCTTCTACCGACCTAAAGGAGATTATTCGTCCAGACCAATCCTACTTGTATATAGATGTTGGCGGTGGTAGTACAGAGTTTACTTTGTTTACAGATGGTAAAATAGAACGGTCTAAATCCTTTAAGCTAGGCACCGTGCGCTTGTTAAACAATATGGTAGGCGATGAGACTTGGAATAAGTTAAAGGATTGGATTACTATAACTGTCAAAAATACTTCAAAACTAAGTATTATAGGTTCTGGAGGTAACATTAATAAGTTGCACAAGATGTCCGGTCGTAAAGAAGGACAGCCATTATCCTATATCTGGTTAAACGCCCAGTATCATTTTTTGGAAAGCCTTAGTTATGAAGAGCGCATAGCTGAACTAGGATTGAATCCGGATAGAGCGGACGTTATTATACCCGCCACTAGGATATTCCTTTCTGCTGCCAAATGGAGCGGAGCTAAAAAGATACATGTACCCAAAATTGGACTATCGGACGGTATTATCAAAGACCTTTACTATACCAAGGAAAATAATTAACCATGGACGGTTTCCTTGTTCCCTAGGTTTTTCATGATTTGTGCTTCGTAATGCAGCAAGTCATCCCATTTTTGGTTTACTTCTTTTAAGTTGCCATATTGGCGGGCAAATGCTAGGAACATGGTGTAGTGTCCTGCTTCACTGATCATCAATTTTCGGTAGAATTCGGCCAATTTTTTATCTTGGAGTTCCTCGGAAAGTAAGCGAAAACGTTCGCAACTTCTGGCTTCGATTAAAGCAGCATACAATAATCTATGAACCAACTGAGTGGTTCTACTTCCACCTTTAGGAAAGAATTTAATCAATTCTAGGACATATTCGTCTTTACGATCTCTACCTAATGTTTGTCCTCTTTCCAATATTAAATCGTGTACCATCTTAAAATGGCCCATCTCTTCTCTGGACAACGCAATCATTTCCTCGATAAGCTCTGAATACTCTGGAAACGAAACTATTAAAGATATGGCAGTGCTGGCGGCTTTTTGTTCACAGTACGCATGATCCGTTAAAATCTCATCTATATTTTTTTCTACAATATTCACCCATCTTGGGTCTGTAGGTAATTTTAAGCCTAACATAGTTTTAAGTTTTATATACAAGAATCGTCCTTATCAACATAAAGCGTTCTTTACACCACAAAAATAAGGCTAAATGGCTTTTAATAATTAATTTTGAGAAAAGCAATTCACAATCTATTAAGAATGCACAAAAGCGAAGCTATTTACCAAATCTTAGACAAGAACACAGGCCTTGAAGCAATGGACTGGTTAAGTGAAAAAATATTAAGATTGGACAATTCGCAATCTGCAAGGGACTTATTTATGACCTATAGTCTATTGGCGTCTAAGTTTGATAAAACACCGGATATAAACTATAGTGATGATAATAATGAAACGATTTCATATTTTAAAGCACACGGGGCAGATGCGCTACAGATGTCAAGAATATATCTACTGACTAAAGTTCTTGAGTTAAATCCTCAGTTCTATATCAAAGAAGTGGCAAAAATTATTGAAGTTGCGGACACTACAGAACTGGAAACTTTTTTAAGGTATTTAACAATATTACCAGAATCTGAAAGTTTTAAACATGCAGCGGTAGAGGCCTTGCGGACTAACATATCCATTATTTTTGATGCAATCACTTTAAATAATCGGTATCCAGCATTATACTTTAACGACCAACAATGGAATCAGATGTATCTTAAAGCTGCCTTTATGGAGCGTGATTTAGCACTAATCCAATCTGTGGATGAAAGGGCGAATGCAGATTTAACCCGAATTATTTCGGATTATGCACATGAGCGTTGGGCCGCATCAAGAAAAATCGACCCTATGTTCTGGAGACCTGTTTCAAAATTCATGGATGATACGTTGCTTTCGGATATGGAGCGTTTATTGACAAGTGAAGATAAAATTGAAAATAAAGCTGGTGCACTTTGCTGTTACTTCTCAGATGACAAAAGGGCTTTGGCATTATTAGAGAAACATAAGGAACTAAAAGATCAGGTAGCTTCTGGTAAAATAACTTGGAACACTTTAAAAAATTAGACTATGCAAGATAAGATGATGATAATAGATCCCCATGTGCACATGAGTGCTCGTACTACGGACGATTATGAAGCAATGGCCGCGGCCGGCGTTGTTGCCGTTATAGAACCTTCGTTCTGGTTGGGACAACCTAGGACTCAAGTCGGTTCTTTTCAAGATTACTTTAGCAGCTTGGTAGGTTGGGAACCCTTTAGGGCGGCGCAATTTGGTATAAAGCACTATTGTACCATAGGTCTAAATTCTAAAGAGGCCAATAACGAAGCTTTGGCAGAACAAGTAATTGAACTTTTACCTTTGTACTTGCATAAGGAGAATGTGGTTGCCATAGGTGAAATTGGTTATGATGATCAAACTCCTGCAGAGGACAAGTTTTTTAGAATGCAGTTAGATATGGCTAAGGAACTGAACATGACTGTTCAAGTTCATACACCTCATAGGGATAAAAAAGCGGGAACCATTAAAAGTATGGAAGTCTGTATAGAACACGGTTTAGATCCTGCGAATGTTATCATAGACCATAACAATGAAGAAACGGTTAAGGCAGTTTTAGACCGAGGATTTATAGCCGCATTCACTATTTATCCTAAAACAAAAATGGGTAATGAGCGCATGGTAGAAGTCGTACGCAAATTTGGTAGTGATAATATTATCGTGGACAGTTCTGCCGATTGGGGTGTTAGCGATCCTATGGCCGTTCCAAAAACTGCTTCCCTAATGCTGGAAAGAGGAATTGCAAAAGCCGATGTAGTTAAAACCTGTTACCAAAATGCCTTGGATGCATTTGGTAAGAACGGAAGAATGAAGGAAGCGCATTGGTTGAAGCCAAACGGAATAGATCAATCTCAATTATTCAATGATAATAGTGTGTTACGAGGACAAGTACCAAGAATAGATGAAAACCAAATAAGCTAAGATGTCCAATAAACTAATGGGATTGGCGCGCTTGTGTAGGCCTGCAAATCTGCCAACTGCTGCCGCGGATATTTTGGCCGGGATTGCTATTTCTTGTTTTTTCAGCGGAATCGCTTCGGTAGATTATTTTTTGGTAGACACAGGAACAATTACCCTATTGGTTTTTTCTTCCGTTTTTCTATATGCGGGTGGCGTAGTTTTAAACGACGTATTCGATGCAAAGCTAGATGCTGTTGAGCGCCCGGAACGGCCTATTCCTAGCGGTGTTGTTTCTATTAAGGAAGCAGCTGCCCTTGGGGCTATTCTTATGCTTTTGGGTTGTGCCTTGGCAGTTATGGTATCCGATATATCTGGGTATATAGCCATTATCTTGGCAGCAAGTATTTACATTTATGACGCCATTGCAAAGCAACATTCCTTTTTTGGACCCTTGGTCATGGGAATATGTAGAGGTTTAAATTTGTTGTTAGGTATTTCCATTCTTGGAGAACTTCCCATTATTTGGATTACGATTATCCCTGTACTTTATATATTTGCCATAACCCTAATAAGTAGGGGAGAAGTCCATGGAGATAATAAAAAACATATCGTTATGGCTGCTGTTATCTATGCGGCTGTGATCGCATTGATTGCAATAGGTGTTGCAATACACAGTACTAATTTATTGATTTCTATTCCGTTTTTAACGCTTTTTGCGGTTATGATTTACAGGCCGTTGGTAAAAGCCTATAAAGAAAATTCGCCCGTGCATATTAAAAAAGCCGTGATGGCAGGTGTGTTGTCTTTGGTAATAATGGATGCCTGTTGGGCGGCCGGTTTCTCCAATTGGTACATCGCTATAGGCATTTTGTTGCTTTTGCCCTTATCAATAGTGCTCTCTAAACTTTTTGCCGTTACCTAAGAATTATGCAGTTATCCGCTATAAAACAATCATTTTCCGTTCACTATGAGTACCAATTGCTTTTTACGCAAGGTGTATTTCATATTGACAATCCCCTCTTTGCAGAGCATATCACCAAGTACAAACCCAATGAAGCTGTAAAGCTGTTTTTCGTAATCGATAAGGGACTTGCCGATGCGCACCCAAATATATTGATGCAAATTGAGGCCTATTGCAAAGCACACGCAAAGCAATTGAAACACACCCAGAGTATTGTTTTAGATGGAGGGGAACAATCTAAAAATAGTTCGGAAGCGATAGAAACGGTACTGAAAGGCATCAACGATAACGCTATCTGTAGGCATTCTTTTGTCATAGCTATTGGTGGTGGCGCGCTTATAGACATGGTAGGGTATACCGCTGCTATTGCACACAGGGGGGTAAAACTTATTCGTATTCCCACGACCGTACTATCTCAGAACGACGCTGCAGTAGGGGTTAAAAACAGTGTCAATATTTTCAACAAAAAGAATTTCTTAGGCACCTTTGCACCGCCTTTTGCCATCATCAACGATAGTAACTTTTTAACCACTTTAGAACAACGGGATTGGATCTCTGGAGTTGCCGAGGCAATAAAAGTGGCATTGATTAAGGACAAGAACTTTTTTAAATACATTTCCGATCATGCAATCGATTTAAAGAATCGAGATATGGAGGTTATGCACTATGTTATCTACAAATGCGCTGAAATGCACATGCACCATATTTCCCAAGGTGGAGATCCATTTGAATCCGGTTCCTCTAGACCTTTGGATTTTGGACATTGGGCAGCCCATAAAATGGAATACATGACCAACTATAGTCTGCGCCATGGGGAGGCTGTTGCAAAAGGGATTGCATTGGATGTTACCTATGCATACTTAGTAGGATTGATTTCCGAGACCGATTTAGAAAATATTTTAAACGTACTATTGGCTATTGGGTTTGATCTATCCCTTCCCTTGTCATCTTCAGCTGAAATAACGGAACTATTAAAAGGCATAGAGGAATTCCGAGAGCATTTGGGAGGGGAATTGACCATTACCCTAATATCCGGTATTGGTGTAAAACACGATGTGCATACTATAGATATGAAGTTAATGTCAAAAGCTATTTCCAACTTAAATCAGTATGCTACTGTAAACCAATAATCCAATGCGTATTGACAATACATACCATCTTTCGTACTGCACTAACATACATCCTGGGCAGGATTGGAAAAATACTTTTGAAAGTTTAAAGCAACATGTACCTACTATTAAAGCTGCCGTTTCCAGCAATACTGCCTTTGGCTTAGGGCTTCGATTGTCGAATACCGCCAGTGAAGAATTGGCTATAGGTAATCACATGGAGCAATTTCAGAACTGGTTAAAAGAGAACGAAGTATATGTTTTCACCATGAATGGATTTCCTTATGGGAATTTTCATGACGAGCGCGTAAAAGATAATGTCCATGCACCAGATTGGACTACTAAGGACCGACTGATATACACGCTTCGACTTTTCGATCAGTTGGCGGTTTTGCTGCCAGAGGGACAATCAGGAGGGATTTCTACCTCTCCGATCACTTATAAATACTGGCATAAGACGGATGCTGATAAAAAAGCAGCTTTTGTAAAAGGAGCGGAACAGATGGTACATGTGGCGAAACATTTGTACGATATTGAAAAGAACACAGGAAAATACCTGCATTTGGATATAGAGCCCGAACCGGACGGATTGCTTGAAAATAGTGATGAGGTACTTGGTTTTTATACGGATTATTTGGTTCCTATAGGCTTGGAAATGCTTCAAGAATCCTTAGGGAAGAATGCTTCCGAAATTGAAGATATCATTAAACGTTACCTCACTGTTTGTTATGATATCTGCCATTTTTCATTGGCCTATGAGGAACCAGAAGATACCTTTACTAAATTCAAAAAAGCCAATATAAAGACAGGCAAAATTCAAGTTAGTGCTGCTTTGAAAATTCTGTTCAATGGTAGTAATGATAATGCGGTTTGGGAACTCCTATCACAATTTAATGAGCCTACCTATCTACATCAGGTTACAGAGAACCGAGGTGATGAAGTAATTACCTATAACGATTTACCAGTTGTTCTTGAAAATAAAGGAAGTTTTAAAGAATTACGAGCGCATTTTCATGTTCCCATATTTTTGAAGGAATTTGGTGCTCTTTCTTCTACTCAAGATCACATTTTAAAGACCTTGGAATTTTTAAGGAAGCACCCTATTACTGAACATTTAGAAATAGAAACCTATACTTGGGATGTATTACCGACCGATTTAAAGGAAGACCTGACCCAATCCATTATACGGGAAATCAGCTGGTTAAAAGAACGTTTGTAATATGAAATGAGCCATAATAATTTTGGATACCAACTAGAATGTTGTTTGGCGAATTACATCTGACCTAAAAAACAATAGAAATTAACAGATGAAAAAGACCGTTGTAATTAATGTTGTGGGACTTACAAAACGACTGATTGGTGAACATACGCCTTTTATTACATCGTTTTTAGAGAAAGGCGAGTCTACCTATATAAAGCCGGTGTTGCCCGCGGTAACGTGTTCGGCACAATCTACGTATCTCACGGGAAAATGGCCTTCAGAACATGGTATCGTCGGAAATGGCTGGTATTTTAAGGAGGAGTGTGAAGTCAAGTTTTGGCGACAATCGAACCACTTGGTACAGCAACCTAAAATCTGGGATGCACTTAAAACTAAGGATGCCGGTTTTACATGCGCCAATCACTTTTGGTGGTACAATATGTATTCTACCGTAGATTATAGTATTACACCTCGTCCTAATTATTTAGCGGACGGTCGAAAGATTCCCGATATCTATTCCCAACCGGCAGAGCTACGCGATACCATGCAAGATAGCTTAGGCACCTTTCCATTATTTGAGTTTTGGGGCCCAAAAACAACTATAAATTCCTCGCAATGGATAGCAAATGCCGCCATCCAGACCGACGAACTCCATGACCCAACCTTAACCTTAATATATTTGCCGCATTTAGATTATAATTTACAGCGCCACGGCTTGGATCTTGATATCATTTCAAAGGATTTACAGGAAATAGATGGGGTCGTAAAACAATTGGTACAGCATTATGAAAAGTCAAATTCCAACATAATACTACTATCGGAGTATGGGATAACAAACGTAAACCGACCTATACATTTGAACAGGGTATTGCGTAAAAACGGTTATCTCAGTGTAAGGGTAGAACGTGGTCTTGAATTGTTGGATGCGGGGGTTAGCGATGCCTTTGCAGTGGCAGACCATCAAATAGCACATGTGTATCTTAAAACTAAGGAACATATTACCGCAGTTAAAGAACTTATCGCTCAGCAAGAAGGTGTGGAGCAGGTATTGTCAGGAGATGAGATAAGGGCTGAAAATTTGCAACATGAACGTTGTGGTGATCTAGTCGTATTGGCAGACAGGGATTCGTGGTTTACTTATTATTTTTGGTTAGATGACACGAAAGCACCTGATTATGCAAGGATGGTGGATATTCATAAAAAACCCGGATATGACCCAGTTGAAATGATGACGGATCCCAAGGATAAACTAGTAATGGCTAAAGTCGTTGGTAAACTGATAAAAAAGAAATTAGGGTTCCGAACCGTAATGGATATTATACCCATAGACGCTACTTTGATCAAGGGTTCCCATGGACGTATTCCAGAAGATGTGGACGATTATCCTATTCTTATCAGTAATGGTGCATTAGAACAAAACGATACAGTTATCCAGGCCATAGACGTGTATAAAGTAATTGAAAATCAAGTGCTAAAATAATATCATATGAATCCAATTTTTAAAGGTGTTGGTTTTTTATTTGCATTATTGTTCGGTTTGGGTGCTGCGGTGCAGTATAATGACCCGGATTCCTTAGCTTGGATTATTATTTATTTTGTAGCCGCTATTATTTCAATATTGTTTTCCTTGAACAAATTAAATATTTTTATTCCGTTTATTTTTGGAGTCGCTTGTTTTATTGGCTTTGTTTACCTGTATCCTTCCAATTTTCAAGGATTCGACTTGAATGACGGAGATATCAAAACAGTGGAACTGGGACGCGAGGCCTTTGGGCTTTTAGTAATCGGTTTGGTCTGTTTTCTGTACGTATTTCGTTTAAAGGTTCGTTCAAAGGTCTAGGTCGAACTCCTTTCGCAATACATCTAATGCCGGATTCTTGTCCCGTAATTTTTGATATTTTTCTTCGGGTGTAAACGCGAATTTCTTAGCACTTTTTTCATTCACGGTAATTTGAAGTTGAATGAAATGATTATTGAGTTTAGTTCGTAGATACTCCATCAATTCAAAATTTTCGCGCTCTATTTCTTTTTTCATGGTACCGTTTGGCATTTCGATACATATGATGAACTTATCCTTTAGTTTTGGCACATCTACACTTAAGTTAGATGCTAATATTTTTTGTCCCTTGGCATCTATTTGATTTACAAATTCGTTCCAATGTTTACGAAGTGTTTCTTCGGTGAATACGGCTTTGGGCAGCGCATCCTCATCAATGATCACTTCTATTTTATTCAGCTCATGTTGCCTTTTGGCTTTTAAACTGGATATGGACAATCCGGATACCCTTTTCGCCTGAACGTTTATATTGATTTTTGGAGGTACAGGTTCTTCAACCGGGATTTGTTGAGCTATTGTGGCACCTTCGGCTTGAGCGGAAACTTCTGTTTTTAAATTTTCTAAGTTTGGAGCATTTTCCTTATTGACATCTTGTCTTTTGTTAAAGGTTGGCGATTCTGGTTGGACGGCATGTTTTTCAAAAGCAGTCGATCCTTTAGTATTTGTAATAGCCTCCGCGGTAAGGTTTTTCGATGCTTTCGGAGGTACCGGAGGTATCTCGTTTTGTGCCGAAACATCTGTTTTTGAAATTGGCGAAAGATTTTGATAAAAGGCCGCTGGAGCAATGAAATCTATAGTCTTATTATGAAGTGCTACCGATTCAGGATTTTTTTTTTCTCCATCAAAATCGATAGAGGCAAGTTTCATTAGGGTGAGTTCCACCAGTAAACGCTGATTTTTACTTGTTTTATAGTTGAGGTCGCACTCGTTGGCCAAATCTAAAGCTGTAAGCAAGAAACTTGTCGATGTTCTTATCGACTGGTCTAGATAACTTTTTTGCGCTGCCTCACCAACCTCTAGTAGGGAAATTGTTTCCTGATGTTGGCAAACCATTAAATCCCTAAAATGTGAAGCCAATCCATTAATGAAGTGATGTCCATCAAAACCTAGCGCTAAGGTTTCGTTGAAGAGCATGAGCGCTTGTGGAATATTATGTTCTAAAATAAAATCGGTAGCCTTAAAGTAGGTATCGTAATCAAGTACGTTCAGGTTTTCCGTAACTGCTTTTCTGGTCAATTCTTTTCCGGAAAAACTTACGACCCGGTCGAAAATAGAAAGGGCATCCCGCATGGCGCCATCTGCTTTTTGGGCAATGATGTGCAATGCATCTTCATCGGCATTGATTCCTTGGCTTTCCGCAATATACTTCAAGTATTCGGCCGCATCCTTAACCGTTATCCTCTTAAAATCAAATATTTGACAACGAGACAGAATAGTCGGAATAATTTTGTGTTTTTCCGTAGTTGCTAAGATAAAAATCGCATGGCTTGGAGGTTCTTCCAAGGTCTTTAAAAATGCATTAAATGCATTAGTAGACAACATGTGTACCTCGTCAATGATATATACCTTATATTTCCCTACCTGCGGTGGAATACGAACTTGATCCGTGAGTTCCCTTATTTGATCAACACCGTTATTGGAGGCAGCATCAAGTTCAAATATGTTAAAGGCGAAATCCTCGTCTGGATTTTCTGTCCCATCGGAATTTATTTGTTTAGCCAGTATTCTGGCACAGGTTGTTTTTCCAACCCCTCTAGGGCCACAAAACAACAATGCTTGCGCAAGATGGTTATTACTAATCGCATTTTCGAGGGTATTGGTAATGGCCTCTTGCCCTACAACATCCTTGAATGTCTGGGGTCTATACTTTCTGGCCGATACAATAAATGGTTCCAAATCCGATTAATTTTGTCCTCTTACAAATATAAAAATAGCTAAGTATTCTTTGGTGAATTTAAACTGTAGATCATCTTTAGTTATCAACAATTGCAGTACATTTGCCCGAAGCAGGCCACCTTATCGCTGCATGCCAAACTTGTGTTGGCATGGAGAGGAAAGTCCGGACACCATAGTGCAGTATAGCGGGTAATGCCCGTCCGCCGAGAGGTGAGGACAAGTGCAACAGAAAGCAAGTACAGTTCGGCTGTAGTGAAACCAGGTAAACTCTATACGGTGAAACGTCATGTAAATCAGTGTTCGAGGGCTGCACGCCCAAGCTGAAGGGTAGGCGGTTTGAGTCTTTGGGTAACTAAAGACCTAGATAAATGATAAGGCGTCCCAAGACTTAGTTCGTGGGTATACAGAATCCGGCTTACGGCCTGCTTTTTTTAATGAGATAGTAAATCTGCGATTTACGTGATGGAATTAACCCTCGCCAAGGCGAAGGGTCTGTTTTTTTGTTCCCAAATTGATAGCAAATCTGCGATTTGTATAAAACCTCTTAACCCGCCAGCATCGCTTTTATCCTTAAAACCGGAATATGATTCGTTAATCGCTTTCCACTAATTATTCCTGTCCTGTTTTAGTATGATTACAAAAACGAGCTACCGCTGCTTTGGAAGTATGGTTTTTTAGACAAGTGTAAATCTAATAATCGTCTTTGAAGCGACTTGGTTTTATCTGATTTTAATTTCCTTCTTAATGATTTCTTGTGTCTTATTAGGTCCGTACTAAATGCAGTTCTATTTGGTTGGATGCTTTAGGATGTATCCAACTTTAATATAAAATAAGTTAATGATTTTCATCAATAACATAAATAAAAATATATGAATAAAAAATATAACCTTTGCAATGCCACATAAAATAATCAACAAATGAATATCAAGGTAGTACAGAAAAAAGCACGTACAAGTTCAATTGCTAAAGCGGTTAAAGTAGCCGTTGCCAAAGGTGACGGAATAGGTCCTGAGATTATGGATGCTACCCTAAAAATTCTAAATGCCGCCGGTGCAAATATTGAGCCGGACTATATAGAATTGGGGGAGCAGGTATATCTTTCAGGAAATTCAGCAGGTATTGCAACAGAAACTTGGGAAACGATCAACCAAAATAAGTTGATTCTTAAAGCGCCCATTACCACACCACAAGGAAAGGGTTATAAGAGTTTGAACGTTACTTTGAGAAAATCTTTAGGTTTGTTCGCAAACGTTAGACCTGTTGCGGCATTGCATCCTTATGTACAGACACACTTTCCAAACATGGACGTGGTAGTTATAAGAGAAAATGAAGAAGATCTATACGCAGGGATAGAGCACCAGCAGACTCAGGATGTAGTGCAGTGCCTAAAACTGATTACCAGGCCAGGTTGTGAAAAAATAGTGCGGTATGCATTTGAATATGCCCGAGTATACGGACGTAAAAAAGTAACCTGCATGGTAAAGGATAATATCATGAAATTAACAGATGGATTGTTTCATCAGGTTTTCGATGAGATTGCCGCAGAGTATCCAGAAATTGCTAACGATGCTCAGATTATTGATATCGGTGCTGCCCGTTTAGCAGCCAACCCGGAAAACTACGATGTAGTGGTTACCTCTAACTTGTATGGCGATATTATCTCTGATATTGTTGCCGAGATTGCTGGTAGCGTAGGTATGGCCGGTTCTGCAAATATTGGTACCAATGTGGCCATGTTCGAGGCAATTCACGGTTCTGCACCGGACATTGCAGGAAAAAATATAGCGAATCCTTCTGGATTGATCAACGCTTCCATTTCCATGTTGGCGCATATAGGACAAACAGCTACTGCCGATAAGATTAAAAACGCATGGTTGGCAGCTATAGAGGACGGTTACCATACTGCTGATATTTATGATGAAAAAATAAGCAGGAAGAAAGTTTCGACTTCAGAGTTTGCGGATGCCGTTATTGGCAAATTGGGTCAAATTCCCGAAAAACTACCTACGAGCCATATTGCTCAGGGTACAGGAACAATAACCATCCCGGCATATAAAAGGAGAGTTCAAAATAAAGTATTGTTGGGTGTAGATGTTTTTATCGATTGGAAAGGTTTCGACCCAGAGGAAATAGGACAGGCTTTATCAAGTTTAAATGCATTCAAATTAAAGCTTAAAATGATTACCAACAGAGGGGTAAAAGTATTTCCCAGAGGTATGAAAGAAACCTATTGTACGGATCATTGGAGGTGTAGGTTTGTTGCCAAGGATGCTGACATTACTGGAGGAGCTCTAGTATACGAACCTGTAGATTATGAGCAAATAGTAGCTTTATTGTCCAAATTGTACAACGAAGGTTTTGATGTTATTAAAACGGAAAATCTTTATGAATTTGACGGTAAGAGAGCATTCTCTTTAGGTCAGGGAGAATAAAAAAGTCAGATAGAATTTTAGTTTGAGTTAGGTAAAGTTAATTAAAAAAAGCCACTTGGAGAGGTGGCTTTTTTATGTTTAGAAATATAGAATTTCAGTTCTATAGTCCGTCCTTCAAATAGCCAATAAGCCACTCTTTGATTCAAGTACAATGGTGTACTCTTAAGTAGCATCGTAACTATACTCTGGCACTTTCCCCTTGATTCCTTTAAAAAATGCTTCGTATGTCTTAAAATCGGCTTCTTGGTCATTAGTAGGCATATGGGACAGGGATACTTTTATTTGCTTTTTGCCATAATCAAAGGCTACCAATACCACTGGGACTTTTGCTGCTTTAGCGATAAAATAAAACCCGGTTTTCCATTGGCTCACTTTCTTACGGGTACCTTCGGGCGATAGGGAGAGCCTAAATTTGTCTTTTTGCTCAAAAATCTGGGCAATGGCAGAGACCGTATCGTTAGATTTACTTCGGTCTATTGGAGTACCGCCCGTCCATCTAAAAAACCATCCGAAAGGCGAATCAAAGAGACTTTTTTTACCGATATAATTAATTTCTTCTTTCCATACATTACGCACCAATATGCCCAATAAAAAGTCCCACCAACTGGTATGCGGGACAACGATGATAACGCATTTTTTTAAATGTGAGGGAAAATCGCCCTGAAAGGACCATTTTAAAATTTTAAAATAAATGAATTTAGCGATGCTATGCATTTTTGGCTCTTAGGATAGTATATATTTACGAGTAGGAAACGACGGATTATATTTTTTTATATATCGATATTAGTTTATCAGCAGTAATGACACGTTTCCAGTTTTCTCCAAGCGCATTTTCCCACAAGGGTTCCATTCCTAACGCTATACTTACCATCTTTTCAAAATCCGCATCGGTTAGCTGTGCGCAAATTCCAGTGGGTAAAGTAATTTGATGCTTTTTCATCATTTGATGAAAAAGCGTTACGCCTTCAGGATAAAATTCCATTAAATGTTGAAAAACCAAACAATTGCCAATCCCATGTTTTACACCTAACAGAAAACCTAAGCCATAACTAAGGGCGTGTGCAACACCAACTTGGGAGTAGGCTATACTCATGCCTCCATGCCATGACGCCATCATCAATTTATCCCTTGATTCATGAGCAGGTAGTTCGGTAAGAAAGACTTCTCTACATAAATCCAAAGCTTTTTCTCCATAGCTTTGGCTAAAAGCATTTAAAAAGGTTCCTTCGAGTGATTCTATACAATGAATAAAACAATCCATTCCTGTATAAAACCATTGTTCTTTTGATACCCCTTTTGTTAATTCCGGATCTAAGATAACTTGATCGAATGTGGTATGGTCGGAGTTTATCCCTAATTTTTTATCCGGTCCTAAAAGCACCGTTGTTCTAGATACCTCTGCACCCGTTCCGCTAATCGTAGGAATCCCAACATGATAAATAGCTTTTTTAGCTACCAAATCCCAACCTTGATAGTCTGCTGCACTTCCAGAGTTGGTTAACAAAATAGCTACCGCTTTTGATAGATCTAAAAGTGTGCCACCGCCGATGCCAACAATTCCAGAAGGTAGCTCTTGAAACGTATCGCTGATCATAGAGACCAAGGCATCTACCTGTGCTGTGCTTGGTTCTTGTTTAGCAGATACGAAAACGATTTGATCACAGAATAGATTGGGAATACGCTTTACCAGTTCTGTTCCTTCAAAAACAGCATCTACAAGATATACAATTGGAGCTTCGGAGTGCTTTCGTTTTGGCATTAATATATCTCCTAACTGGTCAAAACTTCCATTGCCGAAAACAACTCGGGGTACCATAGGAAAGTTTCGATACTTTTCTGATGCTTTAGTAGGTATGTTCTTCAATCTTCTTTCTTTTTTTAGCTCCATTTCACTCATTATAGATAGTCAAGTACATCCGTTAATTTCTGAACTGTCATATAGCCAGATTTATTTATGGGCGCAGACACTTCCTCATGTTTCCATGTAGTTTGGAAAGGCACATGAACGGCACTGGCTCCAATTTTAGTCAAAGGTAACACGTCTGATTTTAAGGAATTGCCAATCATTAAAAATTCGTGGGTGGGAATTTCCAAATGCTCTAATAAGTCTTTGTAGTTCTTTTCTTTTTTATCACTTAAAACTTCTACATGATGAAAATAATTGGACAGTTTTGAACGTTCCAATTTACGCTCTTGGTCAAGCAGATCCCCTTTGGTAAGGACAATCAGTCTATATTTTCCATTCAGTTTTTCCAATACTTCCTCTACACCTTCTAGAACATCCACAGGACGGGAAATCATGTTTTTTCCTATATCCAGAAGTTTAAGTACGGTAGCTTGCGGTATTTCATTATTGGATAGCTCCAAGGCAGATTCTATCATAGAAAGCATAAAACCTTTTATGCCATAGCCATAGAGTTCTAAATTTCGAATCTCGGTTTTAAAGAGTTCCTGGTCTATTTTATTTTTGGTTTCATACGGTTCTAAAAGCTCGGCAAAGCTTTCTTCAGCTTCTCTAAAGTATGTTTCGTTTACCCAAAGGGTATCATCTGCATCAAAACCAATGACTTTTATAAGTGAGAAGTCTATTTCCATGCGGCTTGTGCTTTTTCTAAATCTTCTGGGGTATCTATTTCTATTCCAGAAACTGTCGTTTCCACCATTTTAATTTTTTTACCGTATTCAAGATATCTAATAGCCTCAATTTTTTCTGTGGCTTCCAAGGCGAGCATGGGCAATCTTTGAAAATCCATCAAGGCACTTTTTCTAAAGGCATAAATACCTTTGTGTTTGTAGTATACTGTACCTACATCTTTTGCCCTTGGAAAGGGAATGGGTGCGCGCGAAAAATACAGTGCGAAGTTTCTATTGTCTACGATGACTTTTACGGTATTTGGGTTGCTGATCTCGTTCTCATCGGTTATTTGAACCATTAGTGATGCCAAATCGATTTCTTTGTTCTGGTCATTCTTAAAAACCCCTAGGACTCCGGCTAAACTTTCACGGTCCGTAAAGGGCTCGTCTCCTTGTACGTTTACTATAATATCCACATCCATATCCACTACCGCTTCCGCAATACGATCGCTACCGCATTCGTGTTCCTTTTTGCTCATGATGGCTAGTCCACCAGCGTTGGTAATACTGTCATAAATAATAGGGCTGTCGGTGACCACGTAGATGGTATCAAATAGCCCAGTATTGACAGCTGCTTCATAGGTGCGCACGATCACAGGTTTACCAGAAAGGTCCTGCATCAATTTTGCAGGAAACCTAGAGGCTGCATAACGGGCTGGAATCATGGCTATAATTTTCACTTTTTTTCGGATTAGATTTTATATCTGGCGAAATTACATTGTTGCTTTCATAATTATCGCTCTTATTATATTTGGTTAAAACTACTATTTAAAATTTTGGAGTCTAACTATTGCTTTGGCTACTGATGTTATTCTTAGGTCTCAATTTCCTGTAAATCCTAAAAATAATGACCAGTATTATGATTACGAGAATAGCAGCTAAAATAGGTGCAAATATTGAAGTTGTGGTGACGACAACGGCGGTTCCTGTTTCTACCGTAGCAACAATAGGGTTTGCTATTCCTCCGGTGGTTGCTGTGGATGCCAATCTTCCTGTTGCGCCAGCTCCTTTTATTGCGGTAGCTGTTCCACCACCGGCAATAATAGCCAATGACCAAGTGACAACCGGGTCTAATCCAGCGACAGTGGATACCATTACCGCTGTGCCTGCAATGGCTGCTAAAGGAATGGAAATACTGTCCAAAAGATTGTCCACCCAAGGTATAAAATAGGCAAAAATTTCAACCATTGTGGCTATTCCTAGGGTAAGTAATGCCGCTAAACTACCGATCCACTGCCACGAATCGTTAAGTTCCCAAGTCCCAAAATAGGAGGCTAAACTTAGTGCAAAAAGAGGAAGAAATACTCTAAACCCTACGGATGCCGCTAATCCGATGCCTAAAAAAATACTTAAAATGGTTTCAGTTGTCATCTATGCCCTGTTATTTGGTATTCCAAGTCTTTATTGAGAGTAAATAGTTTATCATTTCATTTTTGATATCACCCAAAGACTAAAATAACCTTTTCCTAATCAACAAAAAAATCGTTCTTAAATCCTATGAGATATAATTTTGATTTGGCGCGTGTTACCGCTGTATAAAGCCATCTTAAATAGTCTTTATCTATACCGTTGGGCAAATAGGGCTGTTCAACGAATACCGTTTCCCATTGTCCGCCCTGGCTTTTGTGACATGTAATCGCGTAGGAGAATTTTACCTGAAGTCCATTGAAATATTTATTGTTCTTTACTCCTAAGAACTTTTTGTATTTGGAGCTTTCATGGGCATAATCCTTCATAACCTCTTGGTAAAGGCGATTGCCGTCTTCATAAGAAAGGGATGGAGATTCAGCTTTGATAGTATCCAATAAGAGCACCGTTTCAAAAGGCTCCATATTTGGGTAATCTACCATTTTTACTTTTACTTCTGCAAATCTAAAACCGTATAGCTCTTTGATATTAAAAATCTCTAAAACTTCGATAATATCACCATTTGCGATAAAACCGGCCTCTGAATTAGGTTTTAGCCAGAAATAGTTATTTTTTACGACCATCATAAAATCCCCAGCGGCCAATTCGTTCTCCAAAAATAAGATACGCTCCCTAATATTTAAGTTATAGAGGTTGGCCCTTTTGTTTGATCTTACGATAAAGGCGGTTTCTTCCTTTCCGTTTTGTGAATACGATTCGTCTATGGCTTCTTGTATTTCGTTTCCGTCTATGAGTCTAACGATGTCTTTGAAAGGAAGCACATCAAATTTAAAGGAATCGAAAAAATTCCCTTGTAATTGTTCTCTAAGCAAGGTGGCATTAACCAGAATGCCAGAATCCTCCGCTTGACGAACAACTTCGTCCAGTTCTAGCCTGATCACCTCTTTATTATAATTCAGCGATAGGGTATCTGAATCCAATGCCGGACTTAGACTGAGATGCACGGGAGGTAGTTGCGCAGTATCGCCTATTAGTAACAACTTACAATTATGCCCAGAATATACGAACATCATTAAATCGTCCAATAAGGATCCATTGTCAAAAAGCTTTGAATCTGCCGCTCTATCCGGAATCATAGAAGCTTCGTCGACAATAAATAGCGTATTACGATGTTTGTTTGGGGCCAATACAAATTGAACACCACCACCACCCTGTTTTTTAGGGAAGTATATTTTTCTGTGAATGGTAAATGCTTGAGTTTTTGAGTAATTCGACATTACTTTTGCAGCCCTTCCTGTTGGAGCCATCAAAACCGACTGCATTCTAGATTTCCATAAACTGTTTACGACCGTCCCTATTAAAGTGGTTTTACCAGTTCCAGCAAAACCTTTTAAAAGAAAAACTTCATCCTTTTCTTTTGATAGGACAAATTTGGCCAGCTTCTCTAACGCTACTTGTTGTTTAAGTGTGGGATCATGTGGAAACTTGGATAGTAACTCGGTATAAAAAGTGGCTGGTGTAAGTTCTTTCATTCATTAACAAAGATAAAGATGATTTTTTCGGCAAAAACTTTTCCCATTAAAAAAAAATTGTAGATTTGTTGGAACCACTAAATTAAATTAACACTTAACGAAATGAAGACCATATTTCAAATTGTACTTTGGATTGCTTGCGTAGTATTGGGTTACCTTATTTACGACTCCGTAACAGGACCTATAGAATTTAAAAAAGTTAAAGTAGAAAGATTTGGCAAAGTAGTTGCTAAATTAAAAGATATCCGAAATAGCCAAGAGGCCTATAAAACAGTAAACGGCAATTATGCAAAGGAATTTAACAGCCTTATTAAATTCATTGATACGGGTAGTTACGTTATAACACAACAACGTGATTCTTCTTTCCTGGCATTTGATGAAACATATAAAATCGATATGCTCCAAGAGGTTAAAATCATTGATACTCTTGGTTTTGTATCTGTTAAAGACTCCCTTTTCAAAAAGGACATACGATATAAGAATCTCATGGATATTCCAGGAGCTCCAAACGGTGAAAAAATAACCATGAATGCCGGTTTTGTTGAAAAGAGTGGATACCGAGCACCAGTTTTTGAAGCCAAAGTTGCTAAAAGTATTTTGTTGAATGACCAGCCCAAAGATTTGGTAGCTCGAGAGAATGCCCAAATGAGTGTGGAAGAAGTGAACGGAACCCATATCACTGTAGGTTCCATGGATGAAGTAAGTACCAGTGGTAACTGGCCACCGATTTATGATAAAA
This sequence comes from uncultured Maribacter sp., assembly GCA_964353165.1. GTDB lineage: Bacteria > Bacteroidota > Bacteroidia > Flavobacteriales > Flavobacteriaceae > Maribacter. The sequence continues at coordinate 25,964 of CAYGUY010000017.1, forward strand.
AAGAGAAAACCCAATAGTTCGGATATTCCGAATAAGAATTTTCAGAAATTGTCCATTCAAGTCAGCTTGAATGGACTTTCTTTTTGTGTGGCCGATACGGTATCTCATAAAATTGCCTATTCGGATAATGTTCTTTTCTCAGAAGAGTTAAACATTGTAGCGGTTCAGGACCAAATGGATATCCTTTTTAAAAAGCATGGGTTACAGGCTAAGGAATTTGACGAGGTTATCGTAATACACAAAAACACCTTGTTCGGTCTTGTTCCAAAAGCATTGTTTGACCCTAATTTGCTTTCAGATTACCTCAAATTCAACGCGCGAGTATTTGCCACCGATATTTTAGCTTACGATGAGGTTGAAAACCAAGATATGGTTAACGTTTACGTTCCATATGCAAATATAAATAACTATATATTTGATATTTTTGGTGAATTTACTTTTTTACACAATGGAACCGTTAACATACAATCATTATTGAATGGCTATGGTAATTATAAGGAGGAAATATGTTACGTACATGTAAGTGAAAACCAATTGGATATATGTGTTATCGCCAATAAAAAGTTGTTGTTGTACAATAGTTTTTTATATGAGACTAAGGAAGATTTTGCCTACTACCTGTTATTTGTATTAGAGCAGTTAGAATTGGATGCGAATCAAATATCCGTTAAGCTTTTTGGAGCTATAGAAGAAGATTATCCTGTTTTTGAGCAATGTCATGATTACATAAAAAATATCATTATTTTCACCCCTACATCCTCACAGTATTTGCAGTTGGGAGAGCCTGAAGGGCAACGCATAGACTTTACCGTTTTAAACACCTTATAATATGCGCATTATTTCTGGAAAACATAAAGGAAGACGACTTATGGCACCTAAGAATTTGCCTGTTCGTCCTACAAAAGATATGGCAAAGGAGGCCTTATTCAATATTTTGAATAATCGTTATTACTTTCCAGATATAAAGGTGTTGGACCTCTTTTCCGGTACTGGAAATATAAGTTTTGAATTTGCTTCTAGAGGGGTTGCACAGGTGACTTCGGTAGATAAGGATGCTGGCTGTATAGCGTATATTGACAAAATTTCTATACAATTAGAATTGGATATAGAAACTATTAAAAATGATGTCTTTCTATTTTTAGCTAAACACACGCACCAATATGATATTATTTTTGCAGACCCATTTTACGATATGAATGAAATGGACTTTGATAAACTCCCCGAGCTAATTTTTGACAATAGTTTGCTTCTTGAAGGTGGTGTATTAATAATTGAACATTCTAAGCGTACTGATTTATCCAAACTATCTAACTTTATCGAAGAACGAAAATATGGAGGAAGTGCTTTTAGTTTTTTTAGTTAACGCATGTAGAAACCTGTTTTTAAATCATATTTTACATATTCCAAAAAGTACATCAGCAAAAACTTAAATATCTCCGATTGTAATCCTAAATTCGAAAATACGTATTGCAAACTATACCCTTTCGTCTTAATTTGCTTGATGTAAGGCAATAGGTTTTGTGTACAAACAAACTTCTTTTTTATAATTAATATGCAGACCCCATTTATTTTGTGTAGATTAAGTCCGTGCTTCTAAATTAGGTTCCTAAATTACTCTCTAAGATTTACTTTTTTAGATATTGAAAACTCGTCGTAATAGTAGATAGGCACTCTTTAGAATGAATTTTTAAATCCTTTAATAAATTTGGATTATTCTTATAGAATTAGAATCTAACGAGGTTTTTAATACCCAAAGGATTTAGCGTTAAATATGGCATATGGCTCAGAGGGTTTGGTTGTTGAATGCTGAACTAAAACTATATAGATATTTTTCCCTTACAGATAAGGACTACAAATTAATTTAGGAATAAGAGGATAAATACCGTCAGATTATATGTTTATATGGTTGCTTGTCGATAAGCCCCCAAGAATAGGGCGTTTGCGTAAGTTGTCGATTAAGGGTGTAACACACCGATATATATTCCGAGGTAAGTCCGTTAAACCTAGTTTTATCCCAATAACGTATTAGAAGTTATTTTTCCCCACAAGAATAATCTAAGAACTTTACCTTCATTTTTTATTTGATAGTCGCATTGGTAGTATTATGTTACTGCACTAAAAATCGGTTAATCAAACTAAAAGTTCAGCTTTGGTATTGATGTTTTCAATTTATAGTAATCAAAGGAACTGATGAATAGTATTAACGTTTTGTTTTTGGATTTAAACTACTTATCACTTTTGGCCAGCTTATCGGCATTTGTGATGTCTACTAGTTTTTATTTATACCCGGTTATAATTAATGTTTCTAAAGAGAAGGGCCTCATGGACGCTCCTGATAATCGAAAAATGCACAGAAACCTAACCCCAACGCTAGGAGGTTTAGGTGTTTTTATTGCATTTTCCCTATCCATTATATTTTATGGAATTGTAATAGATTTGGTTCATGCGGACCTGATTAAATTACTTGGACTACTTGGATCTGCGATTATTCTTGTGTTCTTAGGGGTAAAGGACGATTTAGTTTCTATGTCACCCAAAAAGAAATTTTTAGGTCAACTGTTGGCCGTGCTTAATGTGGTTGTTTTTACGGACATCCGTATCGTTGGTTTTGAAGGCTTGCTTGGGATAGGTGAATTACCCTATTTTTTGTCTGTTTTGTTTACGATATTTGTATTCATTCTTATTATAAATGCCCTTAATTTAGTAGACGGTATAGATGGCTTGGCAGGTTTGATTTCTGTAATTTCCAGTATAGTGTTCGGTATCTTGTTCTATCTACAAGGACAGTATTTAATGACTTTAATTTCGGCTATACTCGTTGGTTCAATATTAGGATTTTTAAGATATAATTTATCAAGTAATCAGAAAATATTTATGGGGGATTGTGGCTCCATGTTAGCCGGTTTCCTTTTAGCCTATCAAGGAGTTAGTCTTATTGAGTTAAATTCCAAGGCAGTAGGATTGGACATGGTATCAAATACTCCTGTACTTTTAATTGCAATCTTATCCTATCCGTTATTTGACCTATTACGTGTATTCGCTATCAGAATAAAACAAGGTCTTAGTCCGTTTAATGCAGATTCAAATCATATTCATCACAGGCTTTTGCGTATTGGTTTGGACCATAAGGAGGCGACTCTGATTTTATGTATTTTAAATATAATTGTAATCGGTTGCTCATTTTGGTTCAATACTTTGGAAATACATGTACACCTAATTTTCACAGTGCTTATTGGATCACTTATTTACTTAGCTCCTTTTTTAAAAATATTTGATGAAAAATGTAGTTTCAAAGTCGAAGAAATACCAAATGTATCTGCTACTTCAAGTGGTTTTCAAAATAACATAGTTAAAGAGTCTGGGATTAATTTAGATTCCGTTGTATATTCTAAAAGATATAGCAAGGATAAAGGTATTCCCATAGAGGAGAAAATAGAATTTACTGAAAATGAGCAAAATGAAGGACTTCAAACGAGTTTCTCTTCAATTGTTTCTAACAGACGCAAAAATCTGCGACGAACAAGAAAGAATTTGACCGAAAGTGTACTCACAGATAAGCAAAAAATTCTATATCGGGATAAGTAAGAGCTAATACTGGTTCATAGAAATTAATTCCACCTATATAGTAGACCATTTCATACAGATGTTTGTAACATCGTTAAAGTGGTATTAATGTTTTAATGTTACAGGAGTGGCTAAGGAAATTGAAAACAAAAATAGTAGTAGTTACAGACAAATAATGAAGGCTACTTCCATTTTTGGAGGTGTACAGGTTTTTAATATCCTTATTTCTATTATTAGGTCAAAAGTAGTAGCCGTACTTTTGGGACCTGCTGGTATTGGAGTTTTGGGCTTGTTCAATTCTACTATTTTACTGCTTAGTTCATTGACTAATTTTGGATTAGGAATTAGCGCGGTTAAAGATATCGCTGCAGCCAATGAGACCAACAACAAAAAAAGAATAGAAAAAGTTGTTGCTGTCGTAAAGCGTCTGGTCTGGTTTACTGGTGTTTTTGGTGCGCTGCTAACTTTGGTACTCTCTTCTTGGCTTAGTGAAATTGCTTTTGGTAACTACGAGTATACCATTGCCTTTATCTGGCTTTCCATAACCTTATTGCTTAAACAACTTGCCAGTGGCGAATTTGTGTTGCTACAAGGGCTTCGTAGACTAAAGGAATTGGCGAAGGCCAACGTGATAGGGTCTGCCCTAGGTCTGGCGGTCTCTATCCCATTATATTATTATTGGCGTTTGGAGGGTATTGTTCCCGCCCTGATAGTAACCGCTGTTTTTACATATTTGGTGGCACTCTATTTTGGAGCTAAAACAAAAATAGAAAAGGCAAAGGTTACGAACTCGGAATTGAAGATAGAAGGCAGGAGTATGATGATGATGGGCTTTATGCTTAGCCTTAGTGGCATAATGGTACTGGGAGAATCTTATGTCATACGTATTTTTATAAATAATTTTGGTGGGGTGGAACAGGTTGGCTTGTACAATGCAGGTATCGCATTGATTTCTACCTATGTTGGGCTGCTTTTTACAGCTATGGAGACAGATTATTACCCTAGACTATCTGCAGTGGCGAGCAACAACGCTAAATCCAATGAACTGGTAAATCAACAGACTGAAATTGCGCTGCTTATCCTGGCACCTGTACTAATTGCCTTTTTAATCTTCATAGATTGGGTAATCATTATACTCTATTCAAGCGAATTTGTTGCGGTAGATGTTATGATTTACTGGGCTTTTCTGGGAATGTTCTTTAAAGTACCGGCTTGGGTGGTTGGTTTTATCTTTATTGCTAAAGGAGAAAGCAAACTCTTTTTTTGGAACGAGCTGGTCTCTAACCTTTATTTACTTGGACTCAATTTATTGGGTTATTATTATTGGGGATTGACCGGATTGGGAGTTTCTTTTCTCATCTCTTATATCCTATATCTTATTCAGGTTTATTTTATTGCAAATAGAAAATACGGCTTTAATTTTCATACCGGTTTTATAAAATTATTCACAGTTCAGTTTGGTCTTGCCTTGTTATGCTTCGGGGTCATCTCTTTTTTGTCTTTTCCATGGATTTACGTATTTGGTGTTCCTGTTATACTTTTATCTGCTTGGTATTCGTTTAAAGAACTGGATAAACGTCTGCATTTGAAAGAATTGTTAAACAATTATTTGGGTAAAAAGTAAGCTTCAATTTTATTGACGAACCATTCATGAGAATTACAAAAACCATTTTACCGTATCTCATTATATTTTTCCTAATTTATTGGGGGCCACAGCAGGTGGGTCCAACTACATTTTCTCAAGTTTGGAAATTACCCTTATTTGGATTTTTAATATGGCAGGTTATAATCATTAGGAATAGGGAGAAACCAGGTTTTATAAAATGGTCTTATGCGAGAGCGGCAAAGAATTTATTTACTGGAGGTTTTTCTGTAAGTTATGTGGCTGGCATCATAGATTTTGTTCGGTATATGATGTTTCCGTTGATGTATGAATATGTATCCTTGAAAGTAAAAGATTTAAAGAAGTTGGATACCATCTTGTTGGGCTTTGCCCAGTTCATCATTATTTCTGGAATTCCTTTTGTTTTTGGATTGATGCAATCAAAAGCTAAAGATGCTATTTTATACGAGGATTTTGATAGTTATGCAGGTATGTTTCAAAACACTCATGGAGCGGCTATTACCACCACGACGGCAGTACTTATTTTGTTGGCATTTATTAAACTGAAATCCAATAGTATAAAATACAAAAAACTGAACTATGCCCTCTTGATGTTTGGTATTTACTTGATTTACCTCACGTTTATAAGAACTGGTTATGCCATGTTTTTTATAGGCCTTGTATTTATCTTCATGCCAAAAAAGTTAACGCTAAAACAAATTTTAGGAGCTGTTTTAGCAATTGCCATTTTAGTAGTTGGCTTTGTTTATCTTTTAGAAACAAGTGAAACCTTTTACAACCGTATTTTTGATATCCGAAATGGAAAACAGACAGCAGCCGGTTCCGGCAGGCTACTGTTTTGGAAAGCTTCTTTTGACCTGTGGTTCAATGGTAGCGTATTTGAAATCTTTTTTGGATTTGGCTATGAGGGATTGCTTGATAAAATTGGAGAAGTAACTGGAATACGGGTGTACGCTCATAACGAATTCTTTACCCAATTAGGGCAAAATGGTCTCTTGGGCGTTTTCTTTTTTTTAGGTTACCTAGCATCATTGCTAAGGTTTATTTGGGAGCGACGAAAAATGCCGTCCTATAGACTTTCTATCGCAGTGTATTTTTTATACGTTTCTTTGATGCTTACCCAAGGAGGTATGTGGTTTGAATTGGATGTTTTTATGGTACTTGTTTTTGTGAAGTTGGAATATGAGAGTTTAATTTATAAAAAAGCTATGAAACAGCGGATGCAGGCTACCAAAGAAAAGCAATTAACATGTTAAAGAAAGTGCTAATTACAGTTCCTAAGTTAAGTGCTCCCGGTGGTGTAAGTGCTTTTTGGAACGCTTTGTTACCCGAACTTTATAAGTTTAAAAGCATTCAGGTTAATACGCTGGAAATTGGTGGGCATGGAAAGAACATTTTTGGTCCATTGCTCGATCAACGGAATTTCAGTAGAGCTCTAAGTAAGGATACGGACTTATTTTTTTTAAATCCATCTTTGGGTTTTCGCAGTTTTTTTAGGGACGGATTGTTTGCCAGGCAACTCGTAAAAAAAGGAATTCCTTTTGTGGCTTTCTTTCATGGTTGGGATTTAGCTTTTGAAGAAAAGGTAGGCCAAAAATACCTGCGTTTTTTTAAAGCAACGTTTGGAAAGGCAACCACTCTCTTCGTACTATCTCAAAAATTTGCCAATAAATTACGGGAATGGGGTTATCAAGGAAATGTTGTTGTAGAGACAACCGTGGTTGACGCAACAATACTTAATGATTTTAATATTGAACAAAAATATACATCACAAAATAGTACGGTTAAAATTAGAATCCTCTTTTTATCCAGGCTATTAAAGGAAAAAGGAGTTTATGAAACCATAGATGCTTTTGAAAATATAAAACGAAAATTCTACAATTTAGAATTGGTAATTGCAGGAGACGGGGAAGCGTTTAAGGCGGTATCGGATTACGTAAGGCATAAGGATGGTATTAGTATGTGCGGCCATGTGGTTGGGCAACAAAAAATAAACTTGTTCACTTCTAGTCATATCTACTGTCTGCCAAGTTATAGTGAGGGTTTACCAACATCTGTTTTAGAAGCAATGGCATTTGGACTTCCAATTATTACAACTCCGGTGGGAGGATTACAGGATTTTTTCAAAGATGGAAAGATGGGATATTTTGTTGGAGTAAGGAACGTGTCGGAATTACAGTATAGCTTGGAGCGTTTAATTTCGGATTATAAATTGATAGAAGAAATTGGGCGTTTTAATTATAAGTATGCCCATGATATGTTGATGAATACCGCGGTTTCCAGAAGACTAACGGACTACTTGATCCAAAGTATGAACAAGGAACGAAATGGCTAGGTCATAATCTAACGATGAAATGGATTTATATAAGGATATAGCGCTTATAAAAAGGTTTACATTACAAAACAATTTGGAATGTTATGATCCTTATGATGTTTGGATGATCGATTTGGGCATCAATATCAAACAGTGCTACAACACAAATAAATTAGTAGGTATTTTACCTGCTGCCGCCCTTACCATTTGGGATAATTTTTTAAATAACAAAACTCGTTTTACATATAAAAAGCAAGAATATCCTGCGGTAAGGGCACAGGCGACCTTAGCTTTGCTTAACCTTTATGAAGTTGAAAAGGACGAAGAATTACTCTCAGGAGCCAAAAACCATATAGACTGGTTGATAGCGAATACATGTAAAGGATATTCCGGCCTTTGCTGGGGATTAGGTTTCAAGTGGGCCGCAGGAGATGATCTTAATTATGACGAGAACACACCATTTAGTACACATACGCCTTATGCTTTGGAAGCTCTGGATAAATATATAGAGTTATCTGGGGATACAAGCTATTTGCCATATCTAAAAAGTGTTTTTAGTTTTTTTGAGCAGGATATTAGAATAATGTTCGAAGATGAAAACGCTATGGCTACTTCTTATGGACCGGCTAAAGATCGGTTGGTAACCAATGCGGTTTCCTATGCTATGCTTTCTTATGCTATTTTATTGAAACATCTACCCGAACATGATAGCTTGTTAAATGTGAAAATTAAAAAACTCTACAACTTTATTAATGGCAAACAACGCGCGGACGGATCCTGGTTATATGAACCGGATAGTGAAGATTCTTTTATCGATTGTTTTCACTCTTGTTTTATTCTGAAAAATATTTATAAAACTTCAAAATTATTCCCTTTAGAGAAGAGTGAAGCCGTTTTAGAAATAGGATATAATTATGTAAAATCTAACTTTTACAATTTAAAGACAGGACTATTTAAACGCTTTAGTCTTAGCAACAAACCTTCTATTGTAAAATATGATTTGTATGATAATGCAGAGATGCTTCATCTTGCGGTTTTACTGAACGATACCGATTTAGTCTCATCTCTATCTAACAACATCAGAAAAGCATTTGTAAAGTCGGGAGCCATATATTCCGTTATTGACATCCTCAACATAAAACGAAACAAAAATACGCTACGTTGGGCAGTAATGCCATATTTGTACGCTTTGTCAACAAGTTTGAAACGACATCAATTGTAGTCTTTTCTTAGGTTTTAGAACTACAGGTAAGCACGAAACGACTTTTCGTTATGTAGGTGGTTTTTTACATTATTTAAATTCAATTAACACACAAAATACAGCTTTATATTTTTCTCGTTTATAAGTCGAGAGATACGGCGTTTTATCGGCTTTATTGAGTCCTGCAGAGCCATTTAACTAATTTTGATTTTCATATAAGTCCCAGGACTTATATATGTAAGAACAAAAGTTATGTGTGGTATTCTAGGGTCTGTTAATCAAGCTTTTGGTGAAGCTATGCTAAATCAAATTGAGCATAGAGGCCCAGATGATTTTGGCATTGATTTTTTTAATGTAAATAGCCACAGTATTCAATTTGGACAACGGCGACTTTCGATAATTGACCTTTCTCCTGCAGGGCATCAGCCGATGATTTCCCCTTGTGAAAAGTGCGCCTTAATCTTTAATGGAGAGATTTATAATCATTTAGAGTTACGAAAAAAATTACCTCAGGATATTGTATACAAAGGGCATTCTGACACAGAGACCATTTTGTATTATCTAATGCATTTCGGTACTGATGCGGTACGGGATTTTAACGGCATATTTGCCCTAGCATTTCTAGATATGGCTAACGCTTTACTCACTTTGGCACGCGACCCTTTTGGCGTTAAACCATTATATTATTTTAATGATGGTTCAAAACTGGTTTTCTCTTCTGAGATACGTCCCATAAAGACAATGTTAAATACAAATGAGCGTTGTACTGATAGCCTAGCCAGTTTACTTCGGCTACGATACAATGCAGCCCCGAACACACTCTATAAAGAGATTAAAAAAGTATTGCCGGGGTATACCTATAGTGTCAAATTGAGCACCAAACAGCTAGAAGGCGCCAGCAGTTCATTTTCTAAGAAATTACCAGCTATAAGTAAGGAAACAACCAAAACATTAACTCGGGGCTATGGTAATGTATTGGAAGCTGCCGTTAAGCGTCAGCTACTAGCGGATGTGGAAGTTGGAATTCTTTTAAGCGGGGGTGTAGATTCTGCCGTTATAGCCGCTTTGGCCAAAAAGCATTACACAGGAAAATTAAAAGCATTTACGATTGGATTTGAAGGTGATTTTGAGGAAGACGAAATAGCTGATGCCAAACAAACAGCCGAAATTTTGGGATTGGAACATTATGTGAAAAAAATATCCTTTTCCGATTTCTTAGGCCTGATAAAGGAATGTTCCCGAATAGTTGAGGAACCGCTCGCTACTACCTCGATGATACCAATGTATTATTTAGCGGAGTTAGCGGCAGAAAAAGTAAAAGTAGTGCTTACGGGTCAAGGTGCAGATGAGCCGTTAGGAGGGTATACCCGTTACAGATCAGAACTTATAAGAGCCAAGATTCCAGCGCCACTTAGACGTGTATTAAACCCTGTAGCACAATTCGTTGGTAGTAAAAACGAACAAGTTTTACGAGGTGCTAAATCTATTGGTATTTCAAATGAAATAGAACGCTTCTTATCTGTCTATGAGATTTTCTCCCAAGAAGAAATACAACAGCTGATTTCTATGCCGGATAATTCAAGTAAAAAGGCAATAGCAAATTTCTATCAAGTATTGGATTGTGGTTCACGAAAGCACGCTGCGGATAAAATGATGGCCATTGATACCCGAATGAACCTTGCGGACGATCTACTGAACTATACAGACAAAATCACCATGAATTTTTCGCTGGAATGTCGTGTTCCTATGTTGGATATCGAATTAGTAAATTTTATGGAGACCCTTCCATTAGACCTTAAATTAAATAGTAGGCAAGGCAAAATTATCCACAAGGAATTTGCCAAGACTATTTTACCTGACCGCATTATCCATAGAAAGAAAAAGGGATTTCAGTCCCCTACAAATAGGTGGTTTAGGGAGGAAATGGATACGGTAAAGGGTATTCTGTTAAGCAAAGATTCGGAATTTTCTACGGTTTTTAACCAAAACTACATTCTAGAGGTGTTGGAACAACATAGCATCGGTTACAATAGGGAAAAACAGATTTTCTTATTACTAAGCATATATTATTGGTTTGAATCTAATGACAAAAATATACAGTAATGATTTCACAATTACTTAACGGCGTAAAGACATATGTCCCCAAGTCCCGTAAGGAACTTATGGAGTATGTTTTGGAGCACAAAAGTATTTTAGTCGCTGTAAATGCGGAAAAAATATATCACGCTACTGATCAAACACGAGCTATTATTAATAGGAATGTTGGTTACGCAGATGGTGTGGGAGCGGTATGGGCATTAAAGAGAAAAGGACATAAGAATGTAGCCAAAATACCGGGTTGTGAACTATGGCTAAACCTCATAGAAAGTTATCATCACAGTAAAACTTTTTATCTGGTAGGCGGCAAAGAAGAAATTATTCAAAAGGCGGTCTCTCGTTTAAAAGTGGAGTATCCCAATATTAAGATTATAGGTCATAGAAATGGTTATCTAACGAATGAAAACGAACGTAAAGAATTGATTTTAGACATTTCCCAAAAGAAACCGGATATCGTTTTCGTTGCCATGGGTTCTCCTAAACAAGAACTCTTAATGGAGGAATTGCACCAAAAACATCCTGCGGTGTATCAAGGTCTGGGAGGTAGTTTTGATGTCTATACAGGTAACGTTAAACGTGCTCCAGTGTGGTGGATAAATAACAATTTAGAAGGTATTTATAGAACCTTGAACGAGCCTAAAAAACGTGTTATGGGAGACATACGCGTAATGCCATATTTTGTAAAACTTGTATTTAATAGGTTATGATAGAGCTTTCAGAATGTCTAGATAGTAAAACTTGGAATGAATTTTTAATGAAGGAGAATGGAACGCAGCTAATTACCATTGCGCACAACCCTTCCTTAGGTCCAATATTGGAAAAAACATTTGGTTACGAGAGTCAAAACCTGCTTATCAATAAGAATGATGAGGTCATTGGTGTGTTGCCTATAGTAAAGATCGGAGGGAAACTGGTTTCTATGCCACACTTTTCATACGGAGGACCTATTATTAATGCTGAATCGGATATTGATTTATGCTTAACTACAGTTTTAGAGAATAACAAGTTTGAAGCCCGGAGTTTTGATAAGCTAACAGACAACCTCTACGAGAATAAGGTCACCTGTATTGTAGAGCTTAAGGAAACCGCAGACGAACAGCTAATGGAGTTTAAGTCCGGGTTTAGGCGAAAAATTAGAAATTCGGAGAAAAATGCATTTAAAGTGGTGCGAGGGAATATGGAGTTATTAGAAGATTTCTATGACGTGTACACCAAGAAGATGTTATGTAAAGGCTCACCTCCATTAGGAAAATCATTTTTTAAAAACCTTTTAACGGATTATAGATACGGAGAAGCATTAATTACTGCAGTATATGACTGCAATGAGGTAATAGCAGCAGGATTTACCCTGTCCTACTTGAGCTTTAACGAGTTATGCTGGGTAAGCACAAATGCCGACTACGATAAGTATAATGTAAATTCTTTGTTGTATTGGAATATCATTAAGGATAGTATAGAGAAGAATCAGAAGTACTTCTCTATGGGTAGATCGACCAAAGAAAGTAGCAACCATAAATACAAAAGGCAATGGAAACCTTTGGAAATCCCCATTTTCTATAATTATTCCCAGCCAGTAAGCACCCAAGTAAAGGAACTGACTTTTTTAACGAAAATCTGGAAGCTACAGCCTTTACGAACCTCGGTATTTTTTGGAAATATTGTTTCTAAATATTTGTATTAAGGTTTCTGTTATAAACAACAATAAAAGCAAGAGATAAAGTATAATGTCATTAAACAAAGCGCGGGAAAACGAATATCAAATTGGCATAAACGTATTTTTTTTAACTCAGTTTTAGCCAAGTTCAATTAACACTATTATGATACAAATAGCCTTTAGTACCGATACTCTTTATTGGAATAAATTTTTGGACACCGAAAAGGAGAATCAAATAATTACGATAGCCCACAACCCATCTCTGGGGCCTATACTTGCCAAGACATTTGGTTATAGCAGTCAAAATTTATCGCTAACCGAGCATAGCCAAATCATAGGGGTTATGCCAGTTGTTTTCTTAAACAACAGGGCAATATCAATGCCTCACTTTTCCTATGGGGGCCCTATAATTTCGACTCATAATGAATTAGACATTAATATAAAATCGTTTATAGAAGATAAAAAATTTGAAATCCGAAGCTTTACTAAATTATCGGAATATAGTTACGACAAAAAGATCAGTTGTATTTTGGAAGTACATGCATCCCATGAGGAACAAATAATGACGTTCAAAGCGAAATTACGTCAGAAAATCAGAAAAGCGGAAAAGATCAATTATAAAATATGTCATGGAGGGCTAGAACTCTTAAATGATTATTACTATTTGTATGCCCAAAAGATGTTGAAATTTGGTTCACCGCCAATTGGCAAGGTATTCTTTAAAAATTTACTCACCGACTATAAATTCGGAAAGGCCCAAATTACTGTTGTTTATGACAACGATAAAGCGATAGCCACTGGTTTTTCATTATCCTATTTGAATTTTAACGAAGTATGCTGGTCGGCCACGGATAGCGATTATGACGGCTATAATATACATGCCTTGATTTGCTGGGAGATCCTAAAAACCTCTATAGTAGAAAAACATAAATATTTTTCTTTTGGGAGATCCACTGTCAACAGTAACAATCACCAATTTAAAAGGCAGTGGCAACCCATCGAATTACCAATTTTTTATAACTACTCAGAACCCGTAGGTAAGTCTATAAAGGAACATACTTATTTAACCAAAATTTGGAAGCATCAGCCCTTAGCTACCTCGGTGTATTTAGGCGAATGGATTTCAAAATATTTGTATTAACAAATTTAAAATTCAGGGTATGAACATATTAACATTTGATATAGAGGATTGGTATCACCTTTTAGATAATCAATCCACTAAAACGGAAGCACAATGGTCTAGTTTTGAGCCACGTATTCATCAAAATATGGAAATTATCTATGATATTTTGGAAGAGAGTAAAGTAGGGGCAACTTTTTTTGTAGTAGGGTGGATGGCAGAAAAATTTCCTGAAGTTATTAGGGGTATTGCGGATCGCGGCTATGAAATAGGAAGTCATACACACCTGCATCAACTTGTATACGAACAAGATCGTACCACTTTTTTTAAGGATGTAGAAAAATCTATAAAGACCATTGAAGATTGTTCAGGTAAAAAAGTCACTTCGTTTAGGGCGCCAGGTTTCTCCATTACAGAGGATAATAAATGGGCATTTGAAGTATTATATGAACTCGGGATTAAGGTAGATTCTTCTGTGTTTCCTGCTAGTAGGGCCCATGGTGGATTTTCCGCTTATAAGGTTGCATCCCCTTCTTTATTGGAGTATAATGGTGCAAAATTAATGGAATTCCCTATAAATACACGTTCCGTTCTAGGCAAACCCTTCATCTTCTCAGGTGGTGGTTATTTTAGATTGCTTCCCTATGGGGTCATTAAAAATTGTACACTCAATTCGGATTATGTGATGACTTATTTCCATCCTAGGGATTTTGATTATGATCAACCTATACTAAAGGGACTGTCAAGGGCAAGGCAATTTAAATCTTATGTAGGTTTAAAATCCTGTAAACCTAAATTAGAGAAATGGCTTAACGACTTTAAGTTTATAGACCTAAAGGAAGCCATACTTAAGGTAGATTGGACCAAAGCGGAAACAGTAAATCTCAACGAAATTAAACAGAATGAAAAATATAACACTAGTGGCAGGGGCTCGTCCCAACTTTATGAAAATAGCTCCGATTATTCACGCTATTAAAAAGGCACAGGGTAAAGGCAAGGAAATCTCATACAGATTGGTGCATACAGGCCAGCACTATGACAATAAAATGTCGGGTAATTTTTTTGAACAATTGGAAATTCCCGAACCAGATGCCAATCTTGAAGCTGGTGGTGGGACCCAGGCAGAACAGACGGCCAATATTATGGTTCGATTTGAAAAGGACCTTTTGGAAAACCCGGTAGATTTGGTACTCGTAGTGGGTGATGTGACCTCTACAATGGCGTGTGCGATAACAGCTCAAAAGTTACATACAAAAGTAGCTCACGTAGAAGGGGGAATACGTTCCTATGATTGGACAATGCCAGAGGAAATAAACAGGTTGGTAACGGACGCAATAACCAACTACTTTTTTACCACTTCAGAGGTTGCAAATGCCAATCTTAGAAAAAGCGGAGTACCCGAAAAAAGTATATTATTTGTTGGTAATACCATGATAGACACGCTTTTAAAACAACGGCCTAATTTTAGGAAGCCTAAAATTTGGGAAACATTGGGTTTAAAAGAGAAGGAGTACATGGTGATGACCCTGCACAGGCCGGCTAATGTAGATGAGGGCAGCCAATTGAAATCTTTGTTAAATGAGATCATTGAACATTCAGGAAATTTGCCCTTGGTATTTCCTGTTCATCCACGAACGGCTAAAATGTTGAAAAAGCTTGATATTGGCAATGAAAGACTTCATATGATTGATCCTCTAGGATATTTGGAGTTTAATTACTTAGTAGAAAAATCGAAGGCTGTAATAACCGATTCTGGAGGCATTACAGAAGAAACTACAGTCATGGGTGTTCCGTGCATGACATTAAGGGATAATACAGAAAGGCCGGAAACCATTACTGAAGGTACTAACGAGCTATTAGGTACTAACCCTAAGGCTATTGCACCTGCTATGGATAAATTATTTTCCGGAAATTGGAAGAAAGGTAAAATACCCCATTTATGGGATGGTAAGGCGGCAACACGTATTATCGATAAATTATTAGGATTCAACGATTTATAAAATATGCTTCATTATTAAGACCTAGTTTTGTAAACTATGTTTTTAAGACGCAGGGTTTATACATGCCTTTGATAACCCTATTATTCAAGATGATTCAGGTTTTTGAGAGGGTATGAATTTAGCTTAATGCAGAAAAGAACATAAGAAGTGTGCGAACACTGATTGTAGCAATAATATGAAAGAAACACCTTATATATTAGATTTCAAGGAAGACGATAAGCCTATTGCTTTAAAAGAATTGATTTTAAAGTATCTTAAGCATTGGCCATGGTTCTTTGTTAGTTGCGCTTTATTTTTAGCGTTAGGATATTTTTATGAGAAGTATGCACCTAAAACGTATACCTCGGAGGCAAAGATTAAAATACTTGACAATAGCCAAGAGACAAAAGTTATTCCCAAGGACGTTCCTATGGGCAACCAAAATTTGAAGTTAAACCTAGAAAATCATATCGAGGTTTTAAAGTCTAATCAACTACTTAGCAAGGTTGTTAGCAAATTAAACTTGGACATTTCCTACTTTGAATATATAAATTTTAGTTACCAAAAAATTGCGAGCGCTCCATTTGTGATCCAAAAGAATATAACAGAAGAGCAGATAGATAAACCTTTGGCATTTGAGATTCTAATGAGCACGGCGGGGTACCATATTACCGATGAGGCCGGTAGAAAATATGTGGTACCTTATGAGGTAACTTCAGAAAGTTTAAAGGATATTCTTCCTTTTGGCATCTCAATTCCTGAAACTATAAATGCTTCAATGTTTAGGGATCATAAATACAAGGTAGTCTTACTACCAAAAAGGCATGCTTCCGCTTTCCTTATGGAAGATTTAACTATAACGACGTCAGAAAAACAGAGTGATGTCTTAACGCTTGGCTTAAAAGGCCAATCCCGAAATTTATCAGAGACCATTCTAAATACGATTATTGAAAATTTTGATGATGATGGTGTACAGGATAAGCAATTGATTACTAGGCGTACTTTAGAAATCGTAGATGAGCGGTTCAATAGCCTATCCAGGGAATTGGATTCTATTGAAGCGGGTAAGAAGGATTTTAAAACTGCTGAAGACCTGTCTTATATTCAAACAGATGCTGGCGTAAGTCTACAAAGAAAATCGGAAACGGAGACCGAATTATTGAAATTAGAGACTCAGATTTCTTTGTTGAATCTTTTGGACAGAACGGTTTCTAACGAGGAAGACTACAACCTACTACCTGCGGATATTGGTTTGGCTAACAGTGCTTTAAACGCAATGGTAGAAAAGTATAACGAACTTGCTAGAGAAAGACAAAAACTAGGTGCTTCGATAGGAGCTAATCATCCAAATTTGGTAAATTTATCCCAACGTTTAGAATTATCTAAACAGAATATATTAAGTACTGTTAAGGTATACAAATCACAACTGGCAATTTCTAGAAGTCAGCTTAGTAAACAAAAAAATAAGGTAGACCTTTCGTATTCAGAGCTTCCGGAAAAGGAACAAGTTTTGCGTTCTATAGAGCGGCAGCAGGCAATAAAGGAAAACCTGTATTTGCTTCTATTGAAAAAGCGAGAAGAGGCAGCTATAGACTATGCATCCACATCATCCTCCGTAAAAGTTATAGACTATGCTTTGAGTAATATTAAACCTTTATGGCCAAAAAAGACAATCATTTACCCATTATCCTTAATATTGGGCTTTATGGTGCCTTTTATTGTGGTTACTGTACGTTCTTCTTTTGATACCAAACTACACGATCGAGCTGAAATAGAAAATGTAAATCCTGAAATACCAACCTTGATTGAAATTCCTTCTTTTGGGTTGCAAAAGAGCTTCGATAAGGTTCCGGCTGGTTCTCCATTGGCAGAAGCATTTAGAATTTTAAGTGCTAACACAGACCACATATTGGGTAAGAAAGAAGTAGGTCTTGGAAAAGTTATTTATGTAACTTCTGCTATAAAAAGAGAAGGTAAGACCTTAATGGCAATAAATCTATCCTTGGCCTATGCGAGTATTGGTAAGCGGGTGCTGCTTGTTGGAGCTGACTTAAGAAATCCACAGCTACATACCTATACAGAGTTAGCGAAAGATGAACCAGGACTTTCTAATTATTTAAAAGATCAATGGTTCAGTTTTTATGACGGCATACATAAGGGTTTTGAAAATTTTCCAGATCACAGCACCTACCTTAGTGGCAAGATTCCCAATAGTGCTCCAGCATTGTTATCCCATAAGCGGTATGGTGAATTTATACAGAAGGCCAAAGAGGAGTACGATTATGTTATTGTTGATACTGCGCCCACCATGTTAGTTACCGATACGCTTTTAATTTCCAAATATGCTGATGCTACCTTGTTTGTATTACGTGCTGGAATAACGGATAAAAAATTGTTACATTTCTCCAAAGAGTTATATAAAAACAAAAAGCTTAACAATATGGCTTATGTTCTTAACGGCGTAGGAAAAACCAAAAAAGGCAATTATAATTATGGCTACGCCTATGGTTACGGTAATACCGAGTATAATGGATAATTCTTTGTTTTGATAATTACTGATTTTGTTGTGATTTCAAGTAGAAAAGCAATAGCATTACCGTATAAATAGGTATACATATTTTCATAGGTTTCCCAAATTCATTATCAATTTTATAAGCTATACGTCGTTTGAAATTAAGCATAGGGATACTAGTTGAGGAATTAAATTGCTTATCCAATTGGCAACTAAGGATAATTCAAGAACTATTGAATCGCCTTGAAATAGAAGTTGTCTTGATTTCTAAAACTGATGGTGAAACGGTTCCTCCAGTTATCAACTCTAAAATAAAGTTTTTTAATAAATCTGCCCCACGTTTTAATCTTGCTAATATATTGCTTCAGCGCCAACTTTGGTTAGAAGAAAGATTATTCTTTAAACGACCTCACAATACAGAAATAAGAGATATCATTAGTCGACTGACTAATGTCCGACGGCTAGCCCTAAATGTTTTAAACCACAATGGAGTACAAAAGTTTAGCATAGATGGGATTAAAAAGATTAATAATGTCCATTTGGATGTTATTGTTAATCTTGATAATCTCAAAGGTTTGGAAGAAATCTCTAAGTTGGCTACCCATGGTATTTGGGACTTTATGTTTGCCGATTCAATATTAGATAAGTACGGTCCAACTGGATTTTGGGAAGTCCTGAACCAACATGAGGGAATAGGTTTTTCTTTGCTCAGTGATACAGGGAATGAGAGTAAAAAATATATTATTGATACTGCCTTTTTTAATCGCGGATGGTCTATTACAGAAACTCGAAATACAGTCCAAGAAGGTGCAGTTTCAGTATTTTCAAAGGCGATCAACTCTTTGTTGGATGGTAATTTTCAGCCTATAAAACTTAAAGTGGCAATATCTTCTGAAACCCAAAACCTAAATGTTCTATCTGTGTTGAGGTATGCTCTTGGTTTTTACGTTAACACAGGTCTAAAGATTTGGGAGAAAATCGGAAATAAGATATTCGCTTGGAGACCTGAACGTTGGTCCCTTTTTTTAGGTAAGGATGAATTTATGAAAACCGATCTGGCCTATTCAAAGCCATTGGATATGCCAAGGGATGAGTTTTGGGCAGACCCGTTCTTATTCAAATATAAAGACAGTACGTATCTTTTCTTTGAGAATTATTCGTATCGTACAAAACGAGGTAAGATTTCTTGCGGTTTGTTAGATGGTAATAACCTACTAGATATTATCGATGTATTAGATATGGATTATCATTTGTCCTTTCCCTATATTTTTGAGGAAGATGGGGAGGTATTTTTAATGCCCGAAGCTTCGGAAAATGAACGTTTAGAAATCTATAAGGCTGTAGAGTTTCCAACTACTTGGGAGTTATACTCCACAGCTTTTGAAGGGGAAAGGGTAGCGGATGCTTTCTTTCATACAGATGAAAACAAGCAAAAATGGCTGTTTTTGAATAAGCAAATGGCAACAACTTCTCCAATGAACAGCGAATTATATATTTATAAGGTTGATTCGATTAAATTAGAAACAATAGAGCCACATGTACAGAACCCCGTTATTATAGATGCTCGGGTTGCTCGTAATGGAGGCTCCATATTTAGTTATGAGGGTCAGCTTTATAGACCGTCCCAAAGAAATACGGATGCTATTTATGGTAGGGCACTTAATATAAATAAAATAGAAAAATTATCCCTAAAGGAGTATTCTGAAAAAACCGAAAGGGTAGTGCGTCCTAGTTTTGATAAAAAATTAATGGCTATGCATCATGTTCATCAATTGGATGACCAATTTGTTTTTGACGCTGCTTACCGTAGAAAATAATGTATTCAATTAATTGCTGGCGGAATACCGTTCCAAATTTCAATATCATCTATCCATTGGTACATGGGATGAGTATTCCCGTAAACTTGTGTAAGTATTATGAAGTCCATATCATCAGCGTTTGACGTAGTTGGTCCATTATGCTCCGCGATTAGTTCATCATTAACGCTCATAGATGCATAACCATTGGACGTTTCACTCCACTTTATATAATAAGAGACTTTAAACCATTCGTTTCTAATCACAGGGGCAGTTTTGTTTATCACCTGCCAAACCGGATTCGTAGGATTTCTATCGCCTTGAAATAACCATTGTAATTCACCGTTATTGTCGGTGGCCATAAAGGAAATCATCCTAAAACCATTTTCATTATTCTCGTTGTAGTTATTTGTTTTGAATTCCCATAAGGCTCTCCATTTATCTGGCCCGACCAAAGAAGTGTCATCCGTTTTCATCCAATAGCTTATGAACAACTCTTTAGGATTTTCTTTAATATTATTGATTTGATAGGGCGATTGTGTCACCCCTATATCATAATTTACCCGTTGGAATAATGCTGTGGTTTCCTCTCCTGAGGGCCCTATAATGTTTTCCAAATAATTGTCGATTGCAGGACCGTTGTCATCTTGTATGCGATGGATGCCGCCAAAATTGGAGCCTAATATTTTTATTGGCCAGGTAAAATTAGTTTCCTCGTCCGTTCCTCTTATAACTTGATAGTTATCTTGGATTTCACTGATAAAAGTTCCTTCTTCAAAGCCAGATTTAAATAAAAGTTGGAGACGGGTTGAAGATGTTTCGATAGGGTCCGATGTTTGACAGGACGCCAATACAATAAGTAAACCCAGTAAGTATAATTTTCCTGTTTTCATTTTTTCCTTAGGTACAACTTGTTTAAAAGTCAAAGGTGGTAGTAGCAATTTTTACGGTAAATATAAACGATTTCTAGATGCTCGTAATGTCTTTTTCGTTTATTGGGAACATGTTAACGGCAATCTAAATTGTTTAGGTTTGCCATATTTGTTTTTCCAAGATTATGAATAGGCTAATTATGAGATTGTGTTTTTAGCCCAATAATTAAGATAAGCTTATGCTGAAATACACTTTTATTTTAGAATTGGAACTGTTTTGAAACTTTACTGTACTTGTGATTCGTAATTTTAAGTAGCGTTCCTAATAGGGCAGACCATCCCAAATTTCAATATCATCTACCCATTGGTGCATCGGATGCGAATTTCCATAAACTTGGGTGAGCATTATAAAATCCAAGTCGTCGGAATTTGCCGTTGTTGCTCCTTTGTGCTCGCCAATGAGCTTCCCGTTTACTTTCATGCTGGCATACCCGTCTTCCCCATTACTCCATTTGATATAATACTCCACTTTAAACCATTTATTTAGTATTAGGGGTACATTATAATTTTCAGTTTGCCATATCGGATTTTGTGGGCTAGAATCTCCTTGAAATAGCCAATAGGGTTTTCCTTCGTAATCCGTAGCCATAAAAGCAATCATTCTAAAACCGTCTTTGTTTGAAGCATATTTTTTGGTCTTATATTCCCAAA
Source organism: uncultured Maribacter sp. (assembly GCA_964353165.1). Taxonomy (GTDB): domain Bacteria; phylum Bacteroidota; class Bacteroidia; order Flavobacteriales; family Flavobacteriaceae; genus Maribacter. The sequence goes on from CAYGUY010000017.1 coordinate 47,408, forward strand.
TGGCCCTCCAAGTGTCAATTCCTTTTATAGCGGTGCTATCTGTTTTCATCCAGTAACTCATATAGAGTTCTTTCGGATTTTCTTTTATGTTGTTAATTTGAAAAGGGGTCTGTGTAACTTGAACATCATAGTTTACTTCTTGGAAGAGCGCAGAGGTAAGATTTCCCTTAGGTCCGATTACCTGTACAATCTCATTGGATATGGCTTTTCCATTATCGTCGTTTATGCTATGGATACCGCTAAAATTGGAACCAAGTATATGCAATGGCCATGAGAATCCCGTCTCTTTGTCCGTTCCGCTTAGATATTGATAATCCTCAACTGATTGGCTAAGTTGAACGCCTTCAAAGCCTGAGCTAAAAAGTAAATTTGGTTTGGTTTGTACTATTCTATTTGGTACTACTGGTGAGTAGTCTAATTTACTTTCGGTTGGTGTTTTGTGGTATATTTTTTCGCTACTAAATTTCTCTTTTAATGCGCCAAAGGTTTTAGGTACGGTATTGTGCACCGTGTAAAACATAATTCCAATTAAAAAGGTAAAAACAAATATTTTAAATATTGGTATTCTCATCCTAGCTTGTACTATTTCAAATTCTAATAAAAAGATGGTATATCCTTAACTAATTTACAAGCTACTATTTTATGATTAAAGGAGCTGTGATTTAGCTCTCATAATCGGTAAACTGCGGATTTAAATGCTACACTGGGCTATTTTATTTATCTTTTAGACAAGATGAAATAGATTTAATCATAAACACCCAAGCGCGTTTGCTTGGGTGTTATAAAAATATCAGTTGGGTAAACGTTACTCCTGCATACTATGGTATACGTTCTGTACATCATCGTCTTCCTCTATTTTTTCCAGTAATTTTTCTACATCGGCAGCTTCTTCTTCCGAAAGTTTTTTAGTCACTTGTGGAATACGTTCAAAACCAGATGAAAGAATTTCCAATTCCCTGTTTTCCAATTCTTTTTGAATCGCACCAAAGCTCTCAAAAGGCGCATAGATGAGGATACCGTCATCGTCTACAAAAACTTCTTCGGCACCATAGTCTATCATTTCTAGTTCTAGCTCCTCTGGGTCCAAACCTTCTGCTGGAATCCTAAAATTACAGGTATGGTCAAACATAAACTCAACGGAACCGGAAGTTCCCAAGCTGCCATTACATTTATTAAAATAACTTCTGATGTTCGCTACCGTTCTGGTATTGTTGTCGGTGGCGGTTTCTACCAAAATGGCAATCCCATGCGGGGCATAACCTTCAAAAAGTACTTCTTTGTAGTCCCCAAGGCTTTTATCGCTTGCACGTTTTATGGCACGTTCTACATTGTCCTTTGGCATATTTACCGACTTGGCATTCTGTATAACGGCTCGTAACCTGGAGTTGGCATCTGGATCGGGCCCTCCTTCTTTTACCGCCATTACAATATCCTTACCTATTCTAGTAAAGGCTTTGGACATGGCCGACCATCTTTTCATTTTGCGTGCTTTTCTAAATTCAAAAGCTCTTCCCATAGTTGTATTTTTTTACGCTTTTAGTACTAAAATTTGAAACGAAACATTTAGTCGCTTTCTACAATATCCTCAATAGCTCTTGCAAGTACAAAATCCTTTTCCGTAACACCATTGGCATCGTGCGTATTTAATCGAATATTTACTGTTTTGTAAACATTGCTCCAATCTGGGTGATGCCCCTGTGCTTCACATTCGAACGCAATGCGCGTCATAACTGAGAACGCTTCTTTAAAATCCTTGAATTCGAATGTCGTTTCAATAGCGCCGTCAACATATTCCCATCCGTCTAATTGGCCAAGGTAATCCTGTATTTGTTTATCTGTAAATTTCTCCATGTGTATCGATTTTAAAAAATATACGTCAATTTAAAATGTGATTTTCTATAATATCCTGGTATGTGAACTGTAGATTTTTTGGCAATTTATTGGTTTTTGGTAATACGGCCAAATAACGATCTTCATTGGTAGTGTAGACTCTTTTTAGTATCGGATTAAAGGTTCCCACGCGTTCCAGTACCTCTTTTATAAAATCTTCATGATGCACCAAATCGCTACTTCCCAAATGATAGATACCCGTTTTATTTCTGTTGATAAGATAATGAATTTGCTGTGTTAGTTTATCATCGTTCGTCACATTTAGAATTAAATTAGGGAAAACCTCGACAGGCTCATTGTTAAGAATACGATTTTTCATTTCCTTAATTCTTGGCGACGCATTTCCAAAAACCATAGGAATGCGCAAAATGCCTGCTTTCTTAGACGGAAGACGGAGTAACATATTTTCAATTTTTATCTTTAAACGACCAAAAATACTTTCCGATAGCGTTTTGTCCGTCTCGTAGGAAGGATATTTACTGTAGGTATCGAAAACATTTGCAGACGAAAGAAAATATAAGGTACAGTCATTGTCCGTGATGTATTCAGCTAGATGTTGATGAGCGATTACCTGCGCCGCAAAATTTCCCCGTAAAGCAGAAATAATAATTTGGGGCCTTACTTTTTCTAACAGCTCAAAGATATCATCGTTCTCCAAATTATACCTGAAAAATTGTTTGTTAGAGGCAAAAGCATTGGATGCATGGCAATATGTCCCATAGGTGTCAAAGTAATTGCACAGTTCCTTGTATATGGCATTGCCAAGGAAACCGCTACCTCCTAATATGAGTATTTTTTTACTTTCCAAATTAGAATATAGATAATCCAGATAGGGTGGTTAAACGTTCTAATGCTGCCATTCCACGTGCGGAATTTCCTTTTTTATTAAGTGGTGGGGACCAGGTAACCACGCAAAAGTTATTTGGTAAAAGGGCAATAATACCGCCCCCGACCCCACTTTTTCCCGGTAGACCTACCTCAAAAGCAAACTCACCCGCTTCATCATAAAAACCACAGGTGAGCATTAAGGCGTTAACCCTTTTTATTTGATTTATATTTAAGTGGGTAACATTTCTTTTGCATTTCCCTTTATTTATGAAAAGATAAAACACATCGCAAAGCTGGGCACAACTTATATGCAGGGAGCACTGATGAAAGTAGAAATCCAATACCGATTCAACATCATTGGTAAGGTTGCCATATGATTTAAGTAGATTAGCAGCTGCGTAGTTTTTAAACCCAGTTTGTTTTTCAGATTTAGCCACATCTTCATTATAGCTTATGGAGCTGTCATCCGCTAGTTTTCGAACAAACTCCAGAAAATCTGTTTTTGGATTCGCTAACTGAGAAACCAAAATATCCGCAATCACAATAGCACCAGCATTTATTAAAGGATTTCGTGGTATACCGTTTTCAAGTTCCAGTAAGGATAAATGGTTAAACGGATCACCCGAAGGTTCCACATCTACGCGTTCCCAAACAGCTTCGCCCATATATTGTAAGGCCATGGAAAGGCTTAACACTTTTGAGATACTTTGTATGGAAAACTTTTCTGTACTATCCCCAATAGCAAATTCGTTTTGGTGTATGTCCAGTAGTTGCATTCCAAATTTTGAGTCGGGTACAGCAGCAAGTTCGGGGATGTAAGAAGCTACTTTTCCAGTATTGGGAAGTTCTAGAACATCCTCGTAAATTTTATCTAAACAATGTTGAAAATTCTGCATTATATGGTGTAGAACGGTAGCTTTACAATTGTGGCTGGAACAGCTTTCTTGCGTATCTGAATATGAATCTTACTCCCAATTTCGGAAAATATGGTAGGTACATAACCCAATCCAATACCTTTGCCCATAGAAGGGGACATGGTGCCCGAAGTTACGATTCCTATATTTTTTCCCTGTCCGTCAACAATATCATAATCATGTCTTGGAATACCTCGCTCATCTAACTCAAAGGCCACCAGTTTACGTTCTGGTCCATGTGCTTTTTCCTTTGCCAAGGCTTCACTGTTTACAAAGTCTTTTGTGAATTTAGTAATCCAGCCAAGGCCTGCTTCAAATGGGGAGGTGGTATCGTTAATGTCGTTTCCGTACAGGCAATACCCCATTTCTAAACGCAGTGTATCCCTAGCGGCCAAACCTATTGGCCTAATACCAAAATCAGCACCTGCCTCAAATACCTTTTCCCAAATCTGTTTTACGTCTGTGTTTTTGCAATAAATTTCAAAACCTCCAGATCCTGTGTATCCTGTGGCAGAAATAATAACATGTTCTATCCCGGCAAAATCCGCTACTTTAAAATTGTAGAATTTGATTTCAGCAAGATTTACGGAAGTTAAAGACTGCATAGCTTCTACCGCCTTTGGTCCCTGTATGGCCAGTAAAGAATAATCTTCGGAAATGTCTCTCATATCCGCTCCAATAGGTTCGTTATAGTTGCTAATATGTGACCAGTCCTTTTCTATATTCGAGGCGTTTACTACAAGTAGGTATTGCTCCTCCTTAAGTTTGTAAATAATTAAATCGTCTACAATTCCTCCAGACTCGTTTGGTAAACAGCTATACTGTGCTTTGCCAACTGTAAGTTTTGCAGCATCGTTAGAACTCACTTTTTGAATTAATTCGAGGGCTTTTGGACCACTGATTAGGAATTCGCCCATGTGGGACACATCAAAAACACCAACACCGTTCCGCACCGTCTCATGCTCCACGGTAACACCTTCGTAGGAAACGGGCATGTTAAAACCTGCAAATGGAACCATTTTTGCACCTAAGGACTCATGGGTTTTAGAAAGCGCTGTATTTTTCATCTTCTTTTTATATTTGAAGCAAATTTATTCAAATTATTAAGTATTCCTTTCTAAGTCCTTCTTATAATTTTCAAACACGTGGCTTGGTGTAATCAATTATATAAAAAAGTGGTAATTTGCCAGTCTAATTAAATGAATATGTTAAAGAATAGCGCCGTTCTTTTTTTGCTTGTATTGGTTGGTTTTCATGTAAGGGCACAGGATATACCAACAGATTATTTATCTGCGGAATTTCATAAAGGCAGAAGGGATAAGGTAAGGGAACTCATGACTCCCAACAGTGTTTTGGTGTTTTTTGCAAATCCAGAACGCAATAGGGCGAACGATGTAGATTACATTTACCACCAAGATCCGGATTTTTATTATCTCACGGGTTATAAAGAACCCAATGCGGTTCTGCTTATTTTTTCGGAACCACAAAAAACTGCTACTGGAGCTGCCTATAACGAGCTGATATACGTTCAGAAACGGGATGTTAGGGCTGAACAATGGAACGGAAAACGCTTGGGAGTTGCAGGGGTAAAAAATACATTAGGGTTTGATATGGCTTTTAATGCCGAGGAATTTAAGGACCTGCCTGTGGATTTTAGTAATTTTGATACCGTGTCTTTTTTTGATTTCAAGAATGACTACAGGGATAAAAGCGGTAGCGCAGATTTGTTCGATTTGATCAAGATATTTAAGGATAAGGCAAATTATCCACTGGATTACAGCGCAACAAAACAGGAGCTGTACACTAGGATTACAACTACTTCTATTGAGAATAGCGCTAATGTAGCGCAAATCTTAGGCCGTTACCTAAATAACGATAAGACCCTTCAACAAGACCAACTATTACTGGCCTTTGCCAACTCTGATAATGATAATGTCAGAAAAGAGATTCGAGAAAAAATCCTTGCAGTTCAAAAAACAAATAATTTGGACAGCGGCATGATTAGCGAAATAATGAATAACCTAAGAGAAACCAAAACAAAGGAAGAGCTGGTATTGCTTAAAAAGGCCATAGAAATTTCCGCCGTAGGTCAAATAGAGGTGATGAAGGCCATGCACCCGAACATGTCCGAAAGTGAAATTCAAGGAGTTCATGAATATGTCTATAAAAAATACGGGGCAGAATATGAAGGTTACCCTTCCATCGTGGGTGGAGGCAACAATGGATGTATTCTGCACTATATCGAGAACAACAAACCCAAAGTTGGAGATGATCTAGTATTGATGGATCTCGGTGCCGAGTACCGTGGGTATACTGCAGATGTTACCCGAACCATTCCTGCGAACGGTACGTTTTCTGCCGAACAAAAGGCGATTTATGATTTGGTTTACGAAGCACAGGAAGCGGGTATAAAAGCGAGTATCGTTGGTTCTTCTTTTCAATCGCCTGGGTTGGCGGCGAGCGCAGTAATCGCTGATGGTCTAGTACGACTGGGTATTATAAGTGATGTTGGGGAAGCGCGCACCTATTTTCCGCATGGAACGTCCCACTATTTGGGACTTGATGTCCATGATAAAGGAACTTACGGACCCTTGCAGGCCAACACGGTAATCACTGTAGAACCTGGAATCTATATCCCGGAAGGCAGCGATTGCGATAAGAAATGGTGGGGCATCGCTGTACGCATAGAGGACGACATTTTGATTACGGAAGATGGCCCCGTAAACCTGTCCGCTATGGCACCTAGAACAACAGAAGCTATTGAGGCTATGATGAAACAGCCAAGTCCATTGGATGATTTTGTCCTACCATCCTTGGATTAGCGTTAGCGTTTAAGCAGATAGCTTTTTAGTTCCTGATAGCTCTGAATCTTGATCGACTTTTTTTCCTTGTCCATTACTTTTCGAATTTGAGGTGGAATCGCTATTTTTTTACCTATCGTTTCTTCTACCACGTCCAAAAACTTTACGGGATGTGCCGTT
>CAYGUY010000018.1:0-3636 GCA_964353165.1 uncultured Maribacter sp.
AAAAACTAACAATGAGCAAACAAAAGAAAAACGCGGATAAGGAATTTGGTCTATCCTCTTGGGCCATTGACAACCCCTCCGTAATATACGTGATGATCGTTTTGTTCCTCATCATTGGGTATCAAGGCTATCAATCCATGCCCAGGGAGGATTATCCAGAGATTGTAGAAACTAAAATATATGTGAGCACACCTTACCCCGGTAACACCGCAGAGGATATTGAACGTTTATTGACCGACCCTCTGGAAGACCGTTTAAAAAATGTGAGTAACGTTGTAGAAACCACATCTACCTCGCAAGAGGACTATTCTATCATTACGGTTGAATTTGATGAGGACATTACCGTAGAGCAGGCCAAACAAAAGGTAAAGGACGAGGTTGACGGGGAAAAAGCTAGCGAGGACTGGCCCACATTCAATGGCGCAAAAGTAGAACCTAATATTTTTGACCTGAACCTTGCGGAATCCTTTCCTATCATGAACGTGAATTTCACTGGAGATTATCCGGTAGAAAAATTGAAGGAATTTGCAGAATACTTAGAGGAGGAGATAGAAAACCTACCCGAAATCAAACAAGTAGACATTCGAGGTGCCCAGAAAAAAGAAGTAGAAGTTGCGGTAGACGTTTATAAAATGATGGCGTCCAAAGTTAACTTTCAAGATGTTATCGGCGCGATCAGTAATGGAAATATGACCATGTCCGCAGGTAATATTAAAACCTCGGAGCAACGGCGTACCATTCGTGTATTGGGAGAAATAGAAAAACCAGAAGATCTTAATAATTTTGTGGTTAAGTCAGATAACGGCCCAGTATATCTAAAGGATATTGCAAACGTTTACTTTCAAGAAAAAGAAAAGACTACCTACGCCCGTGAATTTGGGGAGAGTGTAGTGATGTTGGATATTAAAAAAAGGTCTGGTAAAAACACCATTGCCGCTACCACAAAAATAAGAGAACTAGTAAAGAAAGCACAAGCGAATTACTATCCGGCAGATTTAAACATTTCGATCGCCAATGATTCATCAGACCGAACCTTAAACCAAGTTGACGATTTGGTAAATAACATCATTTTTGGAATCATCTTGGTAGTAACCGTTTTAATGTTCTTCCTTGGTTTTAGGAACGCACTGTTTGTTGGGTTTGCGATTCCTATGTCCATGTTCATTTCGTTCGCCGTGTTAAACTTATTGGGCTATACCTTGAACACCATGATCCTTTTTGGGATGATTATGGGACTTGGTATGTTGGTGGATAACGGTATTGTAGTAGTAGAAAACGTATACCGCTTAATGAGCGAAGGAATGAGCCGCACCGAGGCTACCAAAAAGGGAGTAGGCGAAATTGCCCTGCCCATCATCATTTCTACGGTAACCACAGTAGCTGCATTTGTACCTTTGGCTTTCTGGCCAGGTATTTTTGGTCAGTTTATGATATTTTTCCCAATAACCTTATCCGTAGTACTGGGTTCCTCGTTGTTCGTAGCAATATTCATGAACTCCATGTTAGTATCTCAATTTATGGATACCGAAGAAAAGGAATTGACTAAAAAACAACTGTTTCGCATCAGCGCCATTCTCAGTGGCTTTGGTATTTTTATTTTAGTATTTGGAGGTGCTATGAGAGGTTTGGGAACGGTAATGATCTTCACCGCCTTACTGTTTTGGGCCTACAAGTATGCTATTAAAAATTGGGCGAACAAATTTCAAAATAACACCATGCCAAAGTTCGAAAATTGGTATGAAAGAAGAATAGAACATGCCCTAAAAGGTAAGAACGTGTATTGGTACTTTGGCGTCACTTTCGCTCTTCTAATAACAACTTTCATGCTGTTTGGAATGTCGGTAGGTTCGGGCAGAACTAAAATCGAGTTCTTCCCCGAAAATACACCCAACGAAATCTATGTGTATATAGAATACCCAGAAGGTACTTCTATCACAAAGACAAACACACTTACAAAAGCCATTGAGGACCGCGTATACGATGTGGTAAACCGCGATATGTACCAAGACCCAAACGGAAACAACTATTTGGTAGAATCCGCTGTTTCACAAGTTGGGGAAGGTGCAGGCAACCCGCAAACGGACGGAGGTTCGTCCGCAGAAATGCCACATCGTGGAAAGGTTACAGTATCTATGCGGGAATACAAATATAGAAACGGACTTGATACCGAAAAATTACGAGGTGAAATTCAAGAAACGCTAACAGGTATTTATCCTGGAGTATCTATTTCTGTCGAAAAAAATGCGGACGGACCTCCACCGGGGTATCCTGTAAATATTGAGTTGGAAGGAAAGGACTATAATGAACTGATCAGTACCGCCGAAAATATTCGAAACTTTATCAATACAAAAAACATTGCTTTTATAGAAGAACTAAAAATCAATGTAAATAAGAGCAAACCTTCTATGGAGGTTAGTGTAGACCGTCAAAAAGCGGGCGAACTGGGAGTTGGTGTTGGTCAGGTAGGGCAACAATTAAGACGTTCTTTGTTTGGGGAAAAAGCTGGCGTCTACAAGTTGGATGGTGATGATTACGATATCAACGTCCGCTTTAATGAGGATATTCGATTTGATAAAAACGCATTGTTCAACCAAAATATCATTTTCAGGGATGCAGCAACAGGTAAAATCAAGGAAGTTCCTGTTTCTGCCGTGGCGAGTCAAAGAAATTCTTCTGGGTATAGTGCTATTAAACATCGAAATGGTAACCGCGTGGTAACCGTATATTCCGGACTAAAAGCCGGTGGTAATCCAGCTCTAGTAGTAGAGGAAATCAAAAAAGTAATGGAAAACTATGACGGAATTCCAGACACCGTAAAAGTAGATTACACAGGCGAGATAGAGGAACAGAACAAGCAAATGGCATTTTTGATAGGCGCCTTTTTCTCTGGTCTGGGACTCATTATGCTCATCCTTATTTTTCAATTTGGGGGCATATCCAAACCGTTGATTATTATGATCGCCATCTTCCTAAGTTTTATAGGTGTATTTGGCGGATTGATGATCACGGGGTGGTCCTTTGTCATTTTGATGACCATGATGGGCATCATCTCACTTGCGGGTATTGTTGTAAATAACGGGGTGGTATTGTTAGATTACACGCAAATATTGCTTGACCGTAGAAAAGTGAAACTAGACCTCAGTGACAAAGATTTATTACCTATGGATCAGGCAACAGATATCATTATAAAAAGTGGAAAAGCAAGATTGCGTCCTGTAATCCTTACGGCAATTACCACAGTTCTTGGATTGATACCTTTAGCAATAGGACTCAACATCGATTTCTTTTCCTTGTTTACCAATTTTGACCCAAAAATTTATATGGGTGGGGATAATGTAATTTTCTGGGGACCCTTGGCTTGGACCGTTATTTTTGGATTGATCGTTGCCACCTTCCTAACCTTGATTATTGTACCGGTCTTATTTAACATCGTTTACCGAATAAAAACGGGAATTAGAGGTAGCGGAAATAAATCGGATACCCCAGAAGAATCATTGGAAACAGCAGCTTAGTTACAGCTTAACATCGTGCCGTCACAAAAAAAACCTTTCTAGCTAGTATACCATTTTCACCAAGCTAGAAAGGTTTATTTTATTGCATCCTAGACAGAATCTGTTCTTAAATAGAAAGAATGTA
>CAYGUY010000018.1:3736-53894 GCA_964353165.1 uncultured Maribacter sp.
TTGAACATTTTCCATTCGCCATCTAGCTTTTCGTTCATAAAATAACCCTGTTGTGCTATTTCGCCATTGGCATGAAAATAGGTTGCTTTCACTTTATTACCTTCCTTCTCGAACTTCGGTTCTACATCTTGAGCCACTGCTCCAAAAGTGAACGCCATCACCAAAATCATCATCAATTTTTTCATAACTACCTTTTTTAATTTACTACCAGTACTTTACATTAACGTTACAAATATAGAATTATTTTAAGTTAAATCAATCTTTAGGTAACTTTTTATTTACATTAACTTTACATTAAAAGTGTAATTAATTGATATTGAGCATATTAATATCTTAACATTTGTCTGCCTACATCCTATAAACACTCACAAAAGCCCTCTAGTATTTTCATTTTTAATGGATAAGACTTCTTAAATTTGCGCCGTAATTAAACAACAGACCATGTACAGAAGTCATTCCTGCGGAGAGTTAAGAGAATCACAAATAGAAACAACCGTTACCTTATCCGGATGGGTATCCAAAACCCGGGACAAAGGTTTTGTGGTCTGGGTAGATCTTCGTGATCGCTATGGCATTACCCAATTGGTATTCGATGCAGATAGAACCTCTCCGGAGATATTAGAGAAAGCACGAAACCTTGGTCGTGAATTTGTGATACAGATAAAAGGCAAGGTAATAGAGCGAGCCTCCAAAAATCCGAACATCCCAACGGGAAATATAGAAGTACTCGTAGAAGATCTAGTAATTCTGAACACCTCCAAAACCCCGCCTTTTACAATTGAAAACGAAACGGATGGCGGCGAGGACCTACGAATGAAATACCGCTATCTGGATATCCGTAGAAATCCAGTTAAGGAGAATCTTATTTTTAGGAGCAAGGTAGCCATGGAGGTTCGTAAGTATCTTTCCGACGAAGGATTTATTGAGGTGGAGACTCCCTATTTAATTAAATCGACCCCAGAGGGCGCACGTGACTTTGTAGTGCCCAGCCGCATGAACGAAGGACAATTTTACGCCCTACCACAATCCCCACAGACCTTTAAGCAATTGCTTATGGTAGGCGGATTGGACAAGTATTTTCAGATCGTAAAATGTTTTAGGGATGAGGACCTTCGCGCAGACCGGCAACCTGAGTTTACTCAGATAGACTGTGAAATGGCTTTTGTGGAGCAAGAAGATATTCTTAATGCTTTTGAAGGGCTTACCAAACATCTTCTGAAAACCATAAAAGGAATAGAAGTCGACAATTTCCCAAGAATGACCTACGATGAGGCGATGGCAAAATATGGCAATGACAAACCGGATATTCGTTTTGGGATGGAATTCGGGGAATTAAATGCAGTGGCTCAACACAAGGAATTTAATGTGTTCAATACTGCCGAATTAGTTGTAGGTATCGCTGTACCTGGTGCCAACACCTATACCCGCAAGGAAATTGATAAACTGATAGATTGGGTAAAGCGACCACAAATTGGTGCTTTAGGTATGGTGTACTGCCGGTATAACGAAGACGGAAGCTTTAAGTCTTCGGTCGATAAATTTTATGACCAAGAAGATTTGGCCAAATGGGCAGAAGCTACAGGAGCTAAACCTGGCGATTTAGTCTGCGTATTATCCGGGGACGCGAATAAAGTGAGAGCGCAATTGAGCGCCCTACGTATGGAACTAGCGACAAGATTAGGCCTACGAAAAAATACGGAATTTGCCCCTTTGTGGGTTATAGACTTTCCATTATTGGAATTGGATGAGGAAACGGGTCATTACCATGCTATGCACCACCCGTTTACATCGCCAAAACCGGGACAATTAGAATTATTGGATACAGATCCCGCAGCGGTACGCGCCAATGCCTATGATTTAGTTCTGAACGGTAATGAAATTGGCGGTGGCTCTATTCGTATTCATGATAAGGAAACCCAAGCGACGATGTTCAAGCATTTAGGTTTTACCCCAGAAGAGGCAAAAGCGCAATTTGGCTTCCTAATGGATGCCTTCCAGTACGGTGCACCACCACATGGCGGCATTGCATTTGGGTTAGATAGATTGGTCGCTATTTTAGGCGGACAGGAAACCATTCGAGACTTTATCGCATTTCCTAAGAATAATAGTGGTCGTGATGTGATGATAGACGCTCCAGCCCCTATTGATGATTCACAGCTTAAGGAATTAAACTTAAAGTTGGATATCTAGAAAGTGTTTCTGGTTTCCGGTTTCTGGTTTAAATGTTGTAGACCTGTCAGTTTTTTAAAACCTGACAGGTCTAATTACTTCCAAAACAACCAAATCCCTACCTTTAAACGATGAACATTCTACTACTGGGTGCCACGGGGAGAACGGGAAAACAAGTTTTGGAACATGCACTGGAACAAGGGTATCAGGTTTCCTGCTTGGTACTTAATCCAGAGCGACTAATACCTCAACAGCATTTGTCTATTTTTGATGGCGACCCTAGAAATGCTTCCGATTTACAAAGCGCGATAAAAAGCTGCCAAGCCATCATCAGCGTATTGAATATTTCACGAACATCGGATTTTCCGTGGTCCCCGCTCCGTACGCCGAAGACTTTTATGTCGGATACCATGTCCGCCGTTGTTGATGTTGCTATTGAAAATAAGCTAGAGAAGGTCATCCTCTGCTCGGCATGGGGCGTAGGCGATTCTCGAAAGGATATTCCTTTTTGGTTCCGGTGGACCATTGATTACAGCAACATAAAATACGCCTACTTGGACCATGAACGCCAAGAGGAACTTTTGATACAATCCAAACTCAACTATACCATCGTGAGACCTGTTGGACTAACCAATTTCAACCAAAACCTTTGTATAAGGCAAAGTGAAAACAATAGTCCAAAACCGAACTTATTGATATCGCGTAAGGCTGTTGCAAGCTATATGGTAAAGTGCTTAACCCGTAGCGAAAAGCAATCAGAAATTGTAGTCATTTCGAACGATTAATAGATCCAATCAGAAATTTAGCTATTTTTAGAGGGATGAAAAAGTGGGTTAAAATAGTGCTTTTTAGTGTTTTGGGTATAGGCTTACTACTCGGCGGTATTTATTTTTATTCATGGTATTCCTATCACGAAAGGTATGTTCCGTCTACCGATAGATATACTCAACGCATAGCTTATATCGATTCTGACACGACTATACTTTCCAAGAATTTTAAAACCTGCGGGGAATATATTTTCGACTACTACAACCCAGAAAGAGCCAGGTATAGCGATGGAAAAAACGGACTCCGAAAGTTTATCGTTAATAATTTCAATACTAAAAATTATACGGATTCGGGCTATCTAAACATACGCTTTGTAATTAATTGTGAAGGGGAAACCGGAAGATATGTGGTTTATGAAAACGATTTAAATCTGGTTCCAAAAAAGTTTGACCCTCAGCTAACAAAAGAACTATTAAAACTTACTTTATCCTTAAAAAAATGGAACCCAAATATTATAAATGGAAACAAAGTGGATTCCTACATGTACATATCATACCGAATTGAAGATGGGAAAATCACGGAAATTATTCCTTAGTATTCTTTTAACCTCATTATTATTTTCTTGTAAAAACAGAGAAGATAAAATAGCCAATGCTATGGAATTTGGCAAACACGCCAATTACCAAGGTACGCCAACCTGTATGAATGCTTTTGCATATATCGCAGAATTAGACAGTACGAACGCTGAGGCATACCGAGAACTATCTATCCCATACCTGAAAAGAGGTATTCCCCACAAATGGGAGAAATGGATAAAAAAAGCGGTTGAATATGACTCAATTAGATGGCAACCGTATCGTGGTTATAATTACCTCTGGTTCTATAGAGATTACAAGAGAGCCATTGCAGATTTCAACGCATCCGATACCTTAACACCCTATTTGGATTACCCTCAAGGGCACAGCGTAGATTTCTGGCGCGGCATTGCCTATTTAGGATTAAAAGATTACGAAAATTCCATCGCTTTTTGGGATAAACACATCAATAAAGAAACGAACGATACTGGAGAGGACTGGGTGGAATTGGAGGCTTTTTTATACCGAGGCATTGCCTACTATGAATCCGGGAATAATGAAATGGCTCTGGCGGATTTCAACAGAGCCATCCAATACTTTACGCAAACTGCGGATAGCAAGTATTATAAAGCACTTATCCTACAGGAACAAGGTCTCAACTTAGAAGCTTTAGCACTAGTAAATGATGCTATAGAAGATTTCCAGCAGGGATATTCTAACAATCGCCCTTATGTAGAAACCTTACGGCAGATTTACATGGAAGATTTGACGGATTTTAAAGATTCCATTACGAATTAGGCTATTAAAATCATTGGTGAACCCTATTTTTTATACTTTTAATCTAACAAAATACCTCGGGACAGGCCCGCGAGGCATTTAAAGGAGTTTTATATAAAATTCCGACCCAATCGTCGGAGAATTTAAATCTCGATTAACGAGCAAAAACGGTTCATGCCTACCCAACAACAAAAACTCTTTACCAAATTCATAAAATGGCGGTATAAGAATATCTCCAACAAGACCTTTACGCATATTATGGCGGTGGTTGTGGGTTTACTTGCCGGTTTGGCGGCGGTAACCCTAAAGAACCTTACCTATTTTATAGAATCCTTCCTAGAGAACGGTATTACTATATCGGGAAATCAACTCTATTTTATTCTTCCTATCATAGGGCTAACCCTGGTCTATCTCTATGTGAAATTTGTCCACAAGGAAAAGCTGGAACATGCCATTTCCTCCATTTTGTTCGCCCTGTCCAAAAAGAAAGGGGTCATTACCCTAAAGAAAATCTACACCCCTTTGATTACCGCGCCCTTAACGGTTGGTTTTGGTGGTTCGGTAGGACTATTAGGGCCAGCAGTCGCATCTGGTTCTGCCATAAGTTCCAATTTAGGGCGATTGCTGCACGTGAACGCCAAAACACGAAACCTTCTAATCGCCTGTGCATCGGCAGGGGCAATCTCGTCCATTTTCCAAGCCCCTATTGCCGCCATCATTTTTGCTGTGGAAGTGTTCAGTATGGATTTTACGATGGTATCCATGCTGCCCCTTTTACTAGCATCCATATCCGGGGTGCTCACCTCCTACTTCTTTTTAGGGAACGAAGTGCTCTTCAATTTTTCGCTAGCCGATAATTTTGAGGTAAACGATACGCTATTTTATATCATATTGGGTATCGGCACGGCCATTGCATCGGTCTATTTTACGAAAATGTACTTTGGTATTTTCAAATTATTCGAACCTTTAAAAAGTCCGAAATACCGTCTTTTGGTAGGCGGACTCGCCATTGGGATTATGCTTTATTTTATTCCTCCGCTCTACGGGGAAGGCTTTGGGTTCATCAACAACCTGCTCAAAGGCGACCATATTAGAGCCCTAGGGAGTACTCCCTTTGATGATTACATGAGCAATATCTGGGTGGTCATTGCCCTGCTTTTCGGTCTTACCATTTTTAAAGCCGTTGCCATGACCACGACCTTTGCCGCCGGTGGTGCAGGTGGGATATTTATCCCTACCATGGTCATGGGTAGTGCGCTTGGAAATGTGTTAGCTAAAGTTATTAATAACATAGGCTTCGGATTTGAAGTGTCTGAAAGTAATTTTACCCTCATAGGCATGGCAGGTCTTATCGCAGGAGTGCTCCATGCACCCTTGACCGCTATATTCCTTATTGCCGAAATTACAGGTGGCTATGAACTTTTTGTGCCTCTTATGATAACGGCAGCTATATCCTACCTAATTACCAAGAACATTTTGGACCATTCGATATACACTAGGGAATTGGCGGAGCAAGGGGCTTTACTCACACATGACAAGGATAAAAATGTACTGACCGTAATGCAACTGGATGACGTAATCGAACAGGATTTTAAAACCATAATTCCAGAGATGACCCTGGGCGAAATGCTGCACGCATCGGTCTCCAAGTCTACACGCAACCTGTACCCAGTTGTGAATCATGAAAATGTGTTGGTGGGTATTGTTCTATTGGACGACATCCGGGAGTTTATGTTTGATACTGCACTTTACGACACCACAACGGTTAACACCTTTATGCACCAACCACCGGACCTTATTTTCTATGGAGAAGACAGCATGGAAACGGTCATGTCCAAATTTCAAAAAAGCGGTGCTTGGAACCTGCCAGTTATCAAAAAAGGGACGTATTTAGGTTTCGTTTCCAAATCCAAACTGCTTACCGCCTATCGCAAGGAACTTATCAATTTTACAGGGAATTGATGCTGTATTGGCTTATTAATTATTGGGATATATCAACAAATCTAGCCACTTAGTACGTCAAAATTATATTTTCAATTGAAATTCCGGCACTATTCCCAATTTTGTAACTTTAAGCAATTGAAAGTGAATTTAGGAGGAAGACGCTAATGAACTATTACCTACTTTTTACCATAATTATCATGATTGCGGTATTTGTTTTGATACCCCTGATGGACAAATGGACCAAATCGAAAAAGCGTAAGGGTGGTAGGCATCCTAGAAAGAGTAGGCGCAAATGACCAACTCAAGTCATATAACCGTTTTTAAACATTCCGTCTGCTTTCTTTAACTTTGTTAGATGAAATTGAAACATTTTATAATACTGATTGTCATTGGATCTTTTGCTTCCATAATCTACGGATATACCTTGAACACGGAAGAACAAGCACTTGCCCATAAGTACATAGGTTTTGGAACACTAGCACTTTTCCTTATCGCCATGCCCCTCTTTTTATACAAAGAGAGTAAAACTAGAAAATGGGAGGATTATATGCTCAATGAGGAAAACGTGCGAAAAATGCAGGGTAAACCACCTAAGAAGCCTGAAAACCAGTAGTTTGGATTTAAAAAAAATCAAATTATATAAATTATAGCTGAAAATAACATAATTTAGGATATTGATTTTTAATTTACACTCGCATGACTGGCACGGTTAAATTTTACAATAGAGCCAAAGGATATGGCTTTATTACCAATGACAACACGGGAAAAGATATTTTTGTACATGCCACCGCCCTTAACGGGGTAGAACTTAACGACGGGGACAAAGTGGAATATGTTATCGTAGAAGGCAAAAAGGGCATCGTAGCTTCAGAAGTAAAGCTGATGTAACCTTTATCGACCGTGAATTAAACCAAACCACGCTTTTGCGTGGTTTTTTGTTGTGTTACTAAATGGGCAATAATCCCTAAAGACTCAGGTCATATTGCTCACTGATTACCCAGCACATCATCTTTAAAAAATCATATAAAACAGGTAACAGCCCTAAGCATTCGCTAATTATTAAAAGTTGAATTCGAACAAAACCTCATTCCCTTCTCTTTTCAAAAAAGCGCCTTAACATATCGGCCGCCTCATTTTCCAAAACCCCTCCTAAAATCTTGGTCTTGGGATGTAACTGCGTACCCATAACCCCACATCCGCGTTTGGTATCGCTTGCGGCGAATACAATTTTATCTATCTGGCTCCAATACAGCGCACCGGCACACATTTGACAGGGTTCCAGAGTCACATAAAGGGTGCAACCTTTTAAATATTTACCCCCTAAAAAATTGGCCGCGGCCGTAACGGCCTGCATCTCGGCATGGGCGGTAACATCGTTCAATTGTTCCGTTAGGTTATGACCCCTGGCAATGATACGATCCTGGATTACGATTACGGCACCCACGGGAATTTCTCCCCGCTCAAAAGCATATTCCGCCTCTTGTAATGCTTTTTTCATGAAATAAGTGTCATCATAGGGAAGTATCATATCTATTTTTAAATTTCGAATAATGCTAAAATTAAGAAGATAGGATGAAAACAATTGTTTAACTTTTTAAAAGAAGTATTTTTACTGCATATTATACCTCTGTGAGCAGTCTTTTAGACCATATCTATTCACCCAAGGACATTAAAAAACTTAGTGACCTAGAGCTCCAAGAGCTCGCTAGGGAACTCAGAGAGTTTATAATTGATGTTGTCTCAACGAAAGAAGGCCATTTGGGGGCGAGTTTGGGTGTTGTAGAGCTCACCATTGCACTACATTTCGTATTTAACACCCCAGAAGATCGTCTTATATGGGATGTTGGTCACCAAGCTTACGGGCATAAAATACTAACGGGTCGTAAAACTGTTTTTGAAACCAACAGACAACTTAACGGACTTAGTGGTTTTCCAAAACGTGAAGAAAGTGTATACGACAATTTTGGTACAGGGCATAGCTCCACCTCTATTTCAGCTATTTTAGGAATGGCCATAGCATCTAAATTAAATGGAGATACAAAACGACAACACATTGCGGTTATTGGAGACGCTTCTATTGCAAGCGGAATGGCTTTTGAAGGATTAAACCACGCCGGGGTTACCGATACAAATATCCTCATTATCCTAAACGATAACGCCATTGGCATTGACCCCAGCGTTGGAGCACTCAAGAAATACTTGACCAATGTAAAAAAAGGGACGGCAAAAGAGGAAAATATTTTTGAGTGCTTGAACCTAGCCTATTCCGGACCAATAGACGGGCACGATATAAACACACTAGTTAGGGAATTGGGACGTTTGAAGTTGGTTTCCGGACCAAAACTATTACACATCATTACCACGAAAGGTAAAGGCCTTCAAAAAGCAGAGGAAAATCAAGTAGTCTACCATGCTCCCGGAAAATTTGATAAATCAACGGGCGAGTTACAAAAAAAATCGCAAGTGCCGCAACCTCCAAAATTTCAGGATGTTTTTGGAAAAACCATTGTAGACTTAGCACATAAAAACGATAAGATAATAGGAATTACCCCTGCCATGCCTACTGGAAGTTCCTTGCGCTACATGATGGATATCTTTCCAGACCGTGCTTTTGATGTAGGTATTGCAGAACAACATGCAGTCACCCTTGCGGCTGGTATGGCAGCAGAAGGGATGATTCCGTATTGCAACATCTACTCCACCTTTTTACAAAGGGCCTATGACCAAGTTATCCATGATGTGGCCCTGCAAAACTTACCGGTCATTTTTTGTTTGGACCGCGCTGGTCTTGTGGGAGAGGACGGCCCAACGCATCATGGTGTTTTTGATATCGCCTATTTACGCTGTATTCCCAATCTTATTGTTTTTGCTCCCAGAAATGAAATTCAGCTGAGGGATATCATGTACACGGCACAACTTGGCCTAAATCAACCTATTGCGATACGATACCCTAGGGGTAGAGGTGTTTTGTTAGATTGGGAAAAACCATACACCAAGTTAGAAATAGGCGAATCATTTGAGCTGAAAAATGGGAGGAAAATTGCCATACTTAGCACAGGCGCTATTGGCAATATGATTTCTGAAATTATAAGTGAATTTAAAGATGATACCAGCATTGGGCATTATGATTTTCCGTTTATAAAACCTTTGGATAAAATTAGACTAAGGGGTATTTTCGCAAATTACGAACATATAATCACTATAGAGGACGGGTGCATTTCGGGTGGTTTTGGAAGCTCGGTTATTGAATTTATCAACGAGGTGAACATCAATATGAATGTGAAGATATTCGGTATTCCAGATCTATTTATTACCCATGGCCCGGTAAAGGACTTGTATAAAATAGCAGGTTTGGACAAGGATAGTATAAAATCGTATATCCAAGAAATTTTATGAGAAGACCGTTAACATGTTATCAAATTGTGTTAAGCCTTGTCTTAATAATGGCATCGACCTCAGTATCTAGCCAAGATTCCATTCCAACACCAATAGTAAGGGATACTATGATTTTAGATACTACGGTTATAGATACCACGGTTACAGATACTATTGTAATTAGAAAGACACAGACAAAAATAAAATATATTCCGAGAGGCGTAAATCTTACGAATCCTGTTATTTCCTTTAAAAAAACAAAACCTCTAAAAGACAAATACTATAGATTTAGAGTTCCTTCCTTTTGGACAATCGAGAATACGTTTGGCCTTAACTTAAGTGAAGCTGCATTCGTAAATTGGAACGCCGGTGGTGATAACGCTATTAGTGGATTAAGTTTTTTCAAATTCGTTCGCAATTATAAATTCAGATATTTTAAATGGGACAACAACCTAGACCTTAGATATGGCCTCAATGCCCAAGAAGGCAGGCAACTGCGTAAAACAGAAGACGTTATTAGATTAAACTCTAACCTTGGGTACAGGAGGGACACCATTAGCAATTGGTATTACTCGGTACAACTCAACTTTAATACCCAGTTTTCCAACGGGTACAAATATCCCGACAGGGAAACACCAATATCACGTTTTATGGCACCTGGATATTTTTTCTTAGGAGCGGGAACCTCCTATATAAGTGAAAATCAAAAATTTAACCTGTATCTATCTCCACTTACTCAAAAGTCTACCTTTGTCCTCGATCAACGTTTAGCGGATAGCGGGGCGTTCGGTGTAAAAGCAGCCCAGAGAGATAGCAATAACACTATTATCCAAGAAGGAGAAAATCATTTTTTGGAGCTCGGTTTTCTTATCACAAATAATTTTGAATGGGATATTGCCGAAAATGTAAATGTAAGAAGTAGGCTAAACCTCTATACGGATTACTTAGCAAGCTTTGGAAATGTAGATGTAGACTGGGAACTAAATGTAAGGTTTAAAGTAAACAAGTACATACTCACTACCATTGGGACCCACCTTATTTATGATGATGATATTTTGTTTGATGAAGTAAAGGATGCTAACGGAATTATAACAGATCAAGGTAAGCCAAGGCTCCAATTCAAACAGGTATTGGGCATTGGTATTGCCTACGACTTTTAAAGCTGCCTTCCTTTAATTTTGTTATGAATGTGTACTGCAGAACTGTCGGACAAACTGGCAACATAACAACAGGTATTCAACAAAACCTGATATAGCGATATATTTGTACGTCTGTAAAATTCGGGCAGTGTTTGTAAAATTAAGTCATGGTAATTTGATGCCTCATCCTGCTTCTTTTTTACTAATGCACTTATATACACATCTAGAATATCGGCTATAATGGTATACCCGGCAATTTCTTTTTCGACTACTTCCTGCGCTTGATAAATATTCCGCACGCTTAAATCTATTATATCCTTAATCTGCGCATCGTATCTGCTTTTATCCATTAGAGACACATGAAAATCACCGTCAAGAATCGCAGTCTCGTTCTCCATGAATATAGACACAGCGTCTTTTATTAGGGTGTTTATAGCGAGTGCACGGAGATAGCTTAACCTATCTTCTTTATAGGCCAATGAATGGTATTTTTTTGTGTTAATACTATCCTTTACCAGTTTAATAAGATACTCTAGCGCATAATCCTCAGATATAAGACCAAGATTGATACCGTCCTCAAAATCGATAATCGTATAACAAATATCATCGGCTGCCTCAACCAAAAAAGTAAGTGGATGTCTTGCAAAAGAAACGGAAGTTCCCATTGAGATTTGTTTTAAACCTAAATCCAATGCCACATTTTGAAACCTTTCCTTTTCCGTTTGGAAAAACCCGAATTTCTTATCGGCTATATGTTTTGTAGGTTTTTTGGGTAGGGACTCCTTAGGGTACTTCATGAATGCACCAAGGGTAGCATAGCTTAAACGGAGCCCCCCTGATACTCCTTCCTTATCTTGCGTCATTAACTTAAACCCGTTGGCATTACCTTCAAAATCAACAATATCCTGGTATTCTTTGGCGCTAAGTTCATCTTTGAAAATCGCACCATTTCCAGATTTGAAATATTCTCCAATAGATTTTTCTCCGCTATGGCCAAAAGGTGGGTTACCTATATCATGAGATAGCGCTGCTGCCGCAACGATAGCTCCAAAATCATTAAATTGATAACCATGCACTTCCTTAAGATATGGATGCTTTTCCAAAATTTTCTTCCCTGCGAGTCTACCCAAACTTCTTCCTACCACGGAAACCTCTAAACTATGCGTCAAACGTGTATGAACAAAATCCGTCTTAGAAAGTGGTATAACCTGCGTTTTGTCTTGAAGACTCCTAAAAGCTGACGAAAAAATGATTCGGTCATAGTCCACATCAAAACCCAAACGTGTCTCGTCCTGCTCGTTCCTTAGTCTTTTGTTAGTGTCCCCGCTTCTGCGTAAAGAAAGTAATTGTTCCCAATTCATGCGTTTCTTTTAAGAACTGCAAGATACATTTTTTGACCTTTATGACTATGTTAAATACCCTTTGTTCAAAAGCACGAAACCTAATATTAACCTTTACAACATATATAAATAACCCTTGGTTAACCATAACTTAACCTTGTCTAAGTTTCTTTGTATTAAAATAAAAGTAGACTGAATGAAATACTGCTTATTGTTTATAATAGTTGGTCTTTCCTTTTCCTTGGAAGCACAGAATTCAGGTTCACTAGGTGGAAAAATTTTAGATGCTGAGCTTTACAATGAACCTTTGTTAATGGCTAACGTTGGGCTAAAAGGTACAACTTGGAGCACACAAACCAACTTTAACGGAAATTTTGAAATCACAGACATAACCCCAGGTGATTATATTCTTCAAGTGAATTTTTTAGGGTATGAGCAATTGGAAGTCCTAGTTTCGATAACGGTAGGGGAGCGTTTAGATATTTTAAAATCGCTGCGGGCCAAAACCTTTCAATTACCATCGGATGCTGTTATAGCAAGCAAAGAAGTGGCCCAAGAGGCATCAAAGGATCCCGTTCTTCGGAAATAATCGGACAAATTACTTTAACACCCTACTTTGAAAGTAATTTCTTTGGAAAACCACTTATTCTCCACAAAAAAAATTAGTACTTTCAGCCAAAATGAGAATACATTGTGATTGCTCATTTATGGAACACTTTTACTTCATAACCTTATTTTAACCTAAGTGATAAATTATAATCTCACTTTTGCTTTATTTTTTTGATCGATGGGAGAGAATATCTATGTTTTTATGATAATTGCTTTGGCCATTTTGGCTGTTACCGACCTTGTTGTAGGTGTTAGCAACGATGCGGTAAATTTTTTAAATTCTGCCATTGGCTCAAAAGCGGTTTCGTTTAGAACTATTATGATCGTTGCCAGCGTAGGTATTGCTTTCGGGGCGGTCTCTTCTAGTGGAATGATGGAAGTGGCAAGAAAAGGAATCTTTAATCCTGAACAGTTTGTTTTTGCAGAAATCATGATTGTCTTTATGGCTGTAATGATTACCGATATTCTCTTGCTAGATTTTTTTAATACACTGGGAATGCCTACATCCACTACAGTTTCCATTGTTTTTGAACTATTGGGTGCCGCAGTGGCTATCTCATTCGTAAAAATATACACAGCTGATGGTAGTATTACGGAATTAGGTGACTACATAAACACTGAGAAAGCGACAGAAATCATTCTAGGTATATTACTCTCGGTGGTGGTGGCATTTACGATAGGGGCTTTGGTGCAATTTGTATCACGGATACTTATTTCTTTCAAATTTGAAGATAAGGCCAAATGGGTAGGTGCTATTTTTGGGGGGTTGGCAATTACCTCTATAGTATATTTCATTTTAATCAAGGGGCTTAAAGGAACCTCTATCCTACCGCCAGAAATTACTGAATTTATCGCTTTACAACCAGGGCTATTTATCTTTGGAAATTTTGTGTTTTGGTCGTTACTTTCCTATTTGGTAACCAAAGCCTTCTCTTGGAATATATATAAGATAATCATTATTATGGGAACGTTTGCCCTGGCGATGGCCTTTGCAGGAAACGACCTAGTAAATTTTATCGGTGTTCCGTTGGCAGCATTGGAGTCTTTTACCAGCTGGAAAGCCTCAGGTATATTGGCATCAGAATTTAATATGAGCGGTTTAGCTACTTCGGTACAGACACCCACGTACCTTCTACTTGCTTCAGGTATTATCATGGTTGTTACTTTATGGTTCTCTTCCAAAGCTAAAAACGTAGTAAAAACTAGCGTAGATCTTTCCAGACAGGATGAAGGCGACGAACGATTTCAGCCTAATTTTTTGTCTAGACAAATTGTGAAATTGACAATCAAAGCTTCCGAAAGCCTCAGCGGACTAATCCCTAAAAGTATTAGCGAAAAGGTTGATATACAATTTGAAAAGCCTTATGTATACATTCCTAAAAGCAAGGTAAAGGACCTACCTTCTTTTGATTTGGTAAGGGCCTCCGTAAACCTAATGGTAGCAAGTGTTCTTATTTCGATGGCCACTTCTATGAAACTACCATTGTCAACGACCTACGTTACCTTTATGGTAGCTATGGGAACATCATTGGCAGATAGGGCGTGGGGACCAGAAAGTGCTGTTTATAGAGTTGCTGGAGTACTCAACGTCATAGGCGGATGGTTCTTTACTGCTTTTAGTGCTTTTACAGCCGCTGCAATTATTGCTTATCTGATTTATTTAGGAGGAATAACCGCTGTTATAATTTTACTGGTCTTAGCGTTTGTCCTAATCGGCAAAAACTACCTTTCACACACCAAGAAAATGAAAGAGACCATCCTCGAAGAAAAACTACAAAAAGCAGAGAGCAATACCATAATAGATCTTATTGCTGAGAGCGCTACCAATGTTGCCCTCTCCATGAAAAGGGGCGATAAAATATATTCCCAAAGCATAGACGGTTTAGCCAAGCATGATATAGATACATTAAAAAAGGGTAAAAAAGGTATTTCTAAACTCAATAATGAGGTCGAGGAACTTCGAGACAACATCTTTTATTTTATTAAAAACTTAGATGAATCGAGTGTTGGCGCCAGTAATTTTTATATTACTGCATTGAGCTACTTACAAGATATGACACAGTCTTTAGAATACATTTCTAAAGCCAGTTATAAGCATGTAAACAACAATCATAAAAAACTACGGTTTAATCAGTTAAAAGACCTTAAGGAAACTGGACAATACATCTCTGACGTATTTTCCAATCTACAGTCTATTTTCGAATCCAAAGAGTTCCATAAACTTACTCCACTGCTTATGGAAAAGACAACGCTATTGGAAAAATTAGATCAGAAAATCGCGAAGCAAGTAGAACGCACAAGAGCAGACGAATCCAGCCCAAAAAATACGGCGCTTTATTTTAGCCTTTTATTGGAAACCAAAGATTTACTGCAAGCCACAATGAATTTAATTGAAACCTATGACAAATACACGAACACCTAAGGCATTTATCCTTTTACTATGTGCAGGGTTTTCTTTGATTACAGGGTTTTCTGCGCATGCACAGGAATTGACAGGAAATACGCTTCTTGAAAAAGCAATAGCCCATCATGACCCCAACGATAACTGGAGTACGTTCAAGGCAAGCCTAACGGTAAAAATGAATAAGCCAAAATCGACCGAACGCACTACAAAAATCAAATTAAATCTTCCTTCACAATTCTATAGCTCCACCGTACAAAAAGATGGGATTACAACAACATCTATTCTAGACAAAGAAACCTGTACGTTAATGTACAATGGAAGTACCGATATCGCAAAGGGGGTACAGGACAGTTTGCGACTCACTTGTGACAGAGCTAAGATGATGCGAGATTACTATACCTATCTCTATGGCCTACCAATGAAATTGAAAGACCCAGGAACTAACATCTATGAAAAAGTGGAACGAAAAACCTTTAAAAATAAGGAATACCTAGTTTTAAAGGTCGATTATGATGAAGCTGTAGGAAAAGATACTTGGTACTTTTACTTTGACCCAAAAAGCTATGCTATGGAAGTCTATCAGTTTTTCCATGAAGAAGCTAAAAATGATGGAGAATACATACTCTTGACAGATACGATGGAAGTAAGCAATATCAAAATACCAAAAACTAGGACTTGGTATTATAATAAGGGGGACGTTTATTTGGCAACGGATGTATTGACCGAAGCTACCGATTTGGACTAAGCACTTAACGATAAAAATTCATCTCATCCATATACTTCCAAACGGTATCTGGTAATAGGGGCCGGATATTTTTACCCTTTTTGTATTCCCTTCGAATAAATGTAGATGAGATTTCTATGATTGGCGCATCTACCTTATGGATACGCTCATGATCTTTAAAACGATGGGGTATTTCTCCTTCGGAAAGTCTTGGGTATACAAAAAGCTCATAATGCTCCAAAATGGCTTCGTAATTCTTCCATTTATGAAAAGTCTTTAGATTATCCTCCCCCATGATGAGGCAGAATTGATGTCCTTCTGGGTATTTCTCCGATAGATTTACAAGGGTGTTGACAGTGTAGTTTGGCTGCGGTAAATTAAATTCTATGGTATTTGGTTTTAACTTTGGATAGTCTTGTGTAGCCTCCAATACCATCTGATACCGGTGATTATTGTCTAAAAGCGTTTTTTTGACTTTAAACGGGCTTTGTGGCGTAACTACAAACCAAACCTCATCTAGGTCGGAAAACTCTACCATATGGTTCGCAATAATCATATGGCCAATATGAATGGGGTTAAATGTCCCAAAATAAAGACCTACCTTTTTCATTACCGATCTTGGTTTCGGCTACCAATAAAAGCTGCTACCAACACTTCCGCTTCCTTTAGGGCAATATCCAAATCATAGTTTTTGATTATCTTATCGAACTGAGGTGCTGTGGCCAATTCAACCGAAGCCTTGGCGATACGCATATTAATTTTATCGTCACTCTCCGTACTTCGCTTCTTTAATCGAATTTTAAGCTCGTCTACGCTTGGTGGCTTCACAAATACAGCTAAGGTCTGTTCTGGAAATTTCTTTTTAATACGCAGTCCGCCTACCACATCAATATCAAAAATTACGTTCTTCCCTTCTGCCCATAACCGCTCTACTTCACTCTTTAAGGTACCATAAAAATTATCACGGTATACTTCTTCCCATTCCAAAAAATCATCATTCTTTATATGCTGCTTGAACTCGGAAACCGACATGAAGTAATAATGCTCTTTATTTTTTTCCTTTCCTCTTCTAGGTCTGGAAGTTGCAGATACAGAAAATGCTAAATTTAACTCAGGACATTGTAAAAGATGACGAACAATAGTAGTCTTACCGCTACCCGACGGTGCTGAAAAAATTATAAGTTTGCCACCTTCCATAATTCTTAATCTTATAGTTTTTAATGCTTACCGGTAATTACACTAAAGTACGTTTAGCATCTGTTCCTTTATTTTTTCCAGCTCGTCTTTCATCTGCACTACTAATTGTTGCATTGGAGCAAAATTGGCCTTAGATCCAATAGTGTTGATTTCCCTGCCTATTTCCTGCGAAATAAAACCTAACTTTTTACCATTACTGTCATCTGACCGTAAGGTTTTTGTGAAATAATCCAAGTGATTTGCCAAACGTACTTTTTCCTCGGTAATATCATACTTCTCCAAGTAATAGATCAACTCTTGTTCAAAACGGTTGGCATCAACTTCTACCTTTACATCTTGGACCGCTTTTTCCAAACGCTCTCGAATGGTTGCTTGCCTATCGGGATCCATTTCGATAACCTGGTTCAACAGGTTTTCCAACTCCTTTATGCGCTCTATAAAATCTCTTTCGAGCACGGCACCCTCTTCAGATCTGAACGTATTGATTTCCTCCAGTGCACCCTTCAGTGTTTTTACTATTTCTGCATACTCCTCTTCGTTAATATCTTCTTTATCCGTTTTCATTGTATCCGGAAAACGAAGGGCCATTTCCAATAGCTTTAGTTCATCACCATCGGCAATTTCCTTTAATTGCTTCATATACTGCCGCACAACGGTTTCATTTACTTGGGCAGAGGTTTCGTCTCCGGTCGCTTCTAGATACAAACTAAAATCGACCTTTCCTCTTTGGAGTGAACTGGCAATCAACTTTCGTAACTCTAGTTCCTTTTCCCTATAACCTGATGGCATACGCGCATTAAGATCAATACTTTTACTGTTGAGCGACTTTATCTCTATCGTTATCTTTTTAGTGGGAAGTTGCACTACATACTTCCCAAACCCTGTCATGGATTGAATCATAGGTATTTTTTAAATCTTCGCAAAGATAACCAAATTAAGAAGGCTCCTTTTTAGGGTTTCCGTTTTTATCAAAACGCTTATTTAGTTGCGTTTCGCACCAATACATGCCAACTCCCAGGCCAATAAGCATTACGAAAATCGTAACTATAACTACCGTATTCGCTGAATAAAAGAAATACAGGACCACACCTACAAAAAGAATAATTAATCCCAAATACAGCATCATTTTGGAACCTAGGCTGTTGGAATAGTTCCAAACTTGTTGATTGGCCATGCTTCTTCTGGTCCTATATCCATACAATTGATTTATCTCCTTAGGTGGAAACTTAAAATAAGCCCATCCCAAAACGGTCATTAAGATTCCGTTTATATTGGCGAGAAAGAACTGACCAATATCCATATCACAACTCCCTCACCCAAATATTCCTAAAACTTACACGGCTGTTATCCTGATGATCTTGTAACATCAAAGGTCCTTTGCTATGAGCAGGATTTTTAGGCCAACCTATGTACGGTGTAGTCCCTTTAAGCTCTACATGGTCTTGGATCAAAATACCGTTATGCATGACGGTCATGGTTCCTGACTTTATCTTTTCCCCTGCCTCATTAAATTCAGGGGAATGGTATATAATGTCGTATGTATTCCATTCCCCAGTAGGAACCGATGCCATGGCCAACGGCATATGTTGTTTATATATAGAACCAACCTGACCGTTTACATAGGTTGGATTATCATTATTATCCAATATCTGTACTTCGTACAGTCCGTTTAAAAAAACACCGCTATTGGCCCTGTTTTGTCCCTCCCGTTGCACATCCGCTGGAGAACTCCATTCGATATGAAGTTGCACATCACCAAATTGCTGCTTAGTTTGTATACTGCCCGTCTTGTCGTTTACCGTCATGCTTCCGTCGTCATTAAGGTGCCATTTAGCCGCAGTACTATCTTGGGAATGCATCCAACCATCTAAAGAAGTGCCATTGAACAAAACAATGGCGTCACTTGGAACCGCACCATTTATACCTGGTCTAACGACAGGTACTTTAGGCTCATAAAACTCTGTTTCCTCAGGTTTCGTAGGCTCTATACCGGTATACTCTTCGTGCACTATGATCTTAGGTGCTGAAACCTCGCTATTTTCGCTTACTTCTGGTGTAATAGCCTCATTACAAGAGAACATACTTAGCACTAATGCCAATAGAACTAAATTCTTCATACTATAACTCCTTTATTTTGATGTTACGGAAAGAAACTACGTCCCCGTGATCCTGCAATGCAATTTTACCGGTTTTATATCCTCCAAAACCGTCCCAACCATCGAACTTAGATCCTTTTAACAATGTTTGAAGTGCCTCTCCGTTAACCGGGAATTTAGCTACTTCTACACCGTTAAGCATTGACGTACCTTCATTGGTATCATGATTGATAGTAATTACTGCATTATTCCATTCTCCAATTGGCTTGGTAACGTCTTCCGGTGGGGCCACCAAATCATAAAGGGCACCAGCTTGGCGGGTTGGTCCATTTTTTGCGTCTGGATGCTTATCATTATCCAGTAATTGAATCTCCAATCCTGTTTGGTAGGGCTCTCGATACATGGAATCCTCACTCACACCCCACATAATTCCGCTATTACCCGTATCGGACATTTTCCATTCCAAGGAAAGTACAAAGTTTGTATACTCCTTTTTGGTAACAATATTGAAGGAAGCTCTTCCGCCATCTGGTTTCTTTCGATCCTCGGCTGTTGGTGGCGTAAAAACAATCTCATCCCCTTCAGTTTTCCAAAACTTAGGTACCTCACCACCTTTAAAGGCTTGCCAATGATCTAAGGACAAGGTAGTCCAGTCGTTATCAGCAATAATTTCTGCCTCCTCTTCTACCATTTCCGCAGCTTCAGAAGTTGCTATTTTTTTGGGATTCTCTTTACAACTAAACGCCAGTACTGCTGCCACCGTTAATATGATTGTTCTTTTCATTGTTGTTGTTTTGGGACTACTTCTATAAATAGTCGGGTTTATAATTAATATGCTTTTTTAAAACCAAATGATTCGTACTACTATAAAAATACTGTCTTTTTTAACGCTTTTAGTGTTTTATTTAAAGTAAGGGACTTCTAAAAGATTAAATTCCTAATATTTTCTTTAGTACGTCCTTATCTATTTCCGCTCCAGCAAAATCATCAAAAGTTTTTTCGGTAGCCTCTATGATATGATCCTTAATAAAAATTGCGCCTTCGCGGGCACCTTGCTCCGGACTCTTGATACAACATTCCCATTCCATTACTGCCCATACATCACAACCATACTGCGTTAACTTAGAAAAAATTGTTTTGAAATCTATTTGGCCATCTCCCAACGATCGGTACCGTCCTGCTCTATCTCCCCAATCATTATAACCTCCAAACGAACCTTTTTTTCCAGTTGGATTAAATTCAGAATCCTTCACGTGAAAGGATTTAATAAACTCATGATAATGGTCTATGTACGCAATATAATCTAATTGTTGCAACACAAAATGACTGGGGTCATACAAAATATTAACCCTTTTGTGATTGCCCGTAGCGGCTAAAAAACGTTCAAACGTATCTCCGTCATGAAGGTCTTCTCCAGGGTGAATTTCATAGCAAACATCAACACCTTCCTTATCAAAATGGTTTAAAATGGGTAACCAACGCTTGGCCAATTCCTCAAATCCCATTTCTACCAATCCGGCAGGGCGTTGTGGCCAAGGATGCATGGTATGCCAAAGCAATGCCCCAGAAAACGTAGCATGTGCAGATATACCAAGCCGTCTGCTCGCCGTTGCGGCTTTTTTAACTGTTTCTACGGCCCACTCCGTTCTTGCCTTTGGATTATTCTTTACTTTATCCGGGGCAAAATTATCGAACATTAAATCATAAGCGGGATTTACAGCTACAAGCTGCCCCTGCAAATGGGTGGAAAGTTCGGTAATCTTCAAACCATAAGAATTCACCTTCCCCTTAAGTTCATCACAATAAGTCTGGCTTTCCGCCGCCTTATCCAAATCGATTAAAAAATGTTCCCAGGTAGGGATCTGAATACCTTTATAGCCCAAGCCAGATGCCCATTTACACATTCCATCCAACGAATTGAACGGAGCCTTACTATCTACAAATTGAGCTAAAAATACGGCTGGTCCTTTTATTGTTCTCATGTTATTGCGTTACTTGAAGTTATTATATTACTTATTAATTTAAGAATTTAACACTATATTTAGGGATAAAAATAGTCCCAAAATTTCCCTCACTGGCTGGGTTATAAATATAGGGAATACCATAACAAATCCACAAAAAATATAAAATGAATCCAAACGAACAATATGATGCCATTGTTGTAGGCACAGGTATAAGTGGTGGTTGGGCGGCTAAAGAGCTGTGTGAAAAAGGACTTAAAACATTGGTGCTGGAACGAGGGAGGATGGTCAAACATATCCAAGACTACCCAACCATGAACGACGACCCCTGGGATATGCCATTGAAAGGAGAATTATCAATTGAAGAAAAGAAACAACAACATGTACAGGCTAGGGTCAATTGGGCACCAAAAGCAGACAATAAGCATTTTTTTGTGAACGATTTGGACCATCCTTATGTAGAAAAAAAACGGTTCGATTGGATTAGAGGCTACCAAGTGGGCGGACGATCACTTACTTGGGGCAGGCAAAGCTATAGATGGAGTAATATAGACTTTGAAGCGAATAAAAAAGAGGACATAGGAGTAGATTGGCCAGTTCGTTACGAAGATATTTCCCCATGGTATGATAAAGTAGAAGAATATATTGGTGTAAGCGGGCAAAATTTGGGGTTAAAACAACTTCCGGACGGAATATTTCAACCACCTATGGCACTTAATTGTGTGGAGGAGGATTTTAAAACCGTTACCGCCAAAAAATTTAATGATGGTAGATTGGTTACCATTGGACGCGCTGCGCATATTACTGACTCCGATGCTTCTTTTGAAGGACGTGGTGTTTGTCAGAACAGGAACAGATGCTCCAGAGGATGCCCTTTTGGTGGATATTTCAGTAGTAACTCGGTGACACTTCCTGCTGCGGAACGCACAGGAAACATGACGCTTAGACCTAACTCCATTGTACACGAAATCATGTATGATGATAAAACCAAAAAAGCGACAGGAGTTCGTGTTATAGATGCCGAAACAAATAAAAAAATAGAATTCAAAGCCAAAGTGATTTTTCTTTGTGCGTCGGCGATGGCATCCGTAGGGATTCTGTTACAGTCCAAATCCGAACGTTTTCCAAACGGAATGGGTAATGATTCCGACGCACTTGGACGAGGCATCATGGACCATCATTACAAACTCGGCGCAACAGCAAAAGTAAATGGGTACTTAGACAAATACTACAAAGGCCGCAGGGCCAATGGTTTTTATATTCCAAGATTCGTGAACCTAGACGAAAAAACAAAGCGCGAAGGTTATTTACGAGGCTTTGGCTACCAGGGTACGGCAAGTCGACAGGATTGGTCACAATCCGTTGCCGAAATGGGTTACGGAAAAGACTTAAAAGATGAAATTCTTAGACCAGGGTCTTGGCAAATTGGTGTAACCGGATTTGGAGAGTTCTTACCCTATGATGATAACAGAGTGCTCCTTAGTGAAACGGAAAAGGACAAATGGGGATTACCGCAGCTAGAGTTCGATGTCGAGTTTAAAGAGAATGAATATAACATGCGAAAAGATATTAAAACTGAAATCGTTGCTATGTTTAAAGCTGCGGGTTTTAAAGATGTGCAACCCTATGAAGAATCTTCGGGGCCAGGCCTTGGCATACATGAAATGGGCGGCGCTCGCATGGGCCACAATCCTAAAACTTCCGTTTTAAACAAATACAACCAAATACATGCTGTTCCCAATGTTTACGTAACGGATGGCGCATTTATGTCATCGTCTAGTTGTGTAAACCCTTCCTTAACTTATATGGCTTTTACGGCAAGAGCAGCTGAACACGCAGCTGAACAATTAAAGAAGGGAAGCTTTGCTTAAAACAGTTAATTTAAACAAGAATAAAGTGTCGGCTACCGAAATTTTCGACCTAAGATCCGTTACTCTTATTAATTGTACTATATTATCCTTTAAAAACACTAACTATACACCATATGGAGAATACTTCTGCCAGAAATATGTGGGGAGATTATTTGGACAAACATTTGGAAGATGCCTTTCATGAAGCTCCAAAAACGGGTTCCTTTGGAGATAATGAAAAAGATGCCAACACATTAGCGCACTTAGTGATGAGAGGTGTCAAAAAAGCCACCTCTCATTCCCTTTTAGGCCTACAGTATAGAAATGAACCCTTACCAAAAATCGGTGATTTTTTAGTGGTAACCAATTGGGCGCAAGAAGCGCAGTGTATTGTGCGAACTACAGGGGTACAGCTTATTCCTTACTTTAACATAACTGAAGCGCACGCTACTTTGGAAGGTGAAGGAGATAAGTCATTGGCCTATTGGGAAAAAGTGCACTGGGACTATTATACTAGAGAATTGGAACCTTTTGGGCGTTTACCTAGGGAAAGTATGATTATTGTATTCGAGGAGTTTGAGCGGGTGTTTTAAAAAGCGTCGACAAACCCTATTTCTACAGATAGTTTAATTTATATAATTACTTATCCAAAAAAACTCTTCGTTATAAACGTAAAACGGACCATTAGCATATAATTGATGGTCCGTTTCCCGTTCATTAAACAATACTAGTCCTTCATCGTAACCCAAGTATTCCCTTCTTTATGAGACTTCACCGTAGATTCGATAAAATCCATCCCCCGAACACCATCTGTCATCGTAGGGAACTCACCGTCATTATACTTTTCTCCACGGATTGCCTTCGCCACACCTAAATAGATATTTGCCATAGAATCGAATATACCTTCCGGATGTCCCGCAGGTAATTTAGTTCCATCCAACGAAAGCTTAGAGTTATAGGCATGACCAGGCTTATAGATCTGTGTAGGTTCGGTATCGCTCATTTTGTAAAGAAAGTTGGGTTTTTCTTGCTCCCATCTAAATGCACCTTTCTCTCCATAAATAGCAATTGCAAGACCATTTTCTTCACCTGTAGCTACCTGACTGCCTCTTATAACTCCTTTTACATGGTCTCCCAAGCGAACAAGCACGGTTCCGTCCACATCCATTTGGTTATCATCATATAAGTAATTAAAATCGCAGAGTAAGGATTTTACCTTTAAACCAGTTGTATATTCTAACATATTAAAGGCATGAACCCCAATATCACCCATGCAAGAACTAATCCCTGCTTTTTTTGGATCTAAACGCCAGACAGAATTCCGTTTTTCCTTATCATGAATAATGGTATTTATCCAGCCTTGATAATACCGAGCATCTACTTTATGAATTTTGCCAAGTGCACCTTGCTTAATCATTTCACGCATTTGCCGTACCATAGGATATCCCGTATAGGTATGTGTCAAGGCAAAAACGGTTCCGGCCTTCTTATGGGCTTGTTGCAAAATTTTAGCCTCTTCCAATGTGGTAGTCATAGGTTTTTCACATATCACATGAAAACCATTTTCTAACAACTTTTTAGCCATAGGAAAATGCAAGAAATTCGGCGTAAGAACAGAACAGACTTGAATACGTTCCTCTTTAGGTAGTTTCATTTCTTCCGCTATCAACGTGTCGAAGTCTTTATAAATACGATTTAAGGGAACATCAATTTCGGCAGCAAAAGCCTTATTGACCTCATAATCCGGATTAAACACCGCTCCAGTTATTTGATAGTTATCGTTTATATGGGATGCTACCCTGTGCAGGACACCTATTAAGGAATCACCACCTCCGCCTAAAATACCTAGTCTTATTTTTTTTGGCATGTTATAATCGTATTAAAAAATTAGTAAAAATTATTGTCAAATAATCTCGCCGACTGGGAATAAAAATTCCTGTGCATGGCGTAACGTTTAAAATTAAAGACTTTTAATCTATATAAAAAGTTAGGATTTGTAATCAATCTTTTCAGGTTTGAACAAGATTGCAAAAACAACCATTACAAATAACGCAAACCCAGCAGGATATAACCAAATAGTCTCCCAAACATGCGAGCCATCAGTTAACAGATAACTGTTAGAAATTTCACCGGCAATCCAAAACCCGATTAACATTCCAATGCCATAAGTAGCCAGTGTAATTAAACCTTGGGCCGAACTTTTATATTTTTCCCCTGCCTTACTATCCGTATAAATCTGTCCTGAAACAAAGAAAAAATCATAACAAATACCGTGCAGTGCAATACCAATAAGCAACATAAAGCCGAGTTCTCCTACATCTCCAAATGCAAATAACACATACCGCACAACCCAAGCCAACATGGCCACTAGTATCGTTTTTTTAAAGCCGAATTTTGCAAAAAAGTACGGAAGCAACAGCATGAAAAGAATTTCGGAAATTTGACCTAAGGTCATTTTTCCGGTTGGATTCTCCATTCCTACCTCTACTAAAAATGGATTCGCGTTTTGATAATAAAATGCCAAAGGAATGCAAATTAATATTGATGATATAAAGAATATTAAGAAGTTCTTATCCTCGAACAGTTTTAGGGCATCTAAACCCATCAGTTCTTTTAGACTAGGCTTTTTATCGGTAGCCGCTTTTGGAGGCGTCTTTGGCAAAGTAAAACTGAAAACCCCTAAACTAGCAGATGCAATCGCCGTCATTAAAAAGGTGTTTCTTAACAAGCCTTCTTGGATTCCCGATTCCGAATCCCAATTAAAGGCGTAACTAATCAATAAACCTGCTACAACCCAACCCAAAGTGCCAAAAACTCGCACAAGCGAGAATTCCTTTGCTGTGTTTTTCATCTGATTAAAGGAAACGGAGTTCACTAGTGCTAGTGTAGGCATATATAAAATCATATAGCCAAGCACATACGGGTAAAAAAGGTCAAAACTACTTGTCCCGTACATTAGATACATGAGCATTGCCCCCAAAAGATGCAAGATTCCCAATATTTTTTC
The DNA here is from genome assembly GCA_964353165.1 of uncultured Maribacter sp. GTDB lineage: Bacteria > Bacteroidota > Bacteroidia > Flavobacteriales > Flavobacteriaceae > Maribacter. The sequence continues at coordinate 29,672 of CAYGUY010000018.1, forward strand.
AGCATTGAAGTACCTATCTGCAATAATCCCTATGATAAAGGGTGCCAAAATGGCTCCCCAAGATTGCGTGGAAAATGCCTGCGCTATTTCACCATCTGTAGCATTAATATTATTACCCAGAAAAGTACCCAAGGTCACAAACCAACCACCCCAAATAAAAAATTGCAAGAACATCATTATGCAAAGTCGTACCCGAATACCAATGCTCATAAAAGTTTTTTATCGTTTATAATAAACATAGTCTAGAACAATAGGTTCTATACCATTATTTCTAAAATCGGTTGCAATTTGACCTCGATGGTTGGTAGAATGATTAATGATATGAAAAAGCATATCCTGCAGGGTATTGGTGAACAGACGCCCTTCAGAATTATCATAATCTATGCGTTTCTCAAAGTCATCCGCATTCGTGGTGATTTCGAACGATGTACGTTGGTTCTCATAATGAATATCGCTCCAATCCTTTAACGGATGCCGTTGCCAAACTTCGTAATCTGGAACTTTACCTACAATCCTAGCGTTCCAAATATGGTGCGCGTTTAATAAGTGACTAAATAATTCCTCTGACTTGTCCAGCGTTATATCCAAGCCTGCACAGCGCTCAATAATCTTCTTATTACAATAAAAATTATAATCAAATAACTCGTTAAAAAAAGGCTTCATAACACTATTTACTATTAGGTTATTTAATTTCTTTGTTTGCCTTTAGCAATAAATCTCGAGTAGCCTTTATGCCAGCTTCCTCTCCTAGTTCATTCCCCTCGTACTCCACACCAATGAATCCAGTGTATCCAGCATCTTTTACCAATTGTAACATTTTTACGTAGTCTATTCCGGTATCATAGCCTTGGGCATCAAAGTTGTTGCTCTTTGCACTTACCGCCATGGCATAAGGCATTAGCTCTTTTACCCCTTTATATTTGTCATACTCCACTGCGCAATCCCAGCTATCGGCTTTTCTTGTAATGCAAAAATTACCAAAATCCGGTAGGCTTCCCACATTATCCATATTCGTTGTTTTCATAACCTCGGCATGCAAGGCACCGTTAGAAGATAAGCCTCCATGATTCTCAACTAAAACATTAATGTTTTTTGTCTTAGCATAGTTTCCTAATTTCGTAAGACCGTCTATAGAATTCTTTTTCCACACTTCTGGGTCAGAGCTCCCGTTAAGATTTACTCTAATGGCATGGCAACCCATTGCTGCGGCGGCATCTACCCATCGTTTATGTTTTTCTACTGTTTCATTCCGTTCTGCTTCATCATCTGCAGCCAGATTACCCTGCCCGTCTATCATTATAAGAACATTCTTCATACCGTGCTTTTTGGCCTCTGCATTGCTCTTGGAAACGAATGCGGCCATGGCCTCTTCTGAGTAATTGGCATCCGATAACTCTGGATTGTACAGTTGACTTACATATTCAAGACCTGTAAAACCCCATTCCTTAGCTTTTTCTGCAAATGAATAAGGATCTATACTATCTTTACGTATCATTTTATGCATGGACCACTGTGCCAATGAAAGATCAAAAAATGGTTCTGCATTTACCTCTAATGCAATTTCTTCGGTCTTTTCGTCCTTAGTATCTTTTGCTTCCTTGCAAGAATACGTTCCTAAAAGCGCCATAACGACGCAAAGTGATACTGAATTTTTAATAGAGAAGGTTGTTTTCATAAGTGAAAAATTTCTTTGTATGTTGGTTTAAGTTAATCCCCATTTTAATTGACCTAAATTGAAGATTACAGGGCAATGTGCCCTACACCTCAAAATTAGCTTAATAAGAATAAGCTTTAAATGTATTGATTTAATTTTATATTTAATAAATTTAGGAAATAAACGATCCCTATGAGTAAATTTTATTACAACGAAGAACAAGAATCCTATGACGCCATTGTGGTAGGAACCGGTATTAGTGGTGGCTGGGCTGCAAAGGAATTATGTGAAAAAGGATTAAAGACCTTAGTGCTGGAACGTGGCAGAATGGTTACCCATATCGAAGATTACAAGACCGCAAATTTAGATCCTTGGGATGTTCCTAATGCGGGACAACCCACAAAGGAAATTATTGAAAAACAAAGCAAGCAAAATAGGACGGGCTACACCACCAAGCAAGAGAGTCACATGTGGTTCGTAAACGATTTGGAACACCCATATAACGAAATTAGACGTTTTGATTGGATGCGCGGCTATCATGTAGGTGGAAGGTCCCTAACTTGGGGACGACAAAGCTACCGCTGGAGCGATATAGATTTTATGGCCAACAAAAACGACGGTATAGCCGTAGATTGGCCCGTACGTTATAAGGATATTGCTCCTTGGTATTCCAAGGTTGAAAATTACATAGGAGTAAGTGGTGAAGCATTGAGCTTACCACAGCTTCCTGATAGCGATTTCTTGCCACCAATGGACCTTAATTGTGTAGAAGAAGTCCTTAAAGGAAAGGTTGCAGAGAACTTTGACGGGCGCGCCGTAACTGTTGGAAGAGTAGCGCATATTACAGGGACCAAAAATTTTGATGGAAGAAGTAAATGCCAATACAGGAACAGATGCATACGAGGCTGTCCTTTTGGTGCATATTTCAGTAGCCTTTCCTCTACGTTGCCAGCCGCAGAGGCAACTGGTAATATGACCCTAAGACCAGATTCTATTGTACATGAAATTATGTACGATGCGGATACCAAAAAAGCTACCGGTGTAAAAGTGATAGATAGGGTTACCAAGGAAACTTTCGAATTTAAGGCTAAAGTGATTTTCCTTTGCGCCTCTGCCATTGCATCTACCTCTATATTAATGCAATCCAAATCCGATAGATTCCCGAACGGAATGGGTAACGATTCCGATCAATTGGGGCGGAACATTATGGACCATCATTTAGGTGTTGGAGCATCTGGAAAATTTGATGGTTTTCAAGATAAGTACTACAAAGGAAGAAGGCCGAACGGTGTGTACATTCCTAGATTCAGGAACTTGGGTGGTGACAGCAATAGAAGCGACTATAAGCGTGGTTTTGGATACCAAGGTAGTGCAAGCCGAGGCGATTGGCAAGAAACAGTAGCAGAATTATCTCACGGAAAAGAGTTAAAAAATGCTATTCTTAAGCCAGGAGGTTGGACGATGGGTATTGGTGGTTTTGGTGAGGTACTCCCTTACCAAGACAACAGATTTACACTTGATTACGATAAATTGGACCCGTGGGGCTTACCTACGGTTACCTTTGACGCAGATCTTCAAGAAAATGAATTTAACATGCGTAAAGATATGCAGGAGTCCGCTGTAGATATGTTGGAGAAAGCGGGGTTCCGTGATGTAAAAGGTCACGACGGCCCTACCGGTCTAGGTCTCGGTATTCATGAAATGGGTACGGCACGAATGGGAAGGGATAGAAAGACTTCTGTACTAGACGGCAACAATGCGTTGCACGATGTCCCTAACGTTTATGTAACCGATGGTTCGTTTATGACCTCGGCCAGTTGCGTAAACCCGTCACTGACGTACATGGCGTTTACGGCAAGAGCTGCCGATCATGCCGTAAATCAACTTAAAAAAGGAAACATATAATGGATAGAAGAAAAGCACTTAAAAATATGGGGATGGCCTTGGGGTATACCGTGGCCACACCTACGTTGATCAGTCTGGTTCAAAGTTGTAAAACCGAACCTACCATTACTTGGGCACCTGAATTTTTCACCATGGAACAGGGTAGTGTTCTAACTAAGTTGGTAGATATTATTTTACCAAAAACGGATACCCCCTCTGCCTCTGAGGTTCAAGTAGATATCTTTATTGACCGTTTTGTGAAAGAAGTAATGGAGCAGGAGCAGCAAGATTTTCTCCAAATGTCCATGTCAAAATTTATGGACAAGGCTTTGGCAGATAGTGGCAAAGATAAAATAGAAGACCTTACCACTGAAGACCTAGAGCCCGTTTTAGCAGCTGCCCTAAAGGTGAGCAATGAAGACAAGGTAACTTATATGGATATGGTAAAGACCTACAATGAAGCCATAGCGGAAGGTCAGTCAACCAGTCTAGATGGTGGAGTTTCCCGTTTTGCTTTTGCGGATAATTTACGTGGATTGACTATTTGGGGCTACAAAACCTCTGAATATGTTGGCGAGGAAGTATTGGCATACCTTCCTGTACCAGGAGAGTTTATTGCTTGTGGTGATACCCAGGAACTTACTGGAGGAAAAGCCTGGTCCTTGTAACAATTATTTGATTGCAATCATGGATTTCAAAACAGAGAAAGTCCAGCCTTTAAATACCAAACAACAAAGCCATGAAAAGAAGAAGTTTTATTCAAAAAACGGCCCTTACCAGTGGAATAATTTCGCTAGGCGGGGCTTTTTCATATGCTCAAACCGCTAAAAGCAAAACATTAGAACATAACTTTAATCTAAGCTACGCCCCACATTTGGGAATGTTCAAAAACCTGGCCGGCGAAGACCCTATAGATCAATTGAATTTCATGGCGGATCAAGGTTTTACCGCTTTTGAGGACAATGGCATGAAAGGTCGTGAAGTAGCCCTACAGGAAAAAATGGCACAGACCATGCAAAAAAGAGGTATGGAAATGGGTGTCTTCGTGGCGCATCAAATCTATTGGAAGGAACCTAATCTAGCCTCCGGTAATAGTGCCAAAAGAACCGAATTCCTAGAGGATATAAAATCATCCATCGACGTCGCTAAACGGGTAAACGCTAAATGGATGACCGTAGTGCCAGGCCATGTAGATCTTCGTCTAAATATGGGGTACCAGACTGCAAATGTGGTAGAATCACTAAAGCAAGCTTCTGCAATGTTGGAACCCCACAATATTACCATGGTGCTGGAACCTCTCAACTTTATGAACCATCCTGGCCTATTCCTTACCCAATCTCCACAAGCCTATGAAATTTGTAAAGCAGTAGATTCCCCCTCATGTAAAATACTATTCGATATCTATCATCAGCAAATCCAAGAAGGCAATCTAATACCTAATATGGAAGCATGCTGGGACGAAATAGGGTACATACAAATAGGAGACAATCCAGGGCGTAACGAGCCTACAACCGGAGAAATAAACTATAACAATGTCTTTAAATTTATCCATAACAAAAAGTTTGAAGGGATATTAGGAATGGAGCACGGAAATTCCAGACCAGATAAGGCAGGAGAACTAGCTGTTATAGAAGCATACAAAAAAGTAGACAACTTTTTGTAAACACGGTATAGCTAACCATTAATAAAGAGAAAATAACCAATAAGTCGTAGTAGAATCTATTGGGTATTTTTTTGATTACCCTGTTCTTAAGCATCCAATTATAATTATTTATATAAGTTATTTAGTTAATACTATATAAACTATATGGTAGTTTGTCGAAAAAAAATAACCTTTCGATGAACTGCATCTGGCAAACGTAAGCATTGTACTACTTTTTCGTTTATTTGTATATGTCCTCATATATATACCTACTTATCGCCTACGTTTTGCTTTTTTGTTTATCGAAAATTGCATTCCAAATATTCATTAAGAGAAAAACAAACTTAATGAATAGTGCTACTAAACTGAAACAACTAAACAGTCCGGAGACTAGAACTAGTTACTTATGGTTTTTCAGTAATTGGAACAAAGACCTAATAAAATTTCCGTAACACCCAAAGTAAGCATTCATTCCTTACCTAAATCCTTAGATATTTCCTAATAAATGTAGTGGATTCGCTTACACTCCTTAATAGTTTTAAAAATTAGATAGCAGTATGTTTTATACTTAAAACTACATTAAATACGATGCTAAGACTAAAATCCAATAAAAACCGCAAACTATCCAATGATAGTTTGCGGTCTATACAGTATAGTTATTCTTTGCTAAGCACAACTATCATAACGTACGGCTCTCCATGCCTCATTAAATGAAAATGCCCGTCAAGCTCTAAATTAAGGTAGTTCCCCCGAAACCTATCTTTAGGCCAGCAACCACTAAGACAAGCTTATATAGTTACCTGGTTTGTCTGACGATCAAAACATGGTCATAGAGCCGCACTTCTTGTTATGATTATAATATTATCGAGCATCAAAATCTCCTTTGATTAAAATTGTTTTTCCTATTTGGTTCTCTAAGGCTAAACTTAAATTACCTTTAATACTAGTCTTACAAGAATGAGTAATACGAATATTACCATTTTTAGTAAAAAAAAGCTGCTCCCCAAAAAAGTCTCCACTAAATGCTGCGAAAATACCTTTTGAGGGATTTAAAAAACTTTCAATATTTCTAACCTTATAATTACCTAATGGCAAAGAATCACCGTTGTTCTCCTCAGACACAATAACCTCCATACTGTGTTTTAGCACTGCACCATCATCCCCCATGAAATTAAGTTTTAGTACACTAAAGCATAATCCATTCGCCGACCTCTCCATCGCTGTGGTAAACCCTATCCTCCCATTAACCGTATACCATGAACCCTCTTGAACTCGTAACATATATGTTCCTTTTAACGATATAGGAATTAATTCCGCATCCTTACCAGCGCTCGAAATCAGAAGCAAGGGTAAAATGCCTAGCAAAATTATTCTTGTGATCTTTATTGCTATGGAATACATATGCTTATTCTGGAGTATATTGATAACTTTGAAGATTATTGGCCACGGTATTTGTTAACTCATTGTTGTTCATATCGCTATCGTTGGTACTACTGAAAGCGATAGCAGCAAAAAGGGATAGCAGAAAAAAAACAAACATGATAAAACATTTTTTCATGGTAGTATATTTAAAGTAGTACTTATATTTTAGTCCAATGAGTTGAATATAAAACTCACATCAATCCTAATTACCTTACGAATTTAGTAGAAGAAAGACTAAAAAATAAGCGCGATGTATAATCTGCGTAAATTAATGTATAAACGGACGGATGATGAAAAGAGGACTACCTAATTGCTTTATCCTGTAGTACATTTCCTATAATTATTTAATTTTAAGGTATACTATCGATTTATTTATTTTTTCTGCCAGTTATACTAAATAAACTTCCATTGACACATAAATCGTAATCTAATTAGAGCTAAAAACTATTTTTAAGTAACTTTCCTTTTTGATTATAATACATTATGTTAGAAGCGGTATTAGTTGATGATGAAATAAAGGCTTTGCAAAGCCTTTCTTGGGAACTCACCAATTTGAGCGATGAAATAAATGTTTCCGCGTCTTTTACAAATCCATTCGAAGCCTTGGAGTATTTAGCCACGAATACGCCTGATTGCTTATTTTTAGATATAGAAATGCCTACTATGGACGGTTTCCAGTTCATACAAAAGCTTTCGAATAAAAACTTTCCTGTTGTCATTACAACCGCTTACAACCAATATGCAATAAAAGCGCTAAAAAATGAAGCAATCGACTATCTGCTAAAACCAATAGATACCGATGACCTTAGGGAGACTATCGTAAAGATTAAAAAATTTAACAATCGTAACTTTACTGCAGAAAAACTTGAACAAATACTACTGAATTTTAACTCTAGGTCAATTAACAAAAAAATTACGCTTAGCACGGATGGTAAATTGATTTTTCTAGAAAGCGATGAAATTCTCTACGCGGAATCCGATGGGAATTATAGCACTATTTTCTTGTCAGATGGTCACAAAATAGTATTAACTAAAAAACTAAAGGAAGTTAATGCGCTTTTGCCAGATGATTCTTTTTTCAGAATTCATAATTCTTACATTATCAACCTTAGCAAAATCAAAGAGTTTTTAAAAACAGATGGCTACGTTGTTTTAAAGTCAAACCACAAAATCCCCGTTTCAAGACAAAAAAAATCAGACTTTCTAGATTTATTGTAAATAGTTCTTACTTGCACGTGTATGACTCTTGACAAAATTTGTAAATATCTAACCCTTTGCAAGCGACTAAAAAAGTGGGGGGCAATGATTATTTGTTATACTTTGACAACCATCCCATGCTTTGCCCAAAGCCTCCATGATAGTTTTGAACTGCTTACGGATAGTCTCATCAATATCGCTCCAACTTCTTTCACCGAAATACATAAAGCCTTACGCCAATACAGAACAGACACTGTTTCTATGCGTTATTTTAGTGAAAAATCCAGAGTAAAAGGATATATGGCCGGGGAATCCTATGCGTTGAGTGAATTAGGTCGCACGTACCGTAACAAATCAAACTATAGCAAAGCTATTGAGCTACATAAGGAGGCGTTGGAAATTGCTACAGAGGCAAACAATATAGAGTTTAAAATTTCAAGTCTTAATTATTTGGGCGTTGTCTACAGGCGCACCTCTTCAATAAGAACGGCAATGGATTTTAATCAACAAGCACTGGAGCTGGCGGAAGCAGTTAAGAATCCTTCTGAAGGAATCAAACGAAGTATTAACGTTTCTCTAAATAGTATTGGCAACTTATACCTTACACTAAAACAGTACGATTTAGCGATTTCCTATTTTGAGCGTTCCATGAAACTGGAAGCAGAATTAAATAATGTTTTGGGACTCGCTATTAACTCCCAAAACATAGGCAAATGTCAAGAAGAAATGGGAATGCTGGACAAAGCTTTGGAGAACTACAACACATCCCTTTCTTATAACGAAAACATTAACAATACTATGGGACTTGTAATCTGTAAAAATAGTATTGCACAAGTCTATATTAAAAAAGAACAATATACAGATGCACTCAAAATTATAGAAGTAACAATGCCTGCAGCTATTCAAATGGGCAATGCATTTATCATAGCACGGTTATACAATAACCTAGGTTGGGCACAACTAAAGATGAAGCAAAATAAGAATGCCGAACAGAGCCTATTAGACGGTTATGCTACAGCGGAGCAATATAACCTAAGGGATGAATTAGCACAGGCAAGTCATCTATTATCAACTCTTTATGAAGAAAAAAAGAACTTTAAACAAGCCTTAATATACAAAAACAAAGGGGTTTCCTTGGACCAAGAGATATTAAACGACGGTACCGTACGCTACGTGAATGATATTCTGTTCCGATATGATTACGAAAAAAAGGGAAATGAAATAGAGGTATTGGCAAAACAGAATGAAATCGTAAACCTTAAATTAAGAAAAAACCGGACCTTACTCCTTATTGGAGTCTTATCCCTTATACTTTTGGCGGGGATTCTCTATATACTATACCGACAATACCAATTAAGTAATGAAAAAAAAATATTAACACTTGAACAGACTATGTTGCGAAGTCAAATGAACCCCCATTTTCTATTTAATTCCTTAAATTCTATCAAGCTTTATATAATCAACAACGATAAAAAAAATGCGGTACACTACCTCAACAAATTCTCGAAGCTAGTTCGCAAAATTTTGGAAGCTTCCTCCCAACGGGAAATTTCGTTGGCAGAAGAGTTGGAAACAGTAGAATTGTACATGAACATTGAGAATATTCGATTCTCAAATGATATTAATTTCAAAATAGACGTTAGCAAGGACATTGATATTCATACGGTAAAAATTCCTTCACTTATTCTACAACCTTTTTTAGAAAACGCTCTCTGGCACGGATTATCGTCAAAAGAAGGTGAGAAAAATATTTCTCTAAAGGTAACCTCAGGTGAGGAAGGTTTTATTAATATCGCCATTATAGATAACGGAGTGGGAAGGGATATGGCAGAGAAGATTAAGGAAGGGAAAGTATTAAAGCGAAAATCTGTTGGTATAGATATCACTAAAGAACGTCTTGCAAATTTTTCAAAGGATTACCAAAATTCCTTTCATGTAGAAATTATCGATATTTATAACGATTTAAACGAACCTTCTGGAACGAAGATTCTGCTTCATATACCCACTATTTAAGGTGCTGCTCTGCGACAATTTCCAACTCTGAATACCAAACTTTTCCAAACTTTCGTATCAGGGCCTCTTTTACAAACTTGTATACCGGTACTTTTAGTTCCTCGCCCAAAGAACAAGCTGGGTCACAGATTTGCCATTTGTGATAGTTTACCGCGGTCAATTCTGTATACTCCCTGATTCTGATAGGGTACAAATGGCAAGAAATCGGTTTTTTCCATGTAATCTTACCTTGGTTATATGCTTCCTCTATACCGCATTTAGCAGTCTTTTTATCATCGAAAAAAACATAGGCACACTCACTACCATTAACTAAAGGTGTTTCCCATTCGCCATCGTCCCCTTTCACAAAAGCTCCCGCATCCTCTATAACCTTAATACCTTCCGCGCGCAAGAATGGTTTTACCTTTGCATAAACATCTACTAATATCTCGGTCTCTTTATCCTCCAAGGGAGCACCCGCATCCCCATCTACACAGCAAGCTCCTTTGCAGGCCGAAAGGTTACAGACGAAATCGTTTTCAATGATTTCTTCAGATACGATAGTTTTCCCTAATTGAAACATTTAGATTTTTTTTAGGTCAGCAAGATACAGCATTTTAAAAGTTTCTATTCTGTAGATATTAGTAGAAATAAATCCAAATAGGTTTTAATAAACGTAAATTTGCAAAAAATTTCAAAGAATGACATTTCAGTTCGATATTAGACAGATAGCGACATCAAGCATGGTCCTTTTTGCAGTGATTGATATTTTGGGCAGTCTTCCCATTATTATAGGACTCCGCAAGAAAGTAGGCCATATACAATCAGAAAAAGCATCTATCGTAGCGGCAGTCCTTATGGTAGCCTTTCTATTTTTGGGCGAGGAAATTCTAAAATTGATCGGCATAGACGTAAATTCCTTTGCTGTGGCCGGCGCTTTTATTATCTTTTTCCTAGCCATTGAAATGATATTGGGCATCACGCTTTATAAAGATGACCAGCCGGAAAGTGCTTCTATAGTTCCCATTGCTTTCCCTTTGATTGCAGGTGCAGGAACATTAACTACCTTATTATCGATGAGGGCAGAATACCATGTTGAAAATATAATCGTATCCATAATCATCAATATCATTTTTGTGTTCCTAGTACTTAAATCTTCGGCAAGAATCGAAAAGTTTTTAGGAAAAAATGGGGTCAACGTAATACGTAAAGTGTTTGGGGTAATTCTTTTAGCAATCGCCGTAAAACTATTTGCGGCTAATATCAATGAGCTTTTTAACCAATAAAAAAGGACGTATTTTTGTTATAAAGCTAAATGTTATGAATAGAACTTTTTCGATTGTCCTTATAATACTTGCATTGGGCTTGATTGCCTATAATGTAACCTTGGTAAATTTTAATTCCCCTTTTGAAGGGGATAGCACGGTAGCTTTAATTGGGGTAATGGCGCCATTGTGTGCCATTGTTCTTTTGCTCGTGTATATAACGAGCAAAAAAGTGCAAAAAAAACTGAATGAGGATTAATCCATTATCAAAACAAATACTATGAACAGCGTTTTCAATAGTATTAAAAGATAACGATTTTATAACCGTACATCGCTTTAATTCTCTGCCTCAGTAGCTTCGGCATCTTGTTGTTTTACTACAGGCCTATCCAAATCTAGAACTTTCTGAAGCATTTTATCGCTTTGACCTTTTATTTTAGCATGTGCATTGGCATCGAACAGTTGTTCTGCTAAAGCAGCCTTTAGATACAATTTAATACCGTCTTGGTTTCCATAAAAATCCATAGAAAGCTCTCTTTTTAAGGAATAGTCCACAAACTTCTGAAACAGAATATCATCTACTTTAAAATTATCAACGAATTCCTTTTCAGAAAATTCCTCATACCGTTTTCTGTCCTCATCTAAATGCTCAAAGACAAAGAAAGAAAGAAACCCATAACTATCCATACTTTGTACTGCTTCCTCTTCATTAGAACCAATAGGAACAAAGACATCTGGGATAATACCACCCCCACCATAAACCACTTTACCTTTTGGTGTAGTAAACTTTAAAGAATCGGCAACTTTAATGCTATCTACCGAAAACAGCTCTCCGTTATGGTAGCGTTCGGTAAAACGTTTATAATAATCCTTATTCCCTTTTTGGTAATCTTTCTGAATACTGCGCCCTGTGGGCGTGTAGTATCTAGAAACCGTAAGTCTAACCGCAGAACCGTCTCCCAATGCCATCTCTCGCTGTACTAATCCTTTACCAAAAGAACGGCGTCCCACAATAGTCCCAACATCGTTATCCTGTAAGGCCCCGGCAATTATTTCACTGGCCGAAGCGGAACGTTCGTTGATAAGCACATAAATAGGCTTGTCTTCAAAACTTCCTTTATCGGTTGCAAATGATTTATTTACTTTTCCTTTATTATTTTTAGTAAATAAAATGAGATTTTTATTCTTTAAAAATTCATCTGCCATTTGTTCTGCAACCCCCAAATATCCGCCAGGATTATCCCTTAAATCTAACACTAGTTTTTGAGCACCTTTTCGTTGCAGACTGTTGAGTGCCGACTTAAATTCTTTATAAGTAGATTCTGCAAACCTATTTACCTTAATGTATCCCATATCATCCGTTAACATGTAATGGGATTCCACACTTTTAATAGGAACAACACCACGCTTTACGTCGATGGTCAATGTTTTATCTTCCGATTTGCGATATACTGTAAGCTTCACCTTAGTGCCTTCCTTGCCTTTTAACTTGTCGATAATAATGTCGCTTGGCATTCCTTTACCGAACAATGTATCATTATTAGCCATTAATATGCGATCACCTGCCCGTATTCCCTTTAAAAAACTAGGTCCGTCCTTAACGGCCCTTATTACGGCTATGGAATCTTTATATGGATAAAAGTTTACCCCTATCCCCACAAAATCACCTTTCATACTCTCGGATACCCTGGCCATATCCTCTTCTGGAATATATACAGAATGTGGATCCAGTTTCTCTAAAATACTATTTACCGTAACATCAACAATACTGTCGGTATCAATATCATCCACATACTCATAATCTATATAATCTATGAGTCGGTTTAGTTTATCCTTTTTAGAATTGGTAGTGAACAATCGCTCTGGGGTATCGTTAAAATGTAATTTCCCACCAACAAAGACACCCAAAGCCAAAGCAGAAGCAATTAATGTGGGTAATAAGTAGGTATATTTCTTTTTCATATTCTTTGTTTCCTAAGCATCAATTTTGGGCATATGAACCAATTCTACCCCGGCCTTTTCCAAAAATTCCAAACCGGAATTGTCTTTGTAACCTTTTTGATATACAACACGATTTATGCCAGACTGATGAATCAATTTACTACATTCCCTACAAGGAGATAAGGTGATATACAAAGTAGCTCCTTGACAGGACTGTGTAGAACCGGCTACTTTTAAGATTGCGTTGGCCTCGGCATGGAGCACATACCATTTGGTGTATCCCTCATCATCTTCACAGAAATTTTCAAATCCTGTGGGAGTGCCGTTATAACCGTCCGAAATAATCATTCGTCCCTTAACGATAATGGCTCCGACCTGCTTGCGTTCGCAATAGGAAAGCTTTCCCCATTCCTGCGCCATTCTCAAGTAAGCCTTATCGTATTTTTCTTGCTTGCTTTTCTTCATACAAATAGCTCCTATAGACGCAGCTACCTCTAAGATAAACGCTTTATGAACCTCCCACAACCTGTAGGCAATAATTTAACAAAACCATACTAATATGGAAACGTTTTATACAGCAACGGTATTGTAATTAAAATAATAATTGTACTGGCCACCGTAATAAAAACAGCTTGCTTTATTTTTAAGACAGATTGGCATAGATACGCAAATATCAATACCAGTAAAACGATAATGACCTGAGAAAGCTCTATTCCTATGGCAAAACCCAACAACGGCCTTGCTTTCTCGTCCATATCGGCTACTAACATTTTAAAATAGTTAGAAAACCCAAAGCCATGTACTAAACCAAAGAACACCGTAGCCACACTGTGCCAGATCATACTTTTATGTATTGTTTGGTTTCTTAGTTTTAAGATGTTGTACAAAGCGGTGAACAAAATTGTAACAGGTATTAAAAACTCGATTAAGGAAACATCCACCGTGATAATTTCGAACGCAGATAACCCTAAAGACAAACAATGTGTTACCGTAAAGATCGTGGCCAACCACACTACGTTTGTCCAATTTTTAAAGGTAAACGGTAGTGCCAGGGCCGTTAAGAAAAGAATATGATCGTAAGCGCTAAAATCCAGCACGTGATCTAGTCCTAATTGTACGTAAAACCAAAACTCTTGCATGGCTATTTATTTAAGTAAGCTTTTATTCGTTTCTAATTAACTTATTTATTACCCGATTCCCCGTTCCTTCTGAATGGTCTCATAGGCCTTTTGGACTTCCTTGAATTTTTCTTCGGCACCCTTTTTTATAGCCTCATCTTTGGTATTTACCCTATCAGGATGGTATTTTTTTGCCATATCCCTGTACGCCTTCTTTACTTCTTGATCCGTGGCGGATTTTTCTATCTCCAATATTTTGTATGAATTATCCGCAGATTTTACGAACATCGCCATAATACTCTCGAAATCGCGTAGGCCTACCCTTAGATAACCGGCAATCTCGCGTAACTTAGTAACTTCCGGAGTACTAATGTTACCATCTGCTTGGGCGATACCAAAAAGGAAATGCATCAGTTGCAATCGAACTTCATAACGCGTTCGCTGTAAAAGGAACGTACATATCCGCTGTGCAGAAATCTCCCTTTTCTTGTTTACCTCATTAAAGGTTCTAAATATGGCGTTAGCCTTTTCCTTGCCGTAAGTACCTACAAAATACTGGCGTACATAGTCCATCTCTCGCTGGCTAACCTGTCCGTCTGCCTTGATTACAATAGAGCAAAGTGACAATAGATTTAATTCAAAATCTGCAGGCGAAACTGATTGCCGAGTAATATCCCCGAAAATACTCTGGGCACTTTGTGTTTTGGCACCAAAAAGGCTATCCAGAACACTTCCTGCAAAAAATCCTAAAAAGGCTCCACCTATTCCCCTAATAAAAAAACCAATGAAAGCCCCTACCCATTTAATCATAATATTTTTTAACTAATTGCCAAAGATAAAATATTAAGTATAGAACAAATGACTAATGAAACGTTAAGGTGGCTATCAAAAACAAGACTAATTGGTTATCTTTGTAAGGCGATTTCTAATTTTAAAATTAAAGACTATGTATCCTGCAGAATTAGTAAAACCTATGAGAGACGACTTGGCATCTGCCGGGTTCGAAGAATTATATACTGCCGAAGCGGTAGAAAATGCAATTAAGAAAGAAGGAACTACCTTGGTAGTGGTAAATTCAGTTTGTGGATGTGCTGCGGCTAACGCTAGGCCAGCCGCTAAAATGAGCTTGCAACATGTTAAAAAACCAGACTATGCCATAACGGTATTCGCCGGGGTAGATAGAGAAGCTGTAGATGCCGCTAGAGGCATGATGGTTCCTTTCCCTCCTTCCTCGCCCTCTATGGCGCTTTTTAAGGATGGTGAATTGGTGCACATGATAGAACGTCATCATATTGAGGGGAGACCAGCAGAAATGATTGCTGAAAACCTAGTACAGGCTTACGACGAATTCTGTTAATCAAATACACCTTTCCCTGTAAATAGGAAAAAGAATAATTAAAACCACTTCAATTGAAGTGGTTTTTTATTTTTGTACCATGCAAAAGGTATTATCCTATCTAATTACTCCTATCTTTTTTGTAGCCTTTGGGTTAACGCTGCTCTTTTTCCACCCCATTATTTGGTTTTGTCATCGCGTATTTGGCTACGAGGGCATAAAACGAGCTATTGGTGTGCTCAACTGGACCCTAATGCGAACCACAAATCTTTTAGGCACCCGATATAGGTTTACCAACAACTACATACTACCAACAGATAGACCTTTGATTATTGTTACGAACCACCAAAGTATGTACGATATTTCGCCTATTATTTGGCATATGCGGAAGCACCATCCCAAGTTCGTAAGCAAAAAGGAATTGGGAAATGGCATTCCAAGCGTTTCCTATAATTTAAGACATGGTGGTGCCGCTTTAATAGACCGAAACGATGGAAAATCGGCCATTCTTGAAATCGGCAGATTGGGTAGCTATGTGGAAGAATATAATAGAGCTGCCGTAATTTTTCCTGAAGGGACCCGCAGCAGAGACGGACATCCAAAACCTTTTAAGCCCATGGGGCTGAAAATGCTTATGAAGAAATCACCATCGGCCTTAATAATTCCTATTAGCATCAATAACTCCTGGAAATTGGTTCGCTATGGCAAATTCCCCATGGGATTGGGTGCCAAAGTATCTTTTGATGTGCATAAACCTATAGAAAACCAAGGCGATATAGATGGGCTTATTGTCCAAATCGAAACCGCCGTAAAATCTGGCATAACTTCTTTTAAATGACAGATGCACAACTAGTAGAAGAGACTATCACCTTTGTAAAAGAAACTTTACAGGGTGCCGAAGGTGGGCATGACTGGTTTCATATACAACGGGTTTTCAACAATAGTATTCTCATTGCTAAGACCGAAAAAGTAGACGCCCTTGTAGTTAGTCTCGGCGCATTGCTCCACGATATTGCCGATGCTAAATTCTATGACGGGGACGAATCGGTTGGACCTAAAATGGCAAGCGCTTTTTTGGAATCATTAAGTGTGAACAAAAAGACCATAACCCACGTAGTAAATATCATCGACCATATTTCCTATAAAAATTCTTTAGATAACACAAACGAAAAAAAATTCAATTCAATAGAACTTCAAGTAGTACAAGACGCGGACCGTTTAGATGCCATAGGTGCCATAGGTATTGCCAGGGCCTTTAACTATGGTGGATTTAAAAACAGGACGATGTATGACTCTGCTTTCCCGCCCAATCTCAACATGTCCAAAGCGGAATACAAGAAGTCCAAAGCACCCACCATAAATCACTTCTACGAAAAACTACTGTTGCTAAAAGATAAAATGAATACCGATACCGGCAAGCAACTGGCAAAACAACGTCACCAATATATGTTGGATTTTTTGGAGCAATTTTATCAGGAATGGAATCCGTTGGGGGTTAAAGAAAATGTGAGTTGATTTTCCTCATGTGATAATTAAAAACCCAAGCTCATCATTCGAGATTAGGTCTGTCATGCAATGTAGGCTGCCCTACCATAAATCAAAGCCCCAAATAGCTATTCCTCCGGTTTCGCAAAGATTTAGCTCACGTTTTGTCTATAATTATACGAGTCAAGGTCTAGTAAACACGTATTTTCATAAAGACTTTGGAGTCCAATACTTCAACAAAAAAACTAGCAACGCTTTTATTGGCTAACTTTATACATGACCCGTTTCCAAACAGGATTAAACCAGCTAGAGCAATTCTTTTTGTCCGAGCGTTCAAAAAAGACGATTGAGCGCAGGATTTTAGTGCTTGCCATTGCTAGCTTTGTGTTGCATTTGGCCTGTATTTATTTTGCGGAACAAATTCCGTTTTTAAATCCAGATAGTCCCCTTTTGGGCAGTCCTATCGCCGCGGTATACACCCCTTTTTCCTTTATTCTGGTCTATGAGGTATATCTCTTGATATACTATTTACCACGTTCCATTACAACCTATATCAGTAAACAATATGAAATAATAAGTCTAATTATCATTAGGCGTCTCTTCAAGGATTTGGCGAACCTTAAACTGACTACCGACTGGTTTACCATAAAGGACGATTTACAATTTACCTACGATATCCTCGCCTCCATTATGTTGTTTTACCTCCTCTACTGGTTTTATAGATTGAACAAAAACCGAAAAACACTGAATACGGACTCCAGTTCCCTTGGAATTTCCATCAACAGATTCGTTACCTTCAAGAAAGTTATCGCCATCATTCTGGTACCGCTCTTGTTCGCCCTTGCCGTTTATACCTTTGGCAAATGGGGCTATCTTGAGTTTTCCGATAACGATGGTAGCCTCAAAGAACTAAAGAATATCAACAATATCTTTTTTGATGAATTCTTTACCGTCCTGATTATAGTAGATGTTTTGCTGCTCTTGGTCTCTTTTTTCTACACGGACAAGTATCATAAAGTGATACGAAATTCCGGATTTGTAATTTCTACCATCCTTATTCGATTGTCTTTTTCGGTAGACGGACTGGTGAATACGGTCTTAATTGTTTTTGCGGTAATTTTTGGACTGGTTATTTTGGCGATTCATAATCAGTTTGAAGCCCATTTGGAAGGTTGACGGGGACGTTGATTTATTTTCACATCGGCAACTATTCTTTTCTTCCAAAGAAAAGAATAAGGAGGTTGATGTTTAGGGCGTTCTTACTTCGTAAGCACCTCCATAATAGCCAAATAAAGATAGGTAGCTCCAATAAAAGCTGTGGCTATAAGCACTGTTACGCCCACTAGGTTACCTATGGGCTTTTTTAATCTTAGGTTTTCTATGATTTTATAGATAAATAGCAACAGCACTATAATTTGAAACAAGATAGCACCGTAAGGAAGGCTATTCCAAAAAAAATCAAAATCAAAAATATGCGCCATAATTCCGTAGCAAACCATCAAAATAGAAGCTATAAGCAGGGTTTTGAGCAGTTTGTAGATTATGTCTATCTTCATTTAATATTCTATCGTTTTAGTGCTTTATCATCGGGAAAGGTTCTTGATATTTAATTAACATATTTCCGTTTTTATCAAGGCTATGAGACAACAGGTAAAAATATAAAACACATCAAAACAAGCCAATAATCTCTCCATCATCGGTGATGTCCATCCCCTCAGATGCAGGATGTGCGGGCAATCCTGGCATACGCATCATATCCCCTGTTATGGGAATTAAAAAGCCCGCTCCAGCCGCAATTTCTATTTCCCTAACTGTAATTATAAAATCCTTGGGTCTTCCTAAAAGTTTGGGGTTATCGGAGAGTGATTTTTGAGTTTTGGCAATACATATAGGTAAACTTTCCAATCCTAAACTTGCTATGGTACGCAAATTCGCCTTTGCTTTCGCTGTATATTCTACATGTTTGGTGCCATAGATTTCTTTTGCTATGGTCTCAATTTTATCCTTAACCGGACTTTCCCAATCGTACAGCGGTGTAAATTCGGCTGTATTTGCAGCCACTGCATCGATGACCAATTGCGCCAGTTCCAAAGCTCCTGCACCTCCTTTTTCCCATACCTCTGCCAAGGCCACTTTAACCCCTTTATCTTCTGCAAATTGCCTAATTACAGCTATTTCGGCATCCGTATCCGTTAGAAACTTATTAATAGCAATCACAGCGGGGAGATTAAATTTTGAGATATTTTCCAAATGCTTTTCTAAATTGGGTAGCCCCTTTTTTAGTGCATCTACATCAGAATTAGTCAAGCTTTTTAAATCGACCCCGCCATGGTATTTCAAGGCTCTGATTGTTGTAGTAAGCACGACTGCCTTAGGTCGCAATCCGGCACTCTGGCATTTAATATCTAGAAATTTTTCTGCTCCAAGATCAAAACCAAAGCCAGCCTCGGTTACCGTATAGTCAGAATAGGACATTCCCATACGTGTTGCGATAACAGAATTGGTTCCTTGGGCAATATTAGCAAACGGACCGCCATGTATAATGGCAGGGTTACCTTCCAAAGTTTGCACAATATTAGGCTTTATGGCATCTTTTAATAGTACAGCCATAGCGCCTTCCGCTTTTAAATCTTTTGCGTAAATGGGTTCTTTTTTTAAGGTATAGCCTATAAATATGTTGCCTAAACGTTTCTTTAAATTTGCCAAATCATCAGCCAAACAAAGAATTGCCATAATTTCCGATGCCGCTGTAATATCAAAACCGGTCTCTCTTGGGACACCTGAAGTTGTACCGCCAAGACCCACAATCACATTACGCAGGGCACGATCGTTCAAATCCATCACGCGTTTCCAAGTTATCGTACGGGCATCCAAGTGTAAGGTATTCGTTTTACTCTGTATGTTGTTATCTATAATCGCTGCCAGAAGGTTATGTGCTTTTTCAATGGCAGCAAAATCACCCGTAAAGTGTAAATTAATATCCTCCATAGGAAGAACTTGGGAGTATCCGCCACCGGTAGCACCTCCTTTAATTCCGAAAACCGGACCCAATGAGGGTTCTCGTAAAACGACAGTTGTTTTTTTACCTAATCTATTTAATCCTTCCGAAAGTCCAATGGACATGGTGGTCTTTCCTTCTCCAGCAGGAGTGGGTGAAATTGCGGATACCAATATCAAGTTACTCTTGGCTGCTTTCTCTTTATCGATAGCGCTCAAAGGCAACTTTGCCTTGTACTTGCCGTACATTTCAATAGCATCAGAATCCAATCCAAACTTTTCTACAATTTCCGTAATTGGTTTAAGCTTAATGTGTTTTGCAATTTCTAGATCGGTCATGTTTCTATTGTTTTGGTTGTTGTACTTCAGACTGAATACGGCATCATTCTAATTATTATGGCTAAGATTAAAGATAGTCAATTTTAAAAAGTAGAATGACCCACAGCAACCTATTGCACTACTACTGAATTTGAGTACATTTAGAAAATCAAGATGTCATTATGAGAAAATTCTTTGCCATTCTTTTACTTAGTATGCTTTTCGTTGGTTTTAGCACGCCTGAATTTACCTGTCAAGAAGGCATATCTAAAAAATCTAAGCTTACCCTTCAAACTGAAACCGATACCACAGGAGCCAAACAATTCTGGGATACATTACAAAATCATTGCGGAAAAACATTTGAAGGAAAAATAATTAACGCCCCGGCAGGAGACGCCTTTTATGGAAAACGCTTGGTAATGCACATGCTTTCTTGTACTGATACAGAAATATTGATTCCTTTTAATGTGGGGGAGGATAAAAGCCGAACATGGATTTTACGATATATCGATGGAAAGATATCACTCAAACACGATCATAGGCATAAAGATGGAACTCCGGACACAATAACCATGTACGGTGGTATAACTCCAAATAGTGGACTACCCACATTGGCCGTTTTTCCAGCGGATGAGGAGACCGCAGCCATTATACCCGCAGCGGCTAACAATGTGTGGTGGATTACCCTTGATGAAACTAGTTTTACCTATAACCTAAGGCGAATTGGAACAGACCGTTTTTTTTCGGTTTCTTTTGATCTTACTAACGAAATAATCCCGCCAAAACCGTCTTGGGGATGGGAAGATTATCCGTCTAAAATAAAAGAGCGATAAGTACTGAATCGCTCCTAACCCCTTTAAATTAAACTTTTACCCCCTAGTCAACCAACCTCTTTTGTTCGCCGTTGCTATGGCGTACGGCGTTATCCAAAAGAGTCCGAATGTAAACAGGATGCTATAAGAATAGGCCCAAAAAGCTTCACCAAAACTATATCTCTTTGCGTAAAAGATAACCGGAAATGTAGACAATACAAGAATACTGGCCAAAGTAGAACTTAAGAACAATAAAGGATGCGTTAGGATAAAAAAGAACATGAACAACAAGAACGGGTAACTCATGATAATTTTTGTTGCTTGACTAAAGAACAACAATCGCGCTCCTACTTTAGATCCTTCCCTAAAATTAGTGAATACATATTTAGACATTTGAATATTCTCACGAACATTACTTCTGCCCCATCTAATGAACATTTTATAAAGCCCTTGGTACTGCTCGGGTACATTGGTATAGGCGTACGAATTTCGTTGAAATAAGACATGGTAGCCTTGCTTCAAAATCATATTGGTCATAGCCCTATCCTCGCCGATATCTGACGGTTGACCCATAAAGGTCTGATTGATCCATTCTGGAAGGCAGGCAAAAACGGCCTCACTGCGGTAAGCTGCCAAAGCTCCAGGTGTACATAAAACAGAATTTAATGTGCTTTCTGCAGATCGTACGAACTCAAAACTAAGTACAAAACTTACATCCAACATTTTAGGCAACAAGGCCTTTTTATTATTGAGGACCTTTATATTTCCAGCAACGGCTCCACACTTCTCATTGGTCACGAACGGACTTACCAAATTGCGAAGGGTATCTTTCTTTACGATGGAATCACTATCTACAGTCACAAAAACCTCACCTGTACCTTCATTGAAACCACGGTATAGCGCATGACGTTTTCCCATGTTTTTCGGCTGCTGGCAAATAGAGACCCGATCTCCCAGTTGCTTTTTCGCCTCTTGCATCCATTTCCAGGTATCGTCCTTACTTCCATCGTCGATAGACAGCAATTGTAATTTTTCCTGTGGATAATCACTTTCTGCCAAACTCTTTAAAGTGGCCCATACTTGTTTGCCCTCATTATATGCAGGAACAATGACGGTTACCATTGGCAGTTTGTCATCCGAGACCGATGTAATAGGCTTATAGATAAAGTAAAGCACTAGCGTATACAAAAAGAATAGTGTTTTATAGAGAAACAATCCGGCTGCAATAGCCATGAAAATAAATCCAATTGTTGAACTTTTCCGGTCTAATCTAAATTCTGTAAAATCGCTTTGCAATACAAAAACCATGTATGCCGCACCTATCATCAATACAAAGGTGCTACCCAATATAAAGATACCCCAAGCATTAGCCGTTTGAAAGAAGGTCCTGATGTTCCCAAGAATTCCGTTGGAATTTTGCGTATCGGAAGCAAGGTTGGATTCCTGTACTCTTTTAATCATTTTGTTTTCAATTTTCATATCAGAAGTGTGCTCGTAAAAGTGTTCTTAAGTTATACGTTGCTATCCTATTTTTAGATCTATGCTTGCTTACGTTTTAACGTTTAGAACAGCTATTTAACTTTTCCTTTGCTCAACACTATACTCCACCCCAATATACAGGGTGATGCCGCATTGGGTTTTATTGAATATTTGGCGGGTATTAGCTAGTGTAGTTATGGTACGAAACAAATAAGTCTTAAGTATAACATTAATAGGGATAAGCTTTCTTGTTTTATCCTCCTGCGCCTCTAAAATGAACATTCTCTCCATTCCGTATAATAACGAACTAAAAAAAGTACAATTCGAAACGATGAGTTTCAATAGCATCTCTTTACACACTATTCCCGCTCCTTATTTCAAGGATTATTCGAATCACGGTGATCCTGCATATCGTAATTATAAAACCTATGATAAATTTGGTTTTCGGGAACTACTGCTCAACCAATTATCCACTTCCTTAAAGGATAACGTACTAAAATTATTAATACTTACCCCACCAGATAATACTAGTTCTTATGAAGCTTTTGCCTACTTGGCGGGCAAAGAAATAGTTCCTGTACGTTTCTATGAGAACAAAACTTTTAGAAAATGGATGGATATTATTTTTGAAAGGAATTTTGAACGATTGAAAAAGGATAAAGAAAATCGACTGTTTGAACAACAGCCCGAGCTCAATCCTAATCCACAATTCATACTTGTATTGGGCAAGGGTCAGTTTTCCCAAACTACCGTAAATTCAGGGATGCTGATAGACGAGCGGCCTTATGAAAACACAGGCGCCTACCTCCACAAAAAAAGCACCACAGCAATACAACGAGACGAAAATCAAAAGAGAAAAGGACAATTATATCAAAAATATATAAATACAACGGGTTCCGGTTTAGATACAGTACGTATTGGCAAAGCGTTCGAAAACTATATCCTTACCAAAGAGCTATCTCCAATAGCTCCGGTAGACAACGAAATACGTTACTTGGAATTTGAGAAAATGGCAGGTTATCCCTTTCCCCCAAGCTTAAAAGCAGTCCTTAAACACCACAATGGTATTCCTGGTACCGGTTTCCTATCTGCAAAAGAAGTACTGACCGAATGGCAAAACTGGAAAGCCATATATAACGATTGGATGTTGGTTGATCTTATTGGAGCGATAATAGTGATAGTAAGATGTATTAGGGGTAATGGGAATGATAGCTTCTACACCTGTGGTGGCAGCTGCCAATGGAAGTGTTCCGTTATAAGACGTTCCCGTCATACCTACTTTTCCCGTAGACCAAAATGCAGTCACTTCTTCTCCTTTAGGTTCGGAATATCCCTTAACACGACCTCTTAGCCAAACTATTACCGCTTTAGGAGCAAGCAATTCGTTGTCTCCACCAACTGTGGTCGTACCTAGCAACAAACCTGTTCCGGGCGAGGATGAATGCACTACGATATATCCTCTTGGAACCCATTTCCTAATATGTGAATTAAATATTATAGGTCGTACACCTGTACGTTTAACCACAGGATGTACACGCGGTTTTGTAGTGACCCCAAGTTCGTGCTTTATGTTCCAAAAGAGCCCGTCAACATTCGGTACCACACCAGCAAAATAGGGACTCGTAACATAGATAAAAGGTAGTTTCAATTGTTCAGTATCGGTCTGTTCCTAGCGCGTAAC
>CAYGUY010000019.1:0-33744 GCA_964353165.1 uncultured Maribacter sp.
GAGAGGCTGGAGCCAAAAAGCTCTGCCAGTTTTTCGTCTTTTTTGTTTTTTTCTTTAGAGTTTAATGCGTGATATGTTATGTTTATTGCTAAATATTCTAGATTATAAGCATACGTTTTTATACCAACCGAGTTGTTTAAATAGCGTTTGAAAAGTAAACTATCTATAAATAAAAGCGAGTTGGTAATAATGCTGTTAAAGGTTTTACTTATAAGGTTATCTTCCAAATAAACACGCGAGTCGATAAGCTTCTCTAGCTTAGCGGTAGTTGTATTACCGCTTAAAAGTTTTCCCAAAAAGGTTACATGTGCTATCCTTAATGTATCGTAGAACGCAAAAAGGTCTTCCAAAAACACTTGAAAGTTACTATTGCGTTCTAACCTATAAGTGTAATATAGTGCAGTGATCAGGTTGATTTTAGCCTTTTCATCTTCAGATAAGGAATGTTCCGATTGTATAAACGGGAGTACCTCCGTATTTATTCCGTAGACAAAACCGGTTCTTTTTAAATCGAAATACAATTCAGAAAAGTGGGTATACTTATTCTGATGTTCCTCAATGACAGATTCAAATTTCGATATCCAACCGTTTGACGACGGATTCATGATATTGGCTAGTTTTAATTTCAACACCAAAGTACTCTAAATTCAGGATATAGAATATTTTGATTGAGCAAAGGTCATAAAAAAGTAACGTATCCATGCTAATTCCAAGACATATATTTCATTAAGATATATTTAACATTTTAAACTGAACCCCTCCTATTTTATCTCGTAAGTACAGTTGAGTACTAATCTAAAATTTTAAAATAATGAAAAAATCAAAATTATTTATGGGCCTAGGGGCTATGGCGATTGTAGCTACTATATTGGTTGCTGCTGATCATATAGATGCGCCCGGTGCAATGGGTACAACCGCTGATATTGCGGACTTTTATGCGTTTGAGCCTTCTTTAGGTTCAGACAATACGGTATTTGCGGTAGATTTACAATCCAATGTTTTGCCGGATTTAGCTTACGGCACGTTTGATGAAAATGTGCTTACCGAAATAAATATTGATACGGATGATGACCTTGTTGAAGATTTAGTTATACAGGCGATACCAAGGGAGGGTAGAATGTACTTTTTTGGCCCGGTAGCTCCTAGCACCACTGGAACAACCGGTACAGTGATGGTAGATGCACCTTTAGGTTCCGTAGCTATTTCTGGAGCTACTGCAACTGTTGAAACCACAGCAAATGGGGTTTCTCTATTTGCCGGACCAAGACAAGATGCTTTTTATTTTGATTTCTTCCAGTTTAACGCAGTGATCGGGGGAATGGCTCCAGAAGGTTTTAAACCTCCTGGTGATCCCAATTCAACGGCCGATGACGATACCACGGCTGTAGATACCTTTGATGGTGCCAATACGATGTCTATCGTAATTGAAATTCCAAACAGTCTTTTAGGGGGAACCAGTGCTGTTAATGTGTTGGGAATCCCCGTATACAAGACGTGGATAACAACAAACATAAAACAATAATAATTTTATAAAACTTAGAAAAGATGAAAGTATTTACACTAAAAAATATGTCAGCGCTGTGCCTACTGTTAGTTTTTGCTGCATGCAGTGACGATGATAGTCAAATGATTGTAATGGATAATCCTACCTGTACAGATGGTATCATGAACGGGGATGAAACGGGAGTGGATTGTGGAGGTTCTTGTACGCCCTGTGAGACTGCGGTTACTCCGCCCGACTTCTCCGGTACTTACGCACAAGCTGATTTTATGGGCAGACCTGGAATAAATACAGTGTTAAGCGTTGATGGTGCTACCAAGGATATGCATAATATGGCAATTCCATCCGAGATGGGAACAAGTTTTCAAGCTGCTTTTGAAGCACGGTTAGAGCAATATCATGATGTTTACGCTGGTTTATTGGGTGCTGATCCAACAGCAGTCAATTTTGAACCTAATATTTTAGGGGATATTTTGAATGGGCCAGATAAGGATGGTTTTACAGATAACCCTGTTTCCGCTACAGTATTGACTACCGTATTGGCGTCCGACGTATTGGAGGTTGCTCCAAATTTACCAACGACCTATTTTAATGGTGGCTCTGGAGCTCCAAACTATGAAGGGGCAATCGGGTTAACCGGTAGAACTCCACAAGATGACGTCATAGACATCTCCTTGATACTCTTATTTGGAGGTGGTGACGGCGCCCGTTTTAGTGGTCAAGATACCGATATGGACGGTACCGCAGATTTACCAAGATTAACATCTGACGGTGTAGCATTGACAGCAACAATTTCTACAAACTTCCCTTATTTGGGCGCTCCTGAATAAGTCTATGAGAAAGGAGCTTAAGGGAGTGTGGTGGTCATGCTCCCTTATTTTAAACAGATGAAAACAAAAAACAAAAACAATGAAAACAACCCTATTATTTCTATCGATTTTACTATTTGTTTCCTGCGCTTCCACTACGGAGAATACCATAGGAAACCAAGAGGATTACAATGATTTTTTAATGACAAAACAACCAAAAACTACTTCAAAATATTTTGAGCTTTGGAATACGAAAATAAGACCAGACAGTATTCAACTTACCAGTTTTGCTATAGTTGGTGGGGAGTATACGCGTTATTTCAAGGAAACAGGTGATATTACCTATTTAAGAAAAGCAGAGCAAAGTTTAAAAAGAGCAGTGCAGATTGCAGCTGTAGGTAAAGAGACGTATTTACGAGCTTTAGCAAGAAATTATATTTCGCAACATAGGTTCAAGGAAGCATTGGTTTTGGCGAATGAAGCTTTGGAGCTTGGTGGTGGAGCAAACGAATCTAAGAGCCTTTTGTTTGATGTACATATGGAATTGGGGAATTATGGGGTTGCCGAGGCCTATTTGGAAAGTATTAAAAATTTCTCTGATTTTGGATATATCATTCGCTTATCCAAATGGAATGACTATAAAGGTGATTTGGATACCACTATTGCTTTCATGGAGAAGGCCAAGGAAAAAGCGATGTCTGCCAAGAATAAAGACCTGATGCTTTGGAGTTTTACCAATTTGGCAGATTATTATGGTCACGCGGGAAGAATAGAGGAATCCTATCAACATTATTTAAGTGCTTTAAGACTGGACCCCAGTAATGCCTATGCCAAAAAGGGTATTGCTTGGATTGTGTACTCCCATGATAAGAATCCTGAGGAGGCATTACGCATACTTGATTCGGTAACAGCTACGTACAAGGCTCCGGATTATTTTCTTTTGAAAGCGGATATAGCCAATTACATGGGTGATGAAATTAAAAAACTGGATAATCTTGATCGTTATTTCGCTACGGTACAAAACAAAGCTTATGGTGCCATGTACAATGGGTACAACGTATCCTTACTATTAGAGGAAACAGGACAATATGAAAAAGCAGTACAGCTATCTATGAAAGAGGTGGCTAACAGGCCTACCCCTGAGTCGTATAGCATGCTGGGGTATAGTTATCTCAAAAATGGTCAGGTAGAAAAAGCAAAGAAAATAATGGATGCGCATGTGTACGGTAAAACATTTGAGCCTGCATTATGTTACCAAGCCGCAGTAGTGTATAGGGCAAGCGGGGAATTAGAAAAGGTTCAAACTTTGAAAAACGATTTGGTGGGTGCCATTTACGAGCTAGGTCCTGGTATGGAGGAAGATATCAAGGCTTTATAAATTTTCGGATTTTCATTTTTGGTTGGTTTAGGTTGGTTGTTTTTTATTAGACATCGTAGCGATTCTGCTACGATGTCTTTTTTGTAATCAGTGAATCGAAAATTATGATTTTAATAAGATAGAAATCTATGAAATACAAATAAATGGTATGCTCTAGGTTCTTTGGAAAAAATTAGTAATGTGTAGCTTTTAGCTAAAAACCAACCTTTATCTAATCTTCTCTATATGGGTTATAGCTATGGCTGTAATGATTGGTGAAAGGATGTTGGCCTATGGTTCATGACAACGGACCATTAATGGAAAGAACCGATTATTTTAGGTGAACTTTCTTAGTAATACTGGCAATAACAGCAGGTCTAGAATAAGTGCGGCTACAAGCGTAACGCTAATAATTGTTCCTATGGTTATACTGGGTTGATGTATGGAGAATAACATCACCATAAACCCAAAGAATAAAATAAGCGTTGTAATGACCAATGCCCTACCGGTATGTGAAAATGTTTTTGCCAAGGCTTCTTCCTTGGATAATCCTTGGGTTATACCGAGCTTATATTTTCCAAGAAAATGTATGGTATCGTCTACTGCAATACCGAAAACAATTGCAAAAACTACAGATAAACCGGCTTCTAAGGGTATTCCTAAAAACCCAAGTATTCCGCCCGCAAAGAGCATAGGTAGGAGGTTGGGGACCAAGGAAATCAAAAACATTTTAATATCCCGGAAGACAAGAACCATGATGACACCAATAATAATGAAGCCATAGAGCAGTCCTTCCAATAGGCTTTTCCGAATGTATTCGGAGTTTTTATCCAGTAACATGCTTTTCCCGGTAACCCTTACCTGCATTTTTGTAGTATCCGTTGCAACGTTGGCAAAACTTTCTATGTGTGCGTATAATCGTTTAAGGCTATCTGTACCCACATCCTGTAGTTTACCATTTATCCTTGCTTTGTCCTTGGCTTGGTTCACGAATCTGCCCAACTGCTTTCTTGCCAATTTATATGCATCTTTTTGGTACCTAATAAATGTAACTTCGTCATCAGGTAAACGCAAGTAATCCGACTTATTTAAATTATTCGCTTTATTGATGATTTTATAGGGCAGGTTAGGGGATTGAAGGTTTCCAATTGTTTCTATTTTTTCTAAATGTGTTGTTAGTTTTTCAATTTCCAGAGCCACCTCATAATCTGTAACCTTGTATCCGTTTTTAGCCGTAATCGCTATTTCCAAAGGTCTAAATCCCGCGTAGTTTTCTTGAAAAAACTTAAAATCGGCAGCTATTTTGCTTCGGTTGGGTAAGGTTTGTTTGAACTCGTGATTTGTGGTAACCAGGCTTATTCCTAAAATACAGAGCAGCATAAATACGAAGGTTCCAACAATTATCCGGTTGGGAAATGTCTTCGTAATCGTATTGATTCGTAATAGCTGAGTTACCCATTTTTTAGAAATACTTTTTCGTCCTGTAAGGCTCTTCTTTGGCATACTGATTAGGAGGGCGCCCGTAAAACAAATAACGGTAATGTAAGCGACCATTACACCCATGGCAGCATTAATACCAAATTCACGAATACTTACCAGCCTGGACGATAGTAGTGTTATAAAACCTATTGCTGTAGTAACCGAGGTTAGTAAGGTGGTAAGCCCTACTTCTTTAAAGGAAGATACAATGGCTGTATAGCTATCTTTTCCGTTTTGGATTTTTCGAATAAAGCTATCGGTCAAATGGATGACATCGGACGTTCCTACAATGAGCATCAGTACCGGATAAAATGCGGCCATGGCATTCATTTCCTTACCAAGTAGAGCCAACAAGCCAAGGAATAGGAGTAGCGAAAGTCCAATAGAAGCTACGGATATCAAGACAACAGGTAGGCTCCTGTAGACCAGTAACAATATAATAAATACTAAAATTGATGCAATTACGGTGGTTTTAAGTACCTCGCTTTTTTGCATATCAACAATAGCCTCGTAAAAAAAGGCCCTACCCAAAATATGATAGTCCGTAAGTTTATGCTGTTGCAAAGTGCCCCGAACTTGTTTTAATAATAATTCGGATTCATTATAATCCAAATTATCCTCTGTAGAAAGGGCAAGTACCAAGGAGCTGGCCTGTTGGTCTATGAGTACATTTATAAATAAGTTGTCTTCACGTAGCTTTTTCCAGTCTTTATCATATTGCGTAGTATCTGTTATATGAATAATAGGCAAGGTAGTGTATCCAAAAGTTGTTTTTAATGGATACGAAAGTGTCGTTAAGGAATTGCGCTCCGTAACAAAATCGAAAGATTTACTCTCCTCAGAAAATGATTGAAAACGGGTCAAGAAATCTTTTTCAAAAACACCATTTTCATTTTTGACAGCAACCAAAAGAAAGTTGTCATCTGTGCCAAACTCCGCTACAAACTCGTTGTAGAAGCTTAGATCAGGGTCTTCTTCCGGGAAAAACTGACTAAAATCAAAGGAAAATTTTAAATTTCCTACGACCGATGCAGACAGGATACCTAAGGTTAGAAATAATACAATGCTTATTTTTCGTAGAAACGAGAGGCTTTTCATACCTTAAAACAAGCTTTTTGGATATTCGTTTTCATAGCATTGCAAAGTAACGAAACCAATTTAAATCAAAGCCGAAAAGTGTTTTGTTATTTTGTTGGCCTGAAGTTGTTACAGGCTATAAGTCTATGAAATTATCAAGATCTAATGTCCAATCATAATTTTTATAGCTAAGGTCAATATCTTTTGTAGATGGGATTAAACCTTGTTCATTAAGTATTTTCTTTACACCTCTTTTACCTCCAAAATCACCTCTGAACCAACTAAAAAGGGAGGTCACTGCTACTTCCTTTTCCTCTTTTGTATATACGGTGGTATTTTTTAGGTAAGTGGTAGTACCTTTTTTAAATTGTTCATCTAGTTTGTCCCATTCATAAATAGCAACAGGAGGGCAATCTTTTGCTCCGCAGTTTAACGCAAAATGTATGCGATAGTCTCTTTTGTTTACGCGTAATTTACGTTCAAATTTATTAGGGAACCATTTTCGAATGAAGCCTAAACCATATTCCCACTGTGATTTTCTTATGATACCATGTTCTATTTTGGCAAAAGAAATGGTTTCCCCAGCTATGGTAATCTGTTCCTTTTTAAAAAATGAACCACGATCGTTATATAATTCCGGTCGCTCTTTGAGAATTACCTGTATATAGCCATTATAGATATTCACCCAGAAGGCTAGCCTTTTAGCATCGTTGTCCAAAGCTTCATCTAATTCTGTTATGGTAGTAATGGCCAAAACCTCCTGGATATCCTTGGTATCTTTATTGAGTTTTAAACGCTGTATAAACGTTTCCGAAAGTTGGTTGAAATCCTCTGGTTTATTATTATTTGTTTGTGCTTCTATTGGACTTTTACAAGACATTAAAGCGAAAAACAAGATGGATAAAACAGTATAGGTATACTTCATGGTTTGAATATTGTTTATCATATTTACGTAAAACGATTGCCCATAGTTTCATTACTAAGTCGGAAAAGTGAAAAGACCTTTCATAAATTGCTTTTTATTACAAAAAACAAAACCTTTTCTGCGGTTTTACGTAGATTTAAATGAGAGTTAAACTATGATATCTAAGGGCATCCACGGTTACAACTCGTTGAGTGATTAAAACGTTCCACTTATGATAAGTATCATTATTCCTGCCCATAAGGAAGGGGAAAATTTAAACCGGTTGTTAACGAGTATTGCTGCTATCCAAGATAATGGGAATGCAGAAGTGATTATTGCATTTTCACCGGAGAGCGATGCTAGTATACTGAGTGATTTGGAAGGTTCTTTACGGTTTTTTCATTGTAAGCAAAAGGGGAGAGCAGCACAAATGAACGAGGGAGCTGCTTTGGCAAAAGGAGAAATTTTAGTTTTTCTTCATGTTGATGTGAAACCTCCTGCAACCTTTTTAAATGACATAAACAACGCACTAAAGAAAGGATATGATGCAGGTTTTTTTTCCTATAGGTTTGATTCGGATAGTTTTTGGCTAAAAATTAATGCTTCGTTTACCGGTAGGGACGGGATATTTACTGGCGGTGGTGACCAATGTTTATTTATAAGAAACGCTGTTTTTCAGAAACTAGGTGGGTTTGATAAACATCAGTTGTTAATGGAAGATTTTGAGTTTTTTAAACGAATGAAAAAGGAACATGTGCCCTATACGATCATAAAACGAGACCTTATAGTTTCTGCCCGTAAATATGAACGTAATTCCTATCTTAGGGTTAACTTATCAAACTTACTTCTGGTGGTTCTGTTTAATCTGGGCTACCCTAGTGACAAATTAAAATCCATTCATGATAAATTGATACATAGTACATAGCATGACCGAAATCATTAATGGGATACAACAAATAGGAATAGGCGTTACTAATACCAAGCAGGTTTTTAATTGGTACCGTCAACATTTAGGATTCAATATTCTTGTATTTAAAGATGAAGCAATAGCTTCGTTAATGACAAAGTATACCTTAGGAGAACCGCAAAGAAGGGATGCTTATCTATCCCTAAATATGAAGGGTGGCGGCGGTTTGGAGATATGGCAGTTCAAAGACCGTGTGCCGAATGCGCCTGAAATACCTGTTTTAATGGGTGATTTGGGAATAAATGCAATGATTATTCGAAGTGATGACGTTTCTAAAACAAGAAAAACTTTAATATCCCTTTCGCTTGATTATGTAACGGACATCGCTAGTGGTATCCGTGGAAGAACTTTTTTTTATTTTACGGACCCTTGGGCAAATGTAGTAAAGGTTGTTCAAGATGACTATGGTTTCAGTAATACAGAAATACCTTCTGGTGGCATAATGGGTGCTGTTATAGGCGTTTCCAATATAGAAAAATCAACGGATTTTTATGGTTCGCTCTTAGGTTATAATCAAACTATTGTAGATGAAATTATAACAATGGCTAATTCATCTAAATCCAATAAGGCCAGAAAGTTTAGAAGGGTTTTATTAAAACATGAGCGGTTAACCTATGGAGGGTTTGGAGCGTTACTTGGGCCTTCTGAAATAGAATTGTTACAGGCTTTGGATAGACAGCCCATCAGGATTTTTGAAAACCGACTTTGGGGAGATTTAGGTTATATTCATATTTGTTTCGACGTACATGGTATGAAAGCCTTAAGGAAAAAAGCAGCTGATTTGGGCCATAGCTTTACCGTGGATAGCGCAGATAGTTTTGACATGGGAGATGCAGCAGGACATTTTAGTTACGTCGAGGATCCGGATGGAACATTAATCGAGTTTGTGGAAACCCACAAGGTTCCCGTACTCAAAGCTTTAGGACTATATTTAAACCTAAAAAAACGAAACCCTAAAAATCCATTACCAAAATGGTTGGTAAAAACCCTTAAGATACATAAGGTGAAAAGGAATCTATAGCTATTTTAATAGTCCTAAAATGGATTTTGATATCACCCTTGTTTTAGGAAGTAGAAACCGTCCCCAAGGTATATAGCTGCTCTAGGTTTGGAGATTCACTACCGCCTTCTGGTTCTAAGGTTATCCCAAAAGCTTCGGAATTATTACTGTTGTTCAAAGCGAACACCTTATTTTCATCCTCCTTAAAAGTATCTAATATGCCAATGCTTGTAGGGGTAAGGGTAGGCGATAATTTAAGGGACCAAACCTGGTATACAAATCCGTTTGGTGGTTCTGGCAAACCTTTAGCATCTATAAATACTTTTTCTTCGGTTTTATTCCAATACGCTTTTGCATACGAATCCGGCGAAACTGCTTGTCCGCCCAAGGTAATTACTTCAATATTTTTATCCCTAAGGGCGTTTAAAAGTGCCTGAGTTTTTTCAAGGGAAGTATCGGAATCTGCAATTTGGTCTTCTAAACGTAGATTGGTCTCGCTAACAACTTCCAACTCCGATTTTAGTTCTTGATTTTGGTTGTATATCCAGAACAATCCAATCGCCAAAAGTACCGATGCGGCCCAGCCTACATACGAAATCCATGAATTTTTTTCCTTAGTTAAAGGTACCACTTTTGTCTCTTCGGGTCCTTTTAACGTATTCTTGAGTGTTGTAAAGGGGTATGGTTTTATGTTTGAACTTGTAGCTGTCAGTTCTAGTATGGCTGCTTCTATAGAAATGATTTCAGCATTAATTTCTGGATATTCTTTAGCATAGGCTGTTACTTCTAGATTTTCTTGGTCTGAAAGTGTACCTGCAACATAAAGTTCCAGTATTCCTGATGCTATGTATTTGTCTACATCCATTACTTCACTTCAATATTTTCCCGTAATTGGGAAATACAACTTCTATTTCTTGTTTTTATCGTTCCTAGTGGAATATCTAATTCTTCCGCGGCCTCTTTTTGGGTATATCCCCTAAAATAGAGTAGTTCTATAAGTTGAACGCATTTCTCCTTTAAATTGAGTATCAGTTTTTTTATTCTTTTAGAATCAATTAGCTCATTTGTTTCATCGGCTTGTTCTAAAATACCTACGAAGTACTCTGCAGAAAGGTTCTTTTTTTTATTTTTATACGATTTACTACGTATTTCATCGATGGCTGCATTTCTGGCAATATTTAGTATCCATGTAAAAAACCGTCCTTTTGAGGCGGTATAGTTATCTGCATTGTTCCATATTTTTAAAAAGACATCTTGACAAATTTCCTGGGCCCTATCGTCATTCTTAACGATAGTGTTAATGACTCCACAGATGTTTTCAGAATACATGGCATACAACTTTTCAAAAGCTGCAACATCCTTTTTCTTAAAACCTTCTACCAAGTTATCTAGCGTCATGTGATACTAATTACCCTTTAAAAATAGAAAAAGCCGCATTACGGAGCGACTTTTATCTTAATTAATTATCAAATGATTATTCTATAATCCCGGTACAGCTAACACGCGCACCGGCAGCACCACTAGGTTGCGATGTAAGATCATCCACACCTTGGTGCACGATTATCGCTTTGCCTACTATATTTTTATTTTCATCATCACAACCAATGCACCATTGGTCGGTTGAAAATTCTATAACTGCGTTACCATCTGCATCAGCCATCATATTACCAATATCTCCTTTGTGATACCCTTCTTTAGCGCCCCAAGCACCATGCGGTTCGTTGGTCGGGTTCCAGTGACCACCGGTAGACGTACCGTCGTCGGAAGAACAATCCGCTGTTTGGTGTATATGGATGGCATGCTCTCCTTCAGCAAGACCATTAAACATTCCGGTCATCGTAACTGTTCCGTTTTCTTCACTAAAACTAACTTCTCCTTTTACATCGCTACCGCTTTTAGGTTCCATCATAAAGGTGATGTTCTCGGCCATAACTTCTTCCTTGACTTCTTCTACGGCGGCCTCTACCTCAGTAGCTGCATCCGTTGCTTCTTTTTTCGCTTCTTTACAGCTAAATACTGCCAATAAGGCCAAAGCTGCTAATTTAAATTTGAATATCTTTTTCATTTATCTAGTTTTTAAGATTGTGCCTTAAAATTAAGAAAATATATGGCGAATGGATGCTCATATCAAAATGATTTTAACAATATCCGTTTCTCTCGGATGCCTCTTTTAAGATTTTCGCACATTAAAAGAGATTTATCAATTCTAGTTTGCGTGTTTTTGTAACGCGTAATCGCATAAATAAGACCTCTTTTTTTACCAGCTGTAAGCAACTCAAAAATCTCATATGCGTAAAAATCACTCAATAATACGGCCTCTAGCTCTTCTGGCATTGCTACCCCGTATTTGGAAGTGTCTTCAAAAAACTGAAGCTTAAAATAGTCGTTTGGAAATATCCCTAGTTCTTTTTGATAGCGTTTTCCGAACATCATATAATGATGATCTCCCCGTTTTTGAATAGCACCGTAAAATGTAATTTCTTTCGTTTTAAAAGAGGCTATCGCTCTTACCCGTTTTAGATTTTCATCCAAAAAGGGGCGGATGATTTTTTCCGGAAGTACTAAGGAATGGGAACTCCCTGTAACTGAAATTTCAAAAACCGGACTTTTCATTAGGCTTTCAGTTTTGTTATGATTTGTACTGTGCTATTCAAAGTTTTATGTACTGGACATTTATCCGCTATCTGCATAATTCGCGATTTCTGTTTTTCATTCAAGTTACCAGAGATTGTTATTTCTCTTACAAATGTATCCAGTTTCGAATTATCGGTTTCGCAGTTCTCGCAATCTTTCGCATGGGATTTACTATAACTGGTATGCGCCTGAACGTTGTCTAGGCTCCATCCTTTACGTTTGGCATACATTTGAATAGTCATTACGGTACAAGCGGATAGCGCTGCGGAAACAAGTTCATAAGGCGATGGGCCATAGTCGTTCCCGCCAAAAGATACAGGTTCATCGGCGGTCATAAAGTGATTTCCCACTTTCATCGCCGTTGTGAATCCGTCTTCGGCACCCAAACTTGCCACCACCTGATGTTTGGTTTTTAAATCCACGTTTTCCGGAATGGGTACATAGCGTTGCGACCATCCTGCAATGAGTTGTCCAGCATAAACGGAGTCTTCCTTTCGCATTAATAGGTGATCTGCCCCGTCCAAGGATACAAAGCTTTTTGGATGGTGCGCCGCGTGATAGATTTCTTCGGCATTTTTAATCCCCACGGTATCGTCTTGGGGAGCATGCAAAATCAATATAGGTTTCCTCATATTCTTAACGACCGTAACCAAAGACTTGGTCTCCAAATCGTCCAAGAACTGTTTTTTTATGGTAAAATCCCGTCCGCTTAGGTTAACTGTAGCCTTGCCAGTTTCCTGAATTTCAGGAAGGGTATTTTTAAACAAATGCTTTACATGAACAGGGGTGGAGGGCGCTCCAATAGTCGCTACTGCTTTTATGGAGGCTATCTCGGCAGCAGCGAAAAGTACGGCAGTACCACCAAGGGAGTGTCCTACTAATAAGGAGGGTGCCTTATAGTTTTCTTCAAGATAATTGGAAGCTGCAACAAGATCGGAGACGTTTCCTGAAAAATTAGTATCCTCAAAATCGCCCTCGCTTTCGCCAAGACCGGTAAAATCGAAACGAAGTACCGCAAAACCGTTAGCCGTCAAGGCACGCGATATATTTTTTACCGCCATTAAATTTTTATTGCAGGTAAAGCAGTGGGCAAAAATAGTAAAGTTATGGGGATGCCTGTCCGCTGGCATTTCTAGACGGCCTATGAGTGTTTCATCTTCCATGTTCTGAAATGTGATTTTTTGAAGATTCATTTAATTCCTATTAGGTTCCACCGTTTGGTCGTTAAAGGTTAAGATTACTTTCGAAATCGTCGTTTTCATAATCCAAGACTATTTAGTTTCAATCATTGATTTTTACTTCAAACAATTTCAAAATAACCATCAAAACCAATATTTAATGGTATTTCTGATTTTTTCACTAAACTTGTTTTCCAATATTACTTTTGGTTTTAAAGCATTCGCTATAAATTTAGTATTATCCAATAACACCAAATTTGCACCCGACTTCCTATTTTGGTGATGACTATATGTATCTTTTTAGCAACTAGTATTTCCTTCTTTATTTCAAAGAAGGATTGTCTTGGCAATAAATTCCTCAAGTTTGTTTTCAGGTAAGTTGATGTTTTTTCTAATACGAATACATCCTTTGCCTACATCGAATTCTTTCGATAAGGTTTCTGAGTTTGGCACTTTATTAATATCGCCAACATACAAACTCACATATGCCATTTGTGTATTCAAATGAAATTCGCTCTTGTCGTTGATGCGATAACAAAGCATTGTGTATTCGATGTGCTCCTTTAAATCAGTACAGTTTGATATGATCATGTTTCGTACTGCTTCGAGTTTTGCTTTTCTTCAATCACTTTATAGATCTTCACGAGCATTTTTCGATTCATATTGCATGCTTGCTCGATTTAGTAACGAAACAAGGCTAGTCTTTGGTAATCAACCTAGGTGCATGTTATTCTGACAAATCGTCTCATTTGTTGCAATTTAAAAAACAGAGTATTTCATTACATATAACACATATTGGGTAGGGGGAAGGCACTATAATTAGAAGTACTACTTCATTTTATTCCATGTTATTTGGCATTGCTTTTTGCCAACCGCTGGCGAGTTGTTTTGATAAGCCTTTGATTACTTCCTTGTATTCCTGTTGTTTGGCAATATTTACCGTTTCATTCGGGTCATTTTCTGAATCGAACAGCTCAATATTTTTCAATTCGCCTCTAGTTCCGGTTTCGGGGTCCCATGTATACCACTCTATGTAATGGTGTTTTTTCGTATTCAAGGAGTAACCCATATAACGGTTTCCATCTGCTGCATGTTGTGGTCTTCGATGAAACTGACTAAATGCGGCACTTTTCCATGACCGTTTTGGGTTTTTGATTAACGGAACAAAACTGGTTCCCTGCATATAATCAGGTGTCTCAATACCTGTCAGTTCACACAGTGAAGGGAACATATCGATCAGTTCGGTGATTTCAAATGTTTCTGCACCTCTGTTGACTTGATTTGGATACCGAACAATCATTGGAACTTTCAAATCTATATTATAGTTGGTCATTTTCCCCCAACTGTTATGATCGCCTAATTTCCAACCGTGGTCACCCCATAAAATAATAATGGTGTTTTCGTAAATCCCTATCTCCTTGATATGAGAAATAAGTTGGCCCAATAAGGCATCAACATAACTTACGCTAGCGTAATAACCGTGTTTTAAAATCCTTAGGGTATCAGTTTGCATTTTATAAGAGGACTCTGGGTGGCCTATGTTATTAAATCCGTCATAATGCCTCAACTCGTACATAGAATTCATGGTGTAGCCAGGTGCTTTCTTCGGAACGTTAGGGTTAGAAGCTAATGGTATCTCTTCCGGATCATATAAGTCCCAGTACTTTTTGGGTACGGCAAAAGGAAGATGTGGTCTAAAATAGCCTAGACCCATAAAAAAGGGAGCATCCTTCTTTGCGATACGCGAGAGCGTTTTTTTAGCTAGTTCGGTTTGAGCACCATCATAATACATGGTATCATGAACATCTGCTATTTCCCATGCAGGTCCCGTATTCCAGCCATCTGCATACCTAACAGGTCTTGATTTTAACAGCGAATCTCTTTTTATGGCTTGCGAATTTTGTATATCCTCACCGATATAAAATGTTTCGCCATCTCTTTTTAACCAGTCTTGCCGCAAATACCTTGATGGGCGTAAATCGGGTTCGTCCCATGAAATAGAATCGGGCATATAATTATGGAAGATTTTACCAAGGTTCACCGTATGATACCCAAATTTTGAAAAATATTGTGGCATCGTTACTGCATTTGGATTGATTTCTCTAAACTTATCGCCAAGATGCCAAACACGAGTAGAATCCGGTCTTATCCCTGTCATTAAACTAGCTCTAGATGGTGCACAAACAGCAACCTGTGTAAAGGTTTGTCTAAAAGTCATTCCTTCAGATGCTAATTGGTCTATATATGGCGTTATGGCTATGGTGTCTCCGTAGGCGCCCAAGGTGGGTCTAAGGTCGTCGATAGAGATAAATAGTATATTTGGTTTTACTAGTTTTTTTTTGGGATTATCACAGCCCATTATAGTTAGTGCCAAAAGCAAATAAAGCCAATATAAAAGATGATGTTTTTTCATTCGTATTCATTTTAATTTATAATTGCTTTTACTTTTGTACCACTGGTGGTTATAAGTTGATGAGAAGTGCACCATTCTTTAGGTTTATTGATTTTTTAGTTTAGCTTTAATTTCGGATTGGATGCTAAGGGCAATAATATGTTTGGGGTCTATTTTCACTATTTGCTCAATGCATTGTTTCGCTTTTTGCAGACTATCTTGTGACATGTATATTTCAGCCTTGAGTTTCAGATAACTGGTATAGGTCGAGTCTTTCATTAACGGCTTTAAGTTCTTGGAAAGCAAAATGGCATCTTCAAGCCTTCCAAGCTCTAACGCTAAGCTTGCTTTGTAGCTAATATAGAAACCTAATTTCTTTTGTTCTTTGGTAGCTAATTTTTCTAAAGAGTCTAATGCTGCCTTAGGGCCATGAATAAGATGTAACCATTCAATATATTCTGCCTTAACATAAGTATCGTTGGGATATTTATGAACGAATTTTCTAAAGTTGAATTCTACAGTTTGTTTTCTTTTAGCTATACCTTCAGCTGTTGCCTTAATCCCTTTATCTCTATTGTTGTAGGATGCAATACTCATCAAATATACATCTAGCAGTAATTTTTCATTACCATTTGCTTTACCTTTATTACGCTGGAGTTCATCAAAGATGGTTTCTCGCTCTCCTAAGTCTGTTGTAATGCGGCCAACCAAACTCTTTCCAAGGAGATAATCTGAATCAAATTCAATAGCTTTTCTATAGGACTTTTCGGATGCTGTCCATCTGCCATTATCTAAAATTTCATGAAATCCTTTAAGGTAATAAAATCTTGCCGAATCGCTTTTTGTACCATATTCAAATGAATCGGAAGCTTTAGGATAATTACAAGATGCATGTAAACCAATGAAGCATGGTATAAAGACATACCAGAAGAGATATTCAGTGCAAATGGTATAGGCTTTTAATTTAAACATAGTTCAAGTTGTATTAAAAACCAGTAGGGTTTCGTAAAATCAATAAGCAAATTTAGCTAGTTCCCGATATGCATAAAGATAGTTAAGATTTCCAAAATATGAAGGTACGGGCTTATTGGAATGCTTCATCGCACCAAGGTGGTGCCTTGGAGAGGCAAGCAGATTGACCGACTTGGGAGTCATGAATAGTTTCTGTAAATTAAACTCTGTCCGCTGATTCATTCCAGTTGTTAAGCTGCAACGCAATCAATATCCCAATAACCACAAGTGTAATTTCTCCGATGGCATAAAATAGATATTTGCTGAATTTGTTTTTAGTAAGTAATCTTTGTCTAATTATTCGAAAGAATTTTATCATTGGCTAATGGTCGATTGTTTTTTGGTGTATCTCTTAGCACTTAAATATAGTAAGGTTTTTCGTTATGGCCGCCATTTGGATTGCTTTTAACTTGCCTCCTGCGAGAGGTGAACGATGTAGAAAAAGGCATAAGGTAAATTTCCTATTCCCCAATTTTTGAGATTAACATCCTTTGTTGATTTCTGTAGGTTTTCAATACATATCTTTAGGTAGATGATTCTTTTATTAAATGCTCAAAACACTAAGCGAGTATTTTTTAATAAAAAGCCATCAGTTTCTTAGGTCCTAATAAAGAACACAAGACCGATAAAATGAACCAAAACATAGGCCAACGGCCAAAATGTAAATTAAAGTAGGGTAGTGGCTTGTTTTAATTGTTTAAACGATGTAAGAATACTAACGGATGGTAAAATTAATCTGGCTTTCCGGCGTTATTCTTTTTAAGTTAAAAGACCCTTTTATATGCGAACGATTTCCATACTATTTTTTGTTATGATGATGTACATCTCTAGCCATGCCCAGGCTACCGCAAATGCCGGAAAGCACCTAGGTGCAGGTGTTGTCATAGGAGCGGTTGGCGGATATGCCGCCCATAAAGTGTTTAAAGGGAGCCGTGGTTGGATGTGGGCAGGTGCTGTTGGCAGTAGCCTTGCGGCTGGCTTGGCCAAAGAGGCCTATGATGAATCCCGCGGTGCGGTATGGGAAAATGATGATATCATATATACGGCCATTGGCGGGGCCATTTCGGGTTTGGTACTCGACATGATTTTAGATAGTAAACGGGGTAGTGGTAAACGATGTGGTTGTCCGCCCTTGTCTTTTAATATGGACCCTGTGAACACCGATTTTATATCTAATATTGAAACGGGTTCGGGAGATATCGCCGCTGCCATACAAGCGAATTACTTTTTGAATTCTCAATTACAGTAAACCTCTAGCTTTGATCTCTAAATACTTGTTTATGGTATTAATGGTCAGTTGCTCCGGTTTAGTGAGAATGGTCTGTATGCCGTAACGTTGCAGTTCTTTTTGCATCAGTTTCTTGTCCAAAGAAAACTTTTCGGCAATCGTTTTATGATAAATGGCCTGTAGGTCTTCTGCATCGGTTGCTATGAGTTTCTCTAATTCGGAATTCTCAAAAAAGATAACGACTAACACATGCTTTTTTGCCAATGCCAATAAGTATGGCAGTTGTCTTTTTAAGGCAGATATATGCTCAAAATTAGTATATAGTAGCAGTAAGCTTCTTTGGTTTATCTTTCGTTTTACATGACCGTAAAGGGCCCCAAAATCCGAGTCGGTATACTCGGTATCTATATTGTAAAGGGTTTCTAAGATGTTATTTAGATATGTAGGTTTTTGTATGGCGAGCAAGTAGTATTCTATATGTTTAGAAAAAGCCACAAGGCCAGTTTTGTCATGTCGTTTTAAAGCTACGTTACTAAATGCCAAGGCACTATTAATGGCGTAATCAAGTAATTTTAGTCCGTTAAACGGCATTTTCATTACCCTGCCCGTATCTATTATAGAATATACGGGTTGTGACTTTTCATCTTGATATTGGTTGACCATTAACTGATTTTGCTTGGCCGTAGCTTTCCAGTTTAAGGTCCTAATATCGTCTCCGGGCACGTATTCCTTGATCTGTTCAAATTCTTGTGTATGGCCCAGTTTGCGTATTTTTTTTAGGCCAATATTGGACAAGCGATTGTTAATGGCCAAAAAATCGTATTGCTGCATTTGTATGATAGACGGATAGACGGGCACCATCTGGTCTTTCTGAAATACAAACCTTCGTTTTACGATGCGTAGAGGCGAAGAAGCATAAACATTTAGGTTTCCAAAAACGTACTCGCCCCGATCTACAGGCCGCACGGTATAGTCAAAAAGGAGTTTATCTCCATTAATACCACTTGTCCTATGTTCAAAATCCCTTTTCTGAAATTGCTCCGGGAGCTCGTCTATAAGGCTGATACTTGTCTTAAAAGGATAACTGGTGTCAAATTGTATACGAATAGGATTTAAATCGCTGTTCGATAATTTTTTAGGAAGAATCCGTTTGGCGCTTATTCCTTTACTGGTTCCGTACAGCAGAAAAACATCCAACAAGAATGCGGCTACCAATACCAATATCAAAACCCAGGCAATAGGATACAGCCATTTGAACCAATACGAGAGTATAAAGCAGGCACTCAGCAATGCTAGGTATCTAAAAAATGTATTATGTATGTAGAACGATTTTAAAAATTGCATTTATCTGGGTATTTCTACACTTTCTGTTATCATCTGCACCACACTTTCGGTCGTCATACCCTCCATTTCACGCTCAGGTGTAAGGATAACTCGATGATTTAGCACTGGAACCAAGACTTTCTTAACGTCTTCAGGAGTCACAAAATCCCTTCCGTTAATGGCAGCAAATGCCTTGGCACTATTTAACGCGGCTATAGAAGCTCTTGGGGAACCTCCAAGATATAAATGGGGATGGTTTCTGGTTTTTGTAATGATATCCGCTATGTACTTGAATATCTTTTCCTCTACCACAATCTCCTGAATCTGACTCTTAAATCCCAACAGCGCTTTAGGCGTAAGTATATTTTTTATTTCTTTTATCACTAGGTTTCCCTTGCGCAGGTGATGGGTTTTTAGAATCAACACCTCCTCTTCTAAGCTGGGGTAGTCTACCTTTACCTTAAAGAGAAATCGGTCTAACTGGGCTTCGGGCAGGGCGTATGTACCTTCTTGCTCAATGGGATTTTGTGTAGCGAGAACCATAAACGGTACTGCCATGGGGTAGGTGGTGCCATCCATAGTCACTTGGCGTTCCTCCATGGTTTCGAACATGGCGGCCTGTGTTTTTGCCGGTGCCCTGTTGATTTCATCGATCAACACGATGTTGGAGAAAATGGGTCCTTTCTTAAACTCGAACTCGGAAGATTTCACATTAAAGATGCTGGT
The DNA here is from genome assembly GCA_964353165.1 of uncultured Maribacter sp. GTDB lineage: Bacteria > Bacteroidota > Bacteroidia > Flavobacteriales > Flavobacteriaceae > Maribacter. Next base: position 19,587 of record CAYGUY010000019.1, read on the forward strand.
GCCAAGTATGTCACTAGGCATCAGGTCTGGTGTAAACTGGATACGACTGAAATCGGTTTTTAAGGTCTTTGCAAACAGTTTTGCCGTTATGGTCTTGGCCACACCGGGTACGCCTTCTATGAGCACATGGCCATCTACCAAAAGTGAGACGATCAATAGCTCTATAAAGTTTTCTTGTCCAATGATTACTTTGGCCAGTTCTGCTTTGATATCGCTTACCGCTTGTTGCAGCCCTTCTAGGAGAATCCTATTGTTAAAATCAAGGTCGTTGGATTGCTGTTCGTTATTTTCCATCAGCTTTAGCTTTAAAGTTTTGAATTAAGGTATTTAGTTTTAATAAGTCGGTATCGGCAAGTTGGTCGCTGTTCCGTACCTGTTCCATAAAGGAGAATATATGGTTAACAAATTCCAGGGAATGCCCGCTCCTATTTGCTAGATTTGCATAAAAATCGTCTTCTTTGGTAATATTTCCCAAATAATAGCGGGTGCGAATCCAATCTAAAAAGTAATTTATTTTATGCTCGGCAATCGCTTTTTGGTTGCTTCGCTCATAATACATGTCCGAGATGGTACGGGTAAAATCCAAGGTTCTGTTTGCAAGTGGAGTAACTACAGGTATAGCCCGTTGTTTGCGTTTCCCTTCAAAAACAACATAGAACAGGGCGCCTATCAAGGCAATATAGTAGGCCCACTTAAGCTCTTTGGTGTTTAAGAAAATGTACATGGGAGAGGTATAGAACGATTTCCCGCTCTTATAATGATTATCTATGTAAATGGGTTTGGTAGCATCTAAGTAGGAAAGTACCCCGGCGGTATATTCTTTGTTTTTTCCTTTTAAAATAAAGTAATTGGTAAATGCTTCTGGAAAGGTAGATAGGATAATTTTTCCGTTTCCGAACGGATGTTGGAGTACATTGATTTTAAGCTGATGCTCTTCTTCCTCTGTTATGGCAACCTCACCTAAAACCAATGTTTTTAGGGTATCTATTTCACTAAAATAGGGAGTGGATGTGTCTCTGTCAAAAAGTACGGAATCGGGGAGTTTAAGATTTGGATTTACCAGTGAATGCGCTTGTTGTTGGCTAGTTTCAAATCCGCCATAAAAATAATCCGTATCCAATCCGAGAGTATCGCGTAGTCCTTCTTCAAAATTTTTAGAAGCAATAAATAGCGTATTGCCTTTACTTGTCCAATTGAGTAGGGAATTTAATTCCTCCTTGTTAAACTGTATGTTGTTATTAATAAAAATATAGCTACCGGCTAAAGTATCGTGCGTGGCTATAAATTCAAATGGAGGGGCATATACTTGTTGTAGTTGCTTGGGAAACAGCGTTTCCATTACTTGGTTGAAAACAAAGGTGCCATAAGGGATCTTGTGGGAGGCCACATAGGAAGGAAACCAATTGATTTCTTTGGGTTTGTTATACTGTAACAGCATAAAGGCGGATAAGGTAAGGACCGCAATAACAATATAAATCGTTCCTTTTTTACCCATTGGTCAATAACTGTTTTAAAGACAGAAACTTAGCTTCAGCTTTTTTGTATTTGGTCTCGTCTATGGGAAATTCCCCATACCAGAAGTAATTGTAAAGTCTTGTGCTCGTGGCAAAGGGTGCAACAAGATCTTGTTGCTTTAGCTCTATGGTATAATCTTCATTGGTCTTCTGTAATTCCCAAACAATCAATTCTTTCTCGCTCATGAGCTGCAACATATATAGATAGTAATAGCGTACGGCAAGGCGATAGTCTTTTTGCGCTAAGGCACTTGCAATTAACTGTTGTATATCCTCGTTTTTAATGATATGCTCTTCTTCTGATAGCGCTACGATAGATTGATTTTTTTTCGCATGTATCACCGCCCTCGCATTTACACTTAAAAAAAACTTGATCAGAATAAATAGTAGGACCGCAAGCAATACATAAGGTAATACTTTTAAAAAGGTACTAAAGGCACCCGCCGCTTTTTCTACACCAAAAAGCCACTCAAAGAATTCGAGCAAAATATTGCCTATCCAGTTTTTAAAGGAGATCCACCAGTCTGGAGCGGTACTCTTCACTACAGTATAATCAAAATCGGGATTGTTCCTAAACTGCTCCAGTTGCTCTTCTTCAACCTGTAAAGGCAGCATAGTGGAGGTATCTTTTTTAATTGTAGCTATAGTATCCTGTGCCCATAGCGGACCGCAAGATAGTATAACCAATAAACCAATTAAAAACCTATACCGCATCCTTAATTTTCGCGTATTTCACCTAAGCTATCTATGCGCTCGTATGTGCCCGTAAAATTCTTTTTTTCATTAAGATTAAAGTAAATAAAAGCACCAGCGATAATACTTATCAGGTTTAATAAAAATTGGGCTAGGGTACTGATTACGTTTAAGAGGATATAAATAGGGTCTTTAAAAATATCCATCATCCCTTCTGCATCTATTTCTCCAGAGAAGACACCCATTTTTATCCATTGATAGATAGCTGTTGGAACAACAAATACATAGCTGGCTACAACAACAATGATACCGATAACGAATATGGTCGCAAAGGTCATCCACCACTCCTCTTTTACCAATGTAAAACTGTAACTGTAAGCGTCTGATGCGTTCATACGATTATAGACAAGGATACAAAAAGCAAGGGATAGGGGAACGTATAGGTAAACACCTGGAATTATACATAACATAAAGCCAATAAAACAAGAAAGTCCAACCATAATCCCAAGCCCTATAAAGCTCCAGAAACTATCGTAAACTTCTTTTCGTATGGTTGCTACATCTATGGTTCCCTTACCATTCGCGTAGGATTTAATATAATGTAATACGGTAGACTGAGACATGGTATATACTACAATCAATGACAATATGTAAAGAAGACCAACAACTGCTATTGTGGCTAAAGATGCTGCATCCATGTCGTAATCAAATGCCAAGATATTCATTGTATTTCCAGCAAAATAGAGATACATGATCAGTGATACTATCATCACGACGAGAAATGGCCCCACAATGGTAAAGAAGGTATTAAAAAAAGGTTTGAACTCGTTCCTGAAAAAGGCAAATGTATCCGACAGTATTTCGCCTAGCTCCCGTTGCTTTTTAAACTCTATGTAATTACTTTTCATGAGGTAGATTTCGTTTTATGTAGTTGGAATGGATAAATAATGTAATAAAATATAATCAAGGCTAAGGAACTGGCAATAATTAGTATGGCAAGCCAGTCGGGCATTTCGGTATGTCTCGTGACAAAACCTTCTAAGAAACCGGCGATAATAAAGAAAGGTACGGTACTCAAGATAATTTTAAGTCCGTTTTTAACTCCTCGTTTAAAGGATTCCAAGCGGGTATAGGTGCCAGGGAACAACATGCCGTTGGCCAATACAAGGCCAGCACTTCCTGCAATGATAATGACCGAAATTTCAATTGTACCGTGTATCCAAATCGTACGCATAGATTCCCACAGTAAGCCTTTCTCATAAAAAAAGTATTGAAAGCTTCCCAGCATAATACCGTTTTGCAGCATTACCATCAATGTGCCAATGCCTAACATAAATCCATACACAAATGCCATTAATGCAACTCTAACGTTATTAATGGTAATGCCTAGGAACATATTAAATTCCCCCATTTGTTTGTATACCGCCATAGGGTCGCCCTTTTCTATATTTTCTAAGGTCATGTTCACGTATCCATCGCCAAGTATGGAGCGTACAAAATCACCTTCATTGGCTGCGGAAAACGCCCCCACAAAAGTGAAGAAGGCAAATACCAAAAAAGCTATGAGCAATTCTCTATGGTGTTGTTTAAATAGTAGCGGGAATTCTGTCTTCCAAAAGCTAATAATTCTATTTTTGGATTCGCGTTTGGTCCGGTAAATTTTTTGATGTGCTTGTGAAGCTAAGGAGTTTAAATAACGTTCCGTATTGCTGGAAGGATAGAAGGTCTTGGCGTAGCTTAGGTGGTCTGTAATTTCAATATATAAGTCGGACAATACATTGGGAGCTATAACCGTTTTGTTAGCCAGTGCGCTTTCAAAAGTTGTCCATTTGTCCTTATTTTGTTTTACAAAAGCGGCTTCGCGCATTAACTTTAGGGTTTATACCAAAGAAACAAAAGAATGGAACAATTTCAAATAGAAACAGCCCAAAATATAAGTATAGACCAAAATACGGCCAACCTTGGCGAACGCATGTTGGCTTTTATTATAGATACGCTCATTATCGTTATCTATTACGTGCTTATGATATGGCTTTTATTGGCTTTGGATGTTGATAGCGGTGATCAGTGGGCGATTTTTATGGTGGCGGGCTTACCCGCTTTTTTATATTACTTGGTATTGGAAACCATGATGGACGGTAAGACCATTGGAAAACATTTAATGCAACTCCGAGTGGTGAAATTAGATGGTTCAAAGCCTGATTTCTCCAGTTATTTCATGCGGTGGATTCTACGTATTGTAGACATTTCAATAAGCTCTGGTGGCGTAGCGGTATTTACTATTCTTATGCGCGGGAAGGGACAGCGCGTAGGCGATATTGCGGCAGGGACAACTGTTGTAAGTGAAAAGAAACGTGTTTTTTTGAAGGACACCCTGCTTCGTGAATTACCACTGGATTATGTGCCCCAATTTCCTCAGGTGACCGTGTTTACGGATACAGAAATGGGTACCGTCAAAGATTTGTATGATAAGGCAATACGTAACGGGAATCATAATGTTATCCTATCTTTAAGCAATAGAATCAAAAAGGTGACTCAAATTACCTCCGAACTGCATCCACAGGACTTTGTTGCGATCGTCATCAAAGATTATAGTTATTATACCCAACAGCTTTAGCCTATGTTCTATTTGGTTATCGATATTTTAGGAACCGTTGCTTTTGCTATATCCGGTGTTTTGGTTGCCATGGAGAAAAAGTTGGATTTGTTTGGGGTGTTGATCATTGCTTTCGTAACTGCCATAGGAGGTGGGACGCTCAGGGATTTGCTAATCGGAAATACGCCCGTAGGATGGATGACGACACCGGTATATATCATTACCATTACAGCCACTGTAATTGCTGCTATTATATTCGTAAACCAGCTAAGGTACTTTAGAAAGTCACTCTTTCTTTTTGATACTATCGGAATAGGTTTGTATACGATGGTAGGCGTAGAGAAGGGTCTAAGTGCTGGGCTCTCTCCTGTAATGTGCATTATTTTGGGAACTATTACCGCTAGTTTTGGCGGTGTTATCCGAGATATTCTTTGCAACGAAATACCTGTTATTTTTAGGAAAGAAGTCTATGCTACAATATGTATTTTGGGAGGTATCATCTATTTTATTTTCATTCAGTTTCCAGTAGATAATGCCTATGCCTATGTGGCTGCAATTCTTTCTATTATTGTTATGCGGCTTTTAGCTGTGCGCTTTAAAATTTCGTTGCCTAATATTTACAGAAATTGATTTGTTTTTAGTGGTTAGAGGGTAGTTTTTAGTGGGTAGTTAGCGATGGAAGTGAAATATAATCGGTGAGAAGTATAAGGTAATACCTGAAAAGTAAATAGTTTTTGGATTTTTACAGAAACCACGAACTTGGACTTAAGCGTGAACTTGAACTTGAACTTGATTTTTTTTGAATCTTAAATCTTAAATAATTATGCTAACTTCAATTAATCCAAAATTACCCATGCGTAACAAGCGTATCACCAGAGATTTCTACGTGAACCAATTAGGCTTTAGAGTGTTTGGAACCGCTGATTTTGAGGGCTATTTAATGCTTGAAAAAGATAATATTCAGCTTCATTTTTTTGAATTCAAAACATTGAACCCAAAAGAAAACTATGGTCAGGTCTATATTCGAACCAATGCCATAGAAGAACTGTACGAATCATTGGTGTTAAAAAATGTGGTAATCCATCCAAATGGAAAACTGGAAAGCAAACCATGGGGTCAAAGTGAGTTTTCCTTACTTGACCCCGATACTAATTTACTCACTTTTGGGCAGGACTTGTGAGTCATTGGTGATATTATTGATAGTTATCCGGAATATTTTTTGTGTAATATTAGCCACTTAAACGTTTTCTGCGATGATATCTATAAACTGTAACGATGAGAGTGAAACCAAAATCATCGGTTTTACCTAACGGGAAAATCAGTTGTTGAGTCACAAAAAAAAATGGTTCGCTACTCTAGTACCACCGCATTTTGGATATAAGTGTTCTGTACAGGCCAATCACCTTTTCCAATAGGCTGGGAATTAATTTTATCAACCACATCCATGCCATCAATGACCCTTCCAAAGGGTGTGAAGTCACCGTCTAAATGGTAGGAGCCAGGATCTGTTACCACGATAAAAAATTCAAATGGGGATGCTAGCATATGTGGATTGTTGATTTCACTACTGGGCATGGAAATGGTGCCTCTATGATGTTTGTAACCCTTACGCGTATCGGGTGGTAAAAGATATCTGCCAATATCACTCCGTTTTTTACCTGTCTTGGCATCATCGGAGTTTCCACCTTGAATAATGAAGTCTTTCACTATCCTATGAAACTGTGTGTCCTTAAAATAGCCTTTCCTTGTAAGGTAAATGAAATTGGCTTTATGATAGGGCACATTGTCATAAAGTTCCACGATAAATGAGCCAAAACGAGTTGTGATTTTTACTTTATCCGCTTTTAAATCTTTTTGGTAGTTAAAGAAAAAATCAATGGCGTTTTCTTCAGTTAGTTTAAAGGATTTTTCTCCCTTTTCGTTTTCTAAAATTTTTATCTCAACGGAATCTAACTTTTTCTGTGTGGTAGTTTCTGTAGGATTTGTTTTCTTAGGATTATCTTTACATCCCATTAACACCATTGCCAAAATAGTGGGTAACAGCCAAATTTTTATAAAACGCATGGACTTCAGTTTTTTTGAACAACGAATATCAAAAATAAAGGATTTGCCATTACCTGGGGAAGCTTCCCATCACAAAATGGTTCCAGAATTTAGAATAAAAGAGCTGTTGGAACTAAAAAATGTAAAGATTACCCCCAGAAAAGCAGGAGTAATGGCCTTGTTTTATCCAAATATGAACAAGGAGACACATGTATTGTTCATTCTCAGAAAGACCTATAAAGGAGTGCATAGCAATCAAGTCGCTTTTCCGGGAGGTAAGGCAGAAAAAGAAGATGGTGATTTAATGATTACGGCTTTGCGGGAGACTCATGAGGAGGTAGGGGTACATCCGGATGATGTAGATGTAGTAAAAGAACTCACCGAAATTTTTATTCCGCCCAGTAACTTTCAAGTACAGCCCTTTTTGGGATTGTACAAAAATCCTAAACCATTTGTAATTCAGGAATCGGAAGTCGAGGCAATTTTAGAGGTTTCGCTAACCCAATTTTTGTTGGAGGATAGTTTAACCACAAAAAAGATAACAACTTCATATGCTACAAATATTGAAGTACCTGCCTTTAAATTAAACGGTTACATTGTATGGGGGGCAACGGCTATGATATTAAGTGAGATTAAGGTACTGTTAAAACAAGTGTTATAAACCATATTTATTACTTTAGCAATTATGGGACTATTCAGTAAAAATCCTTTTGGGCATAATTTATTCTTAAAGAAATGGCTTATCCGTATTCTTGCGGTTCTGACGCATCAACGTTATAAGCGATTTAATAAGCTAGAAATAGAGGGTTCCGATATTATTCGAAATCTACCAGAAAACAGAGTATTGTTCGTAAGTAACCATCAAACTTATTTTGCGGATGTTGTGGCTATGTTCCATGTTTTTAACGCCAGTTTAAGCGGACGTGAAAACTCTATTAAAAATTTAGGTTATATCTGGCAACCAAAATTAAACATGTATTATGTCGCGGCTGCGGAGACGATGCGAAAAAGTCTTCTGACAAAAATAATGGCCTATGCTGGTTCCATTAGTGTGGAGCGTACTTGGCGTTCGGAAGGAAAGAATGTCAACAGGCAGGTAAAGATGAGTGATATCTCCAGCATTGGCAAGGCCTTGGAGGACGGCTGGGTAATCACCTTCCCACAAGGGACAACCACACCGTGGAAACCGATACGAAAGGGTACCGCCCATATCATCAAAAAGTATAAGCCCATTGTGGTTCCGGTAGTCATAGATGGTTTTCGTCGATCTTTTGACAAAAAGGGCTTGCAGATAAAGAAAAAAGGAATTTTGCAATCTATGGTAATTAAAGAACCTTTAGATATCGATTACGAAAATGAATCGACAGAGTCCATAATAGAAAAATTGGAGTATGCCATAGAACAACACCCTTCTTTCCTAAAGGTGATTTCCAAAAAAGATTTATTGGCCTACGAGGAGGCAAACAAAGAACGAAAATGGCGAAATACAGATAATACTTAAAATTCCAATTGCCTTAATTCAGCGTAGTTTTTATTCAACTTTCGTAAAAGGAGACCATATAACAAAAAGTAGACACCCGCCATGAATAGGGTAAGTACTATTCCAAATATACCTATGGTTAACATCATCGTGATTTTCAACTTATCTGGTGAGATTGTTTGAAGCTTATCCTTAAGCTCCGGGACTACATTGGTTATATCTTCGTTAAGATAAATCCCTATTAGCATAATTATAACGGTAACCATAACCATGGATAGTGAAAATAGGACGTAATGTTTTACTGTTTTTCTTGTCTTTAAGATTTTTCTCATAAGGTTTTTGGAGTTGTCTAAAACCGATATTTCCTTAAACCTTCTATAAAACTGTATTATAAAAAAAACGGCAACGGCGTAAATTACCAAAGACAGGATAAAAAGGTAATTGGAAACACCAATATTGTCATAAATCTGCATCGCTTCCTCCATGGGAGGTGCAAATAGTAAAAGTTGAGGTAACGTAAACTCTAAAATACTAATAATAAGTATCCATTTAACTGTAGAGGAAGATTTTTTCCAAATCATTTTATGAATTTCCTCATAGGAGAGTGTTGGCAATTCTGCTGTCTTTTTCTGCCAATCTTTTTTTAATAATTCCAATTCATCCGTCATAACTCAAGGATTCAAAATGGTTCTTAATTTTGTTTTTATACGGTTCATTTTAACCCGGGCGTTCACTTCCGTTATCCCTAAAGTTTCCGATATTTCTGTATAGTTTTTGTCTTCCAAGTATAAAAAGACCAGCGCTTTATCTACATCTCCCAATTGGCGTACTGCTTTGTACATCAGTTTTAACTGCTGTTCTTCTGTGTCGTCATATTCGTCGGCTTTAATTTTAAAAATTACAGCTTCATAATCTTGGGTGTCTATACGCTTTTTCGATTTTCTATATAACGTAATTGCCGTATTAAGAGCTACCCGGTACATCCAAGTACTGAATTTAGCCTCTCCCCTAAATTTGGGATATGCTTTCCATAATTGAACCGTTATTTCCTGGAATAGGTCATTATGCGAGTCCCTATCATTGGCATACAGTGTACAAACCTTGTGAACAATATTTTGATTGTTCTGCAACTCGGTCACAAACTTATGTTCCAGTTCCTTGTTCACTATGGGTTGGTTGTTCCTAAAGGATAAGTGTTCCTTAGGTATGTTTTGTTACAAAAAAAGTATCCTTTATTTCAAACACATAGTGATTTTGAAATAAAGGATACTTTACTTAATTAGAACTTGTCATTAATTCCTATAATCCAAGGCAGGCGCTCGGTCTCCTAATAGCGGTATATACTTAAAATCTGTACCTCTACGCTCAACAAATTCTTTTTTTGCATCACTAACAAGTTGTTTATCCTTAAACAAGTCTATTGCAGTAAGTGCTAGTGTTTTTGCAGCAATCATCATTCCTTTTTTTCCTATGGAAGTTCCTCCGGCTGCAACCGCTTGCCAACTATGTGCCGGAGTTCCAGGAACCCAAGTGGCCGCACTCATACCCACAGTAGGTACTGTAAAGCTAACGTCTCCTACATCGGTAGAGCCAAATGCTTTTGCCTCGGTCTTGTAAGGCTGTATGCTTTTGGCAGTGGTAAGATTTGCACCTTCCTGGCCTAGACTTATTGCAATTTTATCTGCAAATACTTTTTCCTCGTTCGTGTAGTCCATCCCTCCAATTTTAGTTAGGTTGTCGTGCATCAATTTTTGTAAGGTTAAATTGGGTAAAAGTTCATGGGTGCCACCGATCATCTCATAATCCATAGTAGTACCGGTTCCCAAGGCCGCCCCTTCGGCTGCCTTTACGATGCGATCAAAGATTTCTATGACAACATCCCTAGTGTTATGTCTCGCATAGTAATATACCTCTGCAAAATCAGGGACTACGTTTGGTGCTTTACCTCCATCGGTTATTACATAATGTATTCTAGCTTTTTCCGGAACATGCTCTCGCATCATATTAACCATAATGTTCATAGCTTCAATACCGTCTAAGGCAGAACGTCCCATTTCTGGGGAAGCCGCTGCATGTGCGGAAATACCATAAAACCTGAACTTGGCTGATTTGTTTGCCAAGGCCGCTCCGGCACTAGCCGCATTCTGTGCTCCGGGATGCCAGTGCAAAGCTACGTCTACGTCATCAAATAGTCCTTCCCTTACCATAAAAACTTTTCCAGAACCACCTTCTTCTGCCGGTGTCCCATAAAAACGAATGGTACCTTCCATTTTATTGGCAACAAGCCAATCTTTGGTGGCTATTGCAGCTGCTGTAGAAGCTGTTCCGAATAAATGATGGCCACATGCGTGTCCGGCAGCTTTTCCTGCCGATTTTTTTTCGGAGACCGCTTGTTGGGAAAGGCCGGGCAGGGCATCATATTCGCCCATAATACCAATAATAGGGCTACCACTCCCATACTCTGCCGTAAAGGCGGTTGGTATCCCAGCAACTCCGGTCTTTATTGCAAACCCAGCATCTGACAAGGTTTGTTGTAGGAGCGCTGAACTCTTTTCTTCCTGATAGCCCATTTCTGCCAAGCTCCATATTTCTTGGGCTATTTGACCGTATTGTTCACTTTTCGCATCAAGTTGTTCTAAAATAGCGGTAGACTTCTTTTGTGCTTGTACCGATAAGCAAAAGATAGAAACTATTAGGGATAGTATCGCGGATTTTCGCATTTTCATGTGTTTTTTAGTAATTGTCTAAAAGTACTAAAAAGTCGGTATTCTAGTATAAAAGAATTGGGAATGTTTAATTTTGTATGATAGATTTACATTATGAATATACCCCGATCGAGCTTTCCAAGAATTGTAATCATTGGCGGTGGCTTTGGTGGCGTTGCGTTAGCCCAGAAGTTAAGTAAAAAAGAAGTGCAGGTGGTATTGTTGGATAAGAACAATTACCATTGCTTTCAACCCTTACTTTATCAGGTTTCCACAGGGGGACTAGAACCTGATTCCATTGCTTATCCGTTACGAAAAGTATTAATAGGATATGATAATTTTTTCTTTCGCTTGGCGGAAGTTCAAGAAATAGTGGTCGGAAAGAAATCGCTAAAAACATCTATTGGGCCATTATCTTATGATTATTTGGTTGTTGCGACCGGTTCTGAAACCAATTTTTTTGGTAATACCGAACTGGAGAAAAATGCAATGGTAATGAAGACCATTCCCCAATCTTTGAATTTACGTAGTTTAATTCTAGAGAATTTTGAACAGGCATTGCTTACCGATGATTATCACGAGCGAGATGCATTAATGAACTTCGTCATTGTAGGCGGTGGACCTACAGGGGTAGAATTGGCAGGCGCCTTGGCCGAGATTAAAAGAGGAATATTGCCTAAGGACTATCCAGATCTGGACACCAGACGAGCCACGATTAACTTGATACAAAGCGGAGATCGTATTTTAAATGCAATGAGCGAAAAGGCATCGGAAAAGGCAGAGGAATTTTTAGAGAAGCTTGGCGTACAAGTATGGAAGGACGTGCGGGTTACAGGATATGATGGAAAAACGGTTACTACCAAAACTGACCTCACATTCGAGTCGGCTACATTGGTTTGGGCCGCCGGCGTAAAAGGTGCCACTATTGCCGGTCTTGATGCAACGGAGTTTCTAGCGGCAGGAAGCCGTTTGGCCGTTAATGAATTTAACCAAGTAATAGGGCATCCCGAAGTTTTTGCCATTGGTGATATCGCTTGTATGCAAAGTGATTTATATCCTAAGGGTCACCCTATGATGGCCCAGCCGGCGATTCAGCAAGGAAGACAACTTGGGGAGAATCTAGTCCGTTTAATAGACGGAGAACCGCTAAAACCTTTTGACTATACGGATAAGGGTAGTATGGCTACGGTCGGAAGGAACAAAGCGGTATGTGATCTAGAGCATATTAAGTTTCAAGGAGTATTTGCCTGGTTTGTTTGGATGTTCGTACACTTATTTTTTCTGATTGGTTTCAGGAACAGGGTTATAGTGTTCGTGAATTGGGTATACAACTACATTAAATTTGACAGGGAGGCACGCTTGATTATTAGACCCTATCGTAGAAATTACGATCAGTTTAGGGATTGATTATATTAAGGCGAGCAATACCTTAGATTTGGTTTGTAAGATTATGTTATTGCTGGTACCAGATCAAAGTCGATTTTGGGACTTTGATTCTTTGTGCTCTGGTGATAGGATATTCTTGTTTAATGAACCAAAACCGATACTCGGCCTGTATTATTTTCTAGGATGAAATTTTTCCATTACGGTGGCCAAATGACTCCTGTCTACATGCATGTATACCTCGGTCGTTGTAATACTTTCATGGCCCAACATTTGCTGAATGGCACGGAGGTCAGCGCCATTTTCCAAAAGATGTGTTGCAAAGGAATGTCTAAACGTGTGTGGGCTAATACTTTTTCCTAGTTGTATTTTTTCAGCTAGGTTTTTTACGATGGTAAAAATCATGGCGCGGGTTAGCTGTTTCCCCCTTCTATTTAAAAAAAGAATGTCCTGAAAGCCTTTTTGCTCCTTAACATGAACGCGTACTTCGTTTTTATAAATATTGATGTATTTCTTGTTTATAGAGCTAATAGGCACAAAGCGCTGTTTATCGCCTTTACCCGTAACCTTAATAAAATCCTCTTCGAAATAGAGGTCGGATAGTTTTATTCCTATTAATTCCGATACCCGAAGACCGCAACCGTATAGTGTTTCTAACATAGCCCTGTTACGTTCACCTTCAGGTTTACTGAGGTCTATGGATGCAATGAGTTGGTTTATTTCGTTTTCTGAAAGGGTATCCGGTAGTTTTCTACCAATTTTTGGGGATTCGATTAAATCCAGAGGATTATCCGCTCTATAATCCTCGAACACCAAATAATTGAAAAAACTTTTTAAGCCGGATATGATTCTCGCTTGTGACCTAGGGTTTACCACTTTCGCTACTTCGTAAATAAATTGTTGAACCGTATCTTTTTCTATGGTAGTCGGCAGGTCTGTAAGGTTGTGATTTTCTAAGAAGCGCATCAACTTTTCAATATCCAGCAGATAACTTTCAATAGAATTGTCGGATAATCCCCGTTCCAGTTTAAGATAATGCGTATAATCGTTTGTGGCCTGTTTCCAGTTCATGACATAAAGATACATCTTAACCCAATAATCCAAAGTGAATGGCGAAGATTAGGTTGCTTTGGAAAACCATTACGTTCATCACGAACTACTACGCTTCTTTTTAAGTAAATAGATTGATTTTAGCTATATAACGATGGGAAATGGATGAATACAACTATTTAAACCGGTTTCACAACAAAAAAGATATAAGAGTAAGAAGAACTTTTACATTTGCTTGTAAACAAATTTATTCTATGAGATATCTTATTATTTGCCTGATAATTATTTGTGTCAATTTTAATGCGCAAGCGCAACAGGTAGACCGCACTAGTTTTAGAGCTGGTTTAAATGGAGGAATGGTAATCGGTGATTTTTCCGAAGCGTATAGCCTTGTACTTGGAGTAGACCTATATCAACATTGGGGCCTGTCCAAAGAAGTGGACTTAGGGGTAACCACTGGTTTTTTAAATGCTTTTGGTGAAAAGGAAGAGATTTCTGCTGGTGGAATTATTGCGGAAACGGAATTTGACAATGTACAGTTCGTTCCCGTTGGAGCATCGGTTCGTATCTATCCTTCGTCAGGTTTTAAAATTGGAGGAGATGTTGGCTATGCTATTGGTATTAACCAAGGAAACGAAGGAGGGTTTTATTATAGACCAAATTTAGGACTAGATATTAATGGTGGCGTTACAGA
>CAYGUY010000019.1:33844-52523 GCA_964353165.1 uncultured Maribacter sp.
GATCGATACGTGAAATTTTCTAATATTAAAAAAACAAACAGGTTATTGCTGTATGCCTAAATTACATATGCTATGTATGCTGGAGTTTGTGAATATATTGTGATATAATTTTTTGAATGGTTTTAATGTACATGTAGTTTTTTAAAAAGATGGGATGACTAAGTATCTCTTGTCAGCGTAACTTAGAACAGCGCATCAGGATAGCTTTTTCAGCGGAAATATGGAATATTGAGCATATAATTTTTAGACAAGGTCTGCATAAGTTAAGAAGTTCATTATATTTGAAAATTCTATAACACTAACTTTATATCCATGAAAAAAATTGTTTTTTGTGCATTTTTGGCACTAGGTATATCTTCGGCCCTTGGCCAGTCGCTTCCAAAATTTGGACTTTCGGGAGGTTTATTGAACACAAACGCAGATATTAATATATCAGCACTCGGATTTAATCTTGCCAATATAGACGCTATTAACAAAACTGGTTTTTACATTGGTCTAGCTGGGGATATTGCAGCTACGCAAAAACTACATATTCAGCCAGAACTTACTTATGGAGTTGCAGGAGATTTATCCTTTGTTTATTTGCCCGTAATGCTTAAATATTATGCAAGTAGTAAGTTTTTCTTACAAGCAGGCCCGCAGGTGAGTTTCTCATCAAATTTAAACGATATAAAGAACGCTATTCAGGACATTCAGGGCGTGGTAGGTTCTAATGCAAATATAGACGACGTGCTAAAGTCCACCGCACTAGAGCTAGGGGTAGGTCTTGGTTTTGATGTAACGGATACCATTAGTTTGCAAGGTAGGTATGCTTTTGCCCTTACGGACAGGTATGACGGTCCTCTAGGAGGATCCTTAAATGTTAGAAACGCAACCCTACAAATTGGCGTGCTCTATTTCTTTTGATTACTAATGCTTCGATCATCCAACTTAAATTTTAGCGTTACATAAATACCACATAGCATCGAAAAAAGGAAAACTTTGATTTTCACTTTTACGATGCTTTTTATTATGCTTATTTTTACTTTATGAAGTTAATAATAATCAATGGTCCAAACTTGAATCTTTTGGGAAAACGAGAACCAGAAGTATATGGCAATCAAACTTTTCAGGACTATTTTACCGAGCTTCAGTTTAGATTTAATGATGTTCAGTTAGAGTATTTTCAATCCAATATCGAAGGAGATATCATCACCAAATTACAGGAAGTAGGTTTTGAGTATGATGGTATTATATTGAACGCCGCTGCATACACACATACCTCTGTAGGTATTGGTGATGCCGTTAAGGCAATTGAAACCCCTGTCGTAGAAGTACATATTTCCAACACGCATAAACGAGAGGAATTTAGGCATGTTTCTTATATTTCTTCCGGCGCTAAAGGGGTTATTTTAGGCTTTGGATTGCAAAGTTATGACTTAGCTATTCGGAGTTTTTTATAGCGAAGCACTAAAGTTTACCTCATTTACGATATATCAGCGGGTTTCAAATATTTTTGCTCTACATAAAAAGTAGCGAAAGGTAATAGCGATGCAATTCCGAAAATAATCAATTGCTTAATTCCCCATTTTTTATTGAAACATACAATCAGCGCTAAGGCTATAAACGCTATAAAAAGCACACCGTGCGCATAACCTACAACTTTATTTGGTCCGGGAATTTCTGCCCAATATTTTAATGGCATTGTAACTCCGAATAAGGCCAAATAGGAAATACCTTCTAGGATTGCGGTTATTCTAAATAGTTTCAACATCATTTTTATTTAATAATTTGGACCCAACTTAGGTATAAATGAAATCTTTCTTTTGCTTTTTGTTAATTGGAAAACGCTTTTCAATAGAATTAGTTAAGCCTAATCAATGAAAAGCGTTTTTTTCCTATGATATATATTATTAATAATAGTCTAGTCTCTTAATTTATAAATGAATAACCTCACCATAAGCGTCTGCAACAGCCTCCATTACGGCTTCGCTCATAGTTGGGTGCGGATGTACTGTCTTTAGTACTTCATGACCAGTGGTTTCCAGTTTACGTGCCAGGACCGCTTCGGCAATCATATCCGTAACCCCGGCACCTATCATGTGACATCCCAACCACTCTCCGTATTTGGCGTCAAAAATTACCTTTACAAAACCATCCGAGGTTCCAGAAGCTTGGGCCTTACCACTCGCCGAAAATGGAAATTTACCTACTTTTATATCCAATCCTTGTTCTCTAGCCTGTTTCTCGGTTAAACCTACAGAGGCTATTTCGGGGCTACAATAGGTGCATCCCGGAATGTTTCCATAATCTAATGCTTCGGTATGCATTCCTGCTATTTTTTCAACACACAGAATTCCTTCTGCCGATGCTACGTGCGCTAAGGCCTGCCCAGGTGTCACATCTCCGATAGCATAATACCCGGGAATATTGGTTTGATAATAATCATTCACTAAGATTTTGTCCCTATCTGTGGCGATACCTACCTCTTCTAAGCCTATATTCTCAATATTTGTTTTAATTCCTACAGCCGAAAGAACGATATCCGCTTCTAATACTTCTTCTCCTTTAGCTGTTTTCACAGTAGCTTTAACTCCCTCGCCTGAGGTATCTACGCCAGTGACTTCCGCAGAAGTCATGATTTTTATACCCGATTTTTTAAAGCTTCGCTCCAATTGTTTGGATATATCTTCATCTTCTACAGGAACAATATTGGGAAGATATTCTACCACGGTAACCTCTGTTCCCATAGCATTGTAGAAGTATGCAAATTCGATACCTATGGCACCACTACCCACAACAATAAGTTTTTTAGGTTGTTTTTCCAAGGTCATTGCCTTTCTGTAACCGATAATCTTTTCGCCATCCTGTGGTAAACTCGGTAATTCGCGGCTACGTGCACCTGTTGCAATAATAATATGTTGGCCACTATATTCGGTTTCGGTACCATCTTCAGCTTTTACGGAAACCTTTTTTCCTGGTTTCAGAGTTCCAAATCCGTTTATGACTTCAATTTTGTTCTTCTTCATCAG
The DNA here is from genome assembly GCA_964353165.1 of uncultured Maribacter sp. Classification (GTDB taxonomy): domain Bacteria; phylum Bacteroidota; class Bacteroidia; order Flavobacteriales; family Flavobacteriaceae; genus Maribacter. The sequence continues at coordinate 36,856 of CAYGUY010000019.1, forward strand.
GAACTGAACGCCCTTGCTCATTCCTCCTGCAACACTGCGACTTCGTTTTACAACGGCATCAAAATCTTTATCTACAGCTTCAGCTTTAAGACCATAATCTGTTGCGTGCTTGAGGTATTCAAATACTTGAGCAGATTTTAATAAAGCTTTGGTAGGGATACATCCCCAGTTTAAGCAAACCCCACCTAGGCTTTCCTTTTCTATAATAGCGGTTTTAAGTCCTAGTTGCGATGCTCTAATGGCAGTAACATAACCTCCTGGCCCACTACCCAAAACAATAACGTCGAAAGTGCTCATAGTTGTAATTTTTTAATATTGTAACCCAAGTTTATTTGGGAGCGGTGCAAAAATACAAAACCAAGTTTGAAGGACAACGTTCAGCTTGTAAATTTAAAAACCTGTTTTTGTTATTTTACTCGATTATCGAAATTTAAATAAGACGGTGGTAAGGCAAGTTATTAAGACATTAACCCCGAAATCAAATATGATTTCCCCTTTAATACCTTGCCGATTTGTCGATAATAAATGGCCTAAAAACTACAGTTTAAATTTTTCGTCGTTAAAGGCTTGTGAGCCGTCTTTAGGTATAGAAAGTGATTTCCAATCTTTTCCTTTCTGCATTTTCCCAAGTAGCACTATTTGCCCTACGTGACCCGCGTAATGTGCCAATTGTCGGTTTACTGCTTCAATTATGGTATGATTCTCGTTTCTAATTTTGATGATGCTATCAAAATTTGTCCCATTTACTTGATTTAAGGCGGTAAATAGAAACTCCCAACCAGAGGCCCAATCGGCCAACATAGCTGCTTTATTAATGTATGGTTTTGAAAACTCGTTTTCCCGATTGCGCCAGTCTTTCTCACCATCTTCGGTTAAAAAGCTGGTCCATCTACTACGCATGTTGCCGGCCAAATGTTTTACGATAACAGCAATGGAGTTATCCGTTTCATTGAACCTCCAATGAATCTCTTCCTCTGAAAGTTGTTGAAAAGTTTCGTCTCCTAGGGTTTTGTAGCGTTCAAATTCAAAACGTACACTATGCATGTAGTTTTTCCACGAACCCATAGCTTTTACTTACTGGGAACAAATTTTAAAGCTACCCCGTTAATGCAGTGTCGTTCGCCGGTAGGTGCCGGACCGTCTTCAAACACATGGCCTAAATGACCACCGCAGGAAGCACAATGTTCCTCCGTTCTTTTGTATCCTATTTTGTAATCTACGTCGTAACCAACATTACCTTCTATTTCTTCGTAAAAACTGGGCCATCCTGTACCAGAGTCAAATTTTGTATCACTTTTAAACAAGGGTGTATCACAGCCTACGCAAACATACACCCCTTCCTTTTTAATATCTAATAGTGGACTGGTAAACGGATTTTCGGTCGCCGCTTTTCGTAGTACATAGAATTCGGCATCTGTTAGTTGTTTTTTCCATTCTGCTTCGGTTTTTTGAACGGGGAATTCTTTTTTAACAGCTTCCCCAGTCTCTTCTGCTGTTTGGGAATCTTTTTCTTGTGAGGTGCCTTTGCAACTTGTAGCTAAAATAATAATCGTAATCAAAAAGGAATATTTCATGCTTATTTTTTTTATTTGTCTGTTGTCTTTTTCAATCCTTACAAAGATACGGCAGTTAGAGCAAGAAATCTGTTATGGTTCTCTTAAACGTTTATTAGGCCAATAAATAAAACGCCCCATCGTTTTTAGAAGGGGCGTTCAATACTTTGTTATACTTCTAATACTAGTTGACCTTGAATCTTTGGATGTTTTCTTCGGAAATATTAAGTCGTCCCATTACAGAGTGAATATCGCTTACTTCTATTTTGCCTTGGGTCATTTCTGCCGGTAGCACTGCGATTCTAAAAACTTGATTGTCCGTATCTCCGGGTAATAGATCTGCCTCGTTAAAATTAAATTCTAAAAATAAATTTACATCTAGAAAGGTATGGTCGTAGTTATATTGCAACAATCCTTGGTCTATTATCCTTGTTTGTGGCATCAATCTCCAAATATCCACAGCCTCTCCGTTACTATCCTCGGTTTGGTCCCATAATAAATAGACCAGCACGATATCTGTTTCGAACACCTCTATGGTTTGGGGAAATTCATACAAAATTGAGTAGTTGTTTTGTGGGGTAAAAGATCCTTCGATATCTAGAATTTGCCCTAATATGTTTACCCCGTCCTGTCCGTCACGACCATCTAGACCGTCGAGCCCATCAAATCCATCAAAACCTGGAGGACCTTGTGGCCCTGTGCAGGATATAAAAAATAACGTCATTACACTTCCTAATACTAAACTAAATTTTTTCATAATATGATAATTTTTTGGTTTCTTGCTTTTTCCTTAAATCACATGGTTTCAAAAAGCGTTCCACTTTTTGTTTTCCCATAAATTAAAATTGATTGGGGCTGTTACACATCAAGTAAAACAGCTATATTCCCTTAAATATTGCAAAGTTGATTAGTTTTACAAAAAAAATATCAAATACCTATGTCTAAAGTCGTCGTTCATTCCTTGTTTACAGATTTTGATATCGACCTGTTTAAAGGTGGGAAACACTACCGTTTGTATGATAAGTTAGGCTCACATCCTATAGTAGTAGATGGTATAAAAGGTACTTATTTTGCTGTTTGGGCGCCTTCTGCAAAGGCCGTATCCGTGGTTGGAAATTTTAATGGTTGGAACCACGAAGAGCATCCTTTGACTGTTCGCTGGGATTCTAGCGGTATCTGGGAAGGTTTTATTCCCACCATTAGTCATGGTGAGGTGTATAAATATAAGATACAGTCCCATAATCAGGGTATATGGACAGAAAAGGCAGATCCATTTGCTAGGCTATGTGAACATCCGCCAAAAACAGCATCTATTGTTTGGTCTAAAGACTACGTATGGAAGGATAAGGACTGGATGGGCTATAGAAAGGATAAAAATGGGTTGGATAAACCGTATTCTGTCTATGAGATGCACATGGGCTCATGGAAAAGAAACTCAAATGGTGACTTTCTTACGTATAAAGAATTAGCGGTAGACTTGGTGGCGTATATAAAAGAAATGGGTTATACTCATGTAGAGTTTATGCCAATTATGGAGTATCCCTACGATCCTTCTTGGGGCTATCAGCTTACTGGATATTTTGCACCTACGTCAAGATTTGGCACACCAGAAGAGTTTAAATTTTTGGTTGATGCCTTCCATCAAAATGATATTGGAGTAATTTTGGATTGGGTACCATCTCATTTTCCGGAAGACGCTCACGGACTTGGCTTTTTTGACGGTTCCAATCTCTACGAGCACCCAGATAGGCGCAAGGGATATCATCAAGACTGGAAAAGTCTGATTTTTAACTATGGCAGAAACGAAGTACGGGCATTTTTGATAAGCAATGCTTTATTTTGGTTAGATCAGTTCCATGTAGATGGCTTACGTGTAGATGCGGTAGCCTCAATGTTATATCTGGATTATTCAAGGGAAGATGGGGAATGGGAACCTAATATCTATGGCGGAAACGAGAATCTAGATGCTATTTCGTTTATTAGGGAGCTAAACCAAGAAGTGTATGCTAGTTACGAGGGAGTTCAAACTATAGCTGAGGAATCTACCGCTTTTTCAGGAGTTTCTAGACCGGTTGATCACGGTGGTTTGGGATTTGGTATGAAATGGATGATGGGTTGGATGCACGATACCTTAGAATATTTTAAAAAGGAGCCGCTATACCGTAAATACCATCAAAACGATTTAACCTTTAGCGCTACGTACGCTTTTACCGAGAACTTTATGCTACCTTTTTCGCATGACGAGGTAGTTTATGGCAAACAATCTTTGGTATATAGAATGCCAGGTGATGAGTGGCAACGTTTTGCAAACCTAAGACTGTTGTTCGGTTATATGTTTACACATCCTGGAACCAAACTAATGTTTATGGGCGGTGAGTTTGGACAAACGGCAGAATGGAACTTTCAACAAAGTTTGGATTGGCATTTATTGCAGTACGACGGGCACGCCGGAATCCAACAGTTTGTAAAGGATTTAAACCACACCTATAAGAATTACCCAGCATTGTACGAAAAACAGTTTAGTCCCGAAGGGTTTCAATGGATAGACTATGGAGACCATGAGAACTCGGTATTAACCTACATTAGAAAAGGCCATGATGAAAAAAATGACTTGATTGTAGCTTGCAACTTTACCCCTGTCCTTAGGGAAAACTACAAAATAGGCAACCCCAAAAAAGGAAAGCTAAAGGAAATATTGAATAGTGATGACAAAAAGTACGGAGGTGCCGGTAATGTGAATTCCACTGTAAAGTCTTCTACCAAAGCTTGGCATGGCTATAAGAAATCCGTAGAAATAACTATCCCACCGTTAGGAATTGTTATTTTAAAGTAGCTTTAATTACCTAAAACGTTATAGTGTGTAATTGCTCGGCTTATATTTCGTTATTCCGAGTGAAAGCATTTTTTTTGTGTTTTTATTTTAATTTTTAAGACCGATGATTACAAATACAGAATTGGAATACAAGGGTAATTTATACCCAAACCATATAGTTGATTTTAAGCAGGATACCAATCAATTATATTTTACCACAAACAACGGGGTAGTGCTCGAGATTACTGTTTTAAGAGGCAGTCTTATTCGTTTTAGATATGCTACAAATTATGTTTTTGAGCCCGATTTTTCTTATGCTATTGATCCCGAGGCAAGTTTAGGATATAGCAAATTGGAAGTCATTGAAAATACTACCGAGTATATAATCCAGACTGCCCGTGTACATATTTTGATTGACAAAAAATCATTGCGAACTCAAATATCCGATTTAGAGGGAAATATCATCAATGAAGATGAAATAGGATTTCATTGGGAAGAGAATTATGAGTACGGCGGTAATACCGTAAAAATGAGTAAGATTACCCAGACCGGAGAAAGTTTTTACGGTATGGGAGATAAGGCCACCCATAGCAATTTAAAAGGAAAACGTGTCGAAAACTGGGTAACGGACCAATATGCCTACGGCAAGGACCAAGACCCGTTGTACAAGGCAATCCCTTTCTACACAGGGCTGCATAAGGGCAGGGCATACGGTATTTTCTTTGACAATAGTTTTAAGACCCATTTTGATTTTGCTCACGAACGCAGGAATACAACCAGTTTTTGGGCAGATGGCGGGGAGTTGAACTACTACTTCTTTTACGGACCGGAAATGTCCAGAGTAGTGGCTGCATATTCTAATTTAACGGGTACACCAGAGTTACCACCAATGTGGGCATTGGGATACCACCAGTCTAAATGGAGTTACTACCCGGAGAGTAATGTAAAAGAGATTGCAAAAGGGTTTAGAGATTTGAACATTCCTTGTGATGCCATTTATTTGGATATAGACTATATGGACGGTTTTCGTTGTTTTACCTGGGACAAAAAACTCTTTCCCGACCCCAAGCGCATGATTAAAGAACTCGAGGAAGATGGGTTTAAGACGGTTGTGATGATAGATCCCGGGATTAAGATAGATAGGGACTACTGGATTTATAAAGAGGCTTTGAAAAAAGGCTACTTCTGTAGAAGGGGAGATGGCCCGCTAATGACGGGAAAAGTGTGGCCAGGGGAATGTAACTTTCCTGATTTTACGAATCCCAAGGTACGGGAATGGTGGGCAGAATTATACAAGGAATTTATGTCGGATTTAGGTGTGCACGCGGTTTGGAACGATATGAACGAACCTGCTGTAATGGAAGTGCCTTCCAAAACCGCCCCCTTGGACACCAGACATGATTATGACGGGCATCCCTGTACCCATAGAAAAGCCCATAATGTGTATGGAATGCAAATGGTACGCGCCACCTATGAAGGCGTTAAGAAATATGTGTATCCTAAAAGACCTTTTGTGATTACTAGGGCGGCCTATGCAGGAACGCAACGCTATTCCTCTACTTGGACAGGGGATAACGTAGCAACATGGGAGCATTTATGGATTGCCAATGTACAGATGCAACGCATGTGTATGAGCGGTTATTCCTTTGTGGGTTCCGATATTGGAGGCTTTGCAGAACAACCCAACGGAGAACTTTTTGCAAGATGGGTGCAGCTGGGGATTTTTCATCCCTTTTGTAGGGTACATTCCAGTGGAGATCATGGTGATCAAGAACCTTGGTCTTTTGGAACGGAAATTACCGATATCGTGCGAAAGTTTATAGAAATAAGGTATCAGCTATTGCCATATCTCTATACTATGTTTTACAAGTATAGTAAAGAACAAAAACCCATGCTACAGTCCTTGGTCCTTTTTGATCAAGAAGATGTACAGACCCATTTTAGAACCGACGAGTTTATTTTTGGGGAACACATTTTAGTATGCCCCATACAGGAGCCCAATGCCCAAGGAAGAAGAATGTATATTCCTAGAGGCAAATGGTATGATTTTTGGACTGATGAGGTATGCGATGGAGGAAAAGAACGCTGGGTAACGGCTGACTTGGACAAAGTGCCTATTTTTATAAAAGAAGGGGCTATCATCCCTAAGTATCCTGTTCAGCAATATGTTGGCGAGTTAGATATACAAGAACTTATTCTAGATACTTATTTTATGCTAGGATCAGAATCATCAGAAGTATACGAAGACGCCCAAGACGGGTACGATTATAAAAAAGGAAGGTACTCCCTTCGCAATTTTAAATTAATAGGAAAGGAAAAATCCCTTACTGTACAACAGTTTAAGAGCGGAAGTTTTGTAACGGAGTACGAAACCTTAAAATTTAATATTCACGGACTACCTTTTCAAATCGATAAAATTGAGGTAGATAACGAAGCGGTATCTATAGAATCTGTAAAACCTAACGGAGAACAAAGCTTGTTGATTGATAAGAACTTTACAGTGCTCCATATCACCGGAAAATAATATTTTTGTATTTTACCGGTACTAAACACTATTAAAATGAAAAAAATACTATTGATAATGGCGCTGTTTCTAGGCGTCTCGGCATGTAAGGTAAATCCGTTTACGGGTCAAAAAACACTAAACTTTTATCCTAATAGCCAAATTTTTCCGACAGCATTTGCACAGTATGATCAATTTCTTGGAGAGAATAAGGTGGTAAGCGGAACTGCCGAAGCCAACATGATCACCAGAACCGGACAACGAATATCTGCTGCGGCCGAGCGTTGGTTAACGGCAAATGGCTATCCTGGCTATTTGAGTGATTATAAATGGGAGTATAATTTAGTTGATAACGAAGCGGTAAATGCGTGGTGTATGCCTGGGGGTAAAATTGTATTTTATACAGGAATACTTCCGATAACCCAAACAGAAACCGGTGTCGCGGTAGTTATGGGACACGAAGTAGCACATGCTTTGGCCGATCATGGAGCTCAACGTATGAGCGCAGGAACTTTACAACAGGTTGGTGCTGTAGCCGGTAATGTTGCCATACAGGACCCCCAAAAAAGAGAAATGTTCAATCAAGCTTACGGTATTGGTTCACAAGTGGGACTAATGCTACCTTTTAGTCGCAGTCATGAAACAGAGGCCGATCGTATAGGATTGCAAATTATGGCAATTGCAGGTTACGACCCTTACGAAGCTGCTAACTTATGGCAACGAATGAAGGCCAACAGCGGGGGAGAAGCACCACCGGAATTTATGAGCACCCACCCCTCCAATGATACCCGAATTAATAATTTAACGGCGTGGGCGCCCGAAGCAGCAGCGGAAGCAGCAAAATTTGGAGTAACGGAATTTAAGTAAAAACGAGTCAAGTTTTATTGTATATTGAAAGCCGTTCTTGTTCAAAGGGCGGCTTTTATATTTTTATATGATAAAGACCATACCAGAAAAAGGGAGTAAAAAGTTATTGAATGCCTGGGCTTTTTATGATTGGGCCAACTCTGTTTACGCCCTTACCATAGCATCCTCCATTTTTCCGATTTTTTATTCTTCCCTATTTGCAACGGATGACGCCAAGGTCCAAGCTTTCGGATTTGAGATGAAACCTACCGTGCTCATCGAAATCGTTACGGCCTTTACATTTTTGGTGGTTGCGGTGCTGTCTCCAATCCTTTCAGGAGTAGCCGATTATGTTGGGAACAAAAAGAGTTTTATGAAATTCTTCTGTTATGTGGGAGGCACCGGTTGTATTGGTTTGTATTGGTTTAGTCTGGAGCATATTCATTTAAGTGTGCTCTTTTATTTTATGGGTTTGATAGGGTATTGGGGTAGTTTGGTTTTTTATAATTCCTACTTACCGGATATTGCTTTTGAGCATCAACAAGATAGCATTAGTGCAAAGGGTTTTTCTATGGGCTATGTGGGCAGTGTTTTCCTCTTACTTGTAAATTTGGCTATGGTCATGAATCCACAATGGTTTGGCTTTGATATTGGAGCTACGGAGGCAACATTGAACGCCGCTAAAGTGGAGGCGATGAAAATATCCTTTATTACGGTAGGATTATGGTGGATGATTTTTAGTCAGTATACCTTTTATGTTTTGCCCAATGGAGCTGGGACAACCCATAAAGTAACAAAGGATGTGGTATTCAATGGCTTTAGAGAGTTGCGTTCGGTTTGGCAACAATTAAAAGGGAATTTGCCATTAAAGCGCTACTTAAATGCATTTTTTGTTTTTAGTATGGCGGTTCAGACAATAATGTTGATGGCCGTTTATTTTGGCGAAAAAGAAATTGCTTGGGCCAGTGATAGTGAAAAGACTACAGGGTTAATCATTAGTATTCTTGTGATACAGTTAGTGGCAGTAGTTGGAGCAATTCTTACATCTAGGGCTTCTGCGAAATTTGGAAATATTAGAACCTTGATTTTTGTAAATTTTATCTGGTTGTGTCTATGTTTTTATGCCTATTTCATGAAAACGCCTATGCAGTTTTATATTGCAGCAGGATTTGTAGGTCTTGTTATGGGCGGGGTACAAGCCTTGGCTCGATCTACCTATTCAAAGTACCTGCCAGATACGGACGATACCACTTCCTATTTTAGTTTTTATGATGTTGCCGAAAAAATAGGTATCGTTATTGGGATGGTTATTTTTGCTGTGGTAGACCATCTAAGCGGCATGCGGTATGCGATATTGTTTTTATTCTTGTTCTTTTTGGTAGGTATTTTGTTGCTACTGCGTGTGCCAAATAAAAAAATCCCTTTAGAAAAGGGACCTTTTTAGTTATCGATTGTTCGTGATTTTGATTTTAGTCTTTTGAAATATCTCCTGAACCGGAAGTTTTGGTATCTAGCTTTTCTGGGTTTCCTCTGTAGGTAATATCGCCCGAACCGGAAACCCTGGCCTCTAGCATTTTATTCGCGGTTACTTTTATATCTGCAGAGCCTGAAACCGTTGCTTTTACATTATCGGCCTCTAAATCAAAGGCTTTGATGTCACCACTTCCAGAAATAGTTGCGGAGAAATCTGTTGTATTTCCGCTAAAAGTAATATCTCCTGAACCGGACATACTTGCATCTATCCTATTCGCATTTACATCCAGCGTGATGTCGCCTGAACCCGACATTGTCGTCTCCAGTTTTTCAGTTTTGATGGTTGTTTTGCTAACAATATCCCCCGATCCGGATAGTGAAATAGCGCTAATACGCTCTACGGGTACTGTAATCCGTATCCCTCCATTCCAGTCGGATGGTTTAAGGTTTACGTTGTTTTCTGTCTTAATAATCAGTTTACCGTTTTTTACTTCTGTAACAATATATTCCAATAGGTTGGATTCTCCTTCTAGTTTGAGTTCTCCTTCCTTGCCGTCCACTAAATCCACATCGAACCATCCAGAAACTGCAATTGCGTCGTAATCGCTGGTAGATCTTTCAATGGTTACTTTTTCTCCGTTCCCTTTAATTCTTTTGCCCCATTGTGCAGAGCAGGATGCCGTGATTGCCAAAACTAGTGTTACTGCTAATACTTTTTTCATTTTTCTTGTTTTTAGATTGATTAGATGTTATAATTTTTTAGTAAAGCTGATACCTCCGTAATCGCTGTTCAATGTGACTTTATTACCACTATTAGCACTGCCATAGTAGCCTTCATAATGTTTATTGGATGATTTTTCTGTGCTAATTCGAATCTCAAAATCGTCCTTACCGCTAACACCGGAATAAGTTGTAGTGATATCAAAATCAAAATGATAGTCGGTGTTATATCCTATTTTAATTCCCGTATAATCTGTTCGTATAGACACGTTTCCGGCATCCGCTGCTAGCTCAGCTATTCGTACGGAACCATAGTCTGCTGATATGTCAACATTCCCGTGAACAGTACCTAATTTTACGGTAATATAATCTCCGTTTCCGTTTACGTTTTTAGCTTCGCCAACAGCGATATTGCCATAATCACTGGTGTACTCCAGATTTTCCATGTTCTCTATAGTGGCGTTCGTGTAATCCGTATTTAGGATAAGGTTACCTGCTTTTTCAATAGTGAAACCAGAGTAATCGGCCTTTATTTCTCCACTGTTGATATAGCCAATGGTAGACTTTGAAGTATAATCAAAATTAAGCTGATTGTTTCTTCCATGCAATTCACCAATTTCCAACCTTCCATAATCGCAATTTATTTTGGCGTGGCCATCTATGCGGTCCAGGATAATATTACCATAATCGTTGTCTAGGTTAACACTATTTTTAATGGGGAGCTTTATCGTGTAATTGATTTGCATGTTCACATTGTTATTTTTTCCCCAATTCCATCCCCAATTACTTTTTTGTTGACCATAAGTGGTTCTGGCAGAAACTAAACTGTTGCTTGAGTCAAAATCTACAGAAATTTCATCTAATTTGTTTTGTACCTTTTCTTCGTTGTCACCGTTTGTTTTTATATGCACTTCTATGACGATTCTATTTTCGTTCCATGAGGTAATGGTAAGATTACCGTAATCGTTGTTTACTTTTAATAGGGCATCCGCATCTACGTTGAATTCCTTTTTAATTGTTTTTTCCTTCGTGTACTTGCCTTCAAATTCGCCATGGCTGGCATTCAAAAGGACAGGACTAAGCACTAATAATAGTAAAGTGAAGTTATAGCGTATAGTTTTCATCATTGTAGTTTTTTAAAGTTTTAATAGTTTCAATTTGTTCAAGTACATCTTGTAATAGTTCAATTCTCGTTTGAAAATTTGTAATCATGGCTCTTAGCAATAACTTGTCATTTCCTCCAGACAGCATTTCTATTTTCAATTGATCGTAATTCTGTTCTAAAATTACCAACTGGGTCATTGTATCCGCAATTATTTGTTGCGTTTCCGGAGCACTTTCCGCCTCTAATTCTTTTACCTGTTCCTCTATAAGGCTGGCAAAATAGAATTGTGTATTAGAAACTTCCGGAGATACTTTTGCCAGTTGTTCCTGCATCGTTTTATTTTGATTTACAAGACCTATTCCTACGGCAATGAGCACTGCTATGGATGCGGCTATCGATAATGGTTTCCACCAAGAGAAACTTTTCCCTGTTGTTAAGGTGGTATTATTACCTAGTCTTAGTTTTTCTAAAAAACGATCTTCATGTCCGTGCTTAGGAGTCTCTGTATCAAAGGCACCTTTCAAGTTTTGGAAGAGTTGTTCGATGTTGTCTTTCTCCATTAGTTTATATATTCAATTTTCTTTCTCAAACTTTCTTTTGCCCTAGATATGGTTGTGCGGCAATTGGCATAACTTATATTCATGATTTCACTTATTTCCTCATAGTCGAATCCTTCGATTAAATGTAAGGTCAAAGAAATTCTGTAATTATCTTTTAATTGGTTCATGGTCTCCATCACTTTTTGAGCCTTTTGATTTACAAACACATGATCCGAAGTAATTCCGTCATTATCTTCGACCTTATACAGTATATCATCCAATGCAACTTCATTTTTTCTTTGTTGCTTTTTGTAATGATAAATGCTGTTATTGATAACAATTCGCTTTAACCACGCACCAAAGCTTACTTCTGCTTTAAAGGTGTGCAACTTCGTAAACGCGTTTAAAAACGATTCTTGCATCACATCTTCTGCTTCCGCGCTATCCTTTACAATTCGTAATGCCGTGTTGTACATGGCTTTGTAATACCTGTTGTAAACTTCTAGCTGTGCACTTTGTTTTCCTAGCATGCACGATTGCAATAATGCATCAATATGTACTTCTTTTTGGCTCAAAAAAGTGATTGGTTTGTTTTATAGATGAATGAAGTTAGGGATTGTTACAGTTTCGGTAAAAAAGATTGCAGTTTAAATGAAACGTATACTTCATCCAATGATTTCAAAGTAATCAGATAAGCTTTTAATACGAGGTTGGCATAAGAATTGAATTAAGGAGGTACGGGAATGTCCTTGAATATTGCATTGTGCTGTATTTGGGGACGTTGCGAAGGTTAAATACGAATTATAAAACTAATTTTTCTGTCACATACGTGACAGAATGACCGATATATACAGATGGGAGATTCTAAATTTTCAAACTTTGACAACATGTCCTTGCAAGGAATTGATGAGGAAGCAGAGTTGATTCCTTTGCTTACCGCAGAGGATGAGGAACAAATGAACGGAGAAACATTACCTGAAACCTTACCTATTTTACCCCTACGCAATACCGTATTGTTTCCAGGTGTTGTTATCCCAATTACCGCAGGTAGGGATTCTTCTATTCAATTAATAAAAGATGCGAACAATGGAAATAAGGTGATTGGAGTAGTCTCGCAAAAAGATGAGGAGACAGAAAATCCAGAAATAAAGGATATCAACACATTAGGTACCGTCGCCCGAATCTTAAGGGTGTTACAGATGCCGGACGGAAATACAACAGTAATAATACAGGGTAAAAAGCGCTTTGAAATTGCCGAAGTACTTACTCGAAAGCCATACTTTACTGCTACTGTTCGCGAAACTGCAGAACTTAGACCAGACCCTAATGATGGTGAATTTTTGGCTATTATAGAATCGATAAAGGATTTGGCGTTAAAAATCATTAAAGACAACCCAAACATTCCTAGCGAGGCTTCATTTGCGATTAAAAATATCCAGAGTGATTCATTTCTTATCAATTTCGTTTCTTCTAACCTAAACTTGGATGTAAAGGCGAAACAGGAATTATTGGAAATAGGAGACCTGCAAGAAAGAGCATTGGCCACACTCAAGTACATGAACGTGGAGATGCAAAAGTTGGAACTTAAGAACGATATCCAGTCCAAAGTACGCAGCGATTTAGACCAACAACAACGAGAGTATTTTCTGCATCAGCAGATGAAAACCATTCAAGAGGAATTAGGTGGCGTTTCAGCTGATGACGAGTTGGAAGAAATGCGTGCCAAGGCCAAGAAAAAGAAATGGGATAAAAAGGTAAAGGAGCATTTTACCAAAGAATTGGCCAAGATGCAGCGCATGAATCCGCAAGTAGCGGAATACTCTATTCAGCGTAACTATTTAGATCTTTTCTTGGATTTGCCTTGGAACGATTTTTCAAAAGATAAGTTCGATTTAAAAAGGGCAGAAAGAATCTTAGACCGTGACCATTATGGTTTAGAGGATGTAAAAAGACGGATTATCGAATATTTAGCGGTTTTGAAACTACGTAACGATATGAAATCTCCTATCCTTTGTCTTTATGGACCTCCGGGAGTCGGTAAAACATCGTTGGGGAAGTCGGTAGCAGAGGCGTTGGGTAGGGAATATGTTCGTATATCTTTAGGTGGATTGCGGGACGAAGCGGAGATTCGTGGTCATCGTAAAACCTATATAGGGGCCATGCCAGGTAGGATTGTTCAAAGTCTTAAAAAGGCTGGAACGTCAAATCCTGTATTTATCTTGGATGAAATTGATAAGTTATCCAGCAGTCATCAAGGTGATCCTTCTTCTGCGATGTTAGAGGTTTTAGATCCAGAACAAAACAGTGAATTTTATGATAATTTCTTGGAAATGGGCTACGACCTTTCTAAGGTAATGTTCATTGCCACGGCGAATAACTTGGGAACCATTCAGCCTGCTTTGCGTGATCGAATGGAAATCATTAATGTAAGTGGCTATACCATTGAGGAAAAAGTAGAAATAGCTAAGAAGCATCTATTGCCAAAACAATTGTCGGAACATGGTTTGGATGCTAGCCATTTAAAGATTGGTAAATCGCAATTAGAAAAGATTGTAGAAGGGTATACCAGGGAATCTGGAGTTCGTTCTCTGGAAAAGCAACTAGCTAAAATGGTCAGATACGCAGCAAAGTCTATCGCCATTGAGGAAGAATATGATATAAAAGTAAGTAATGAGGATATTATTAAAGTATTGGGTGCCCCTAAAATGGAGCGCGATAAATACGAAAATAACGAGGTTGCCGGTGTCGTTACAGGATTAGCATGGACCAGTGTAGGTGGTGATATATTGTTTATAGAGTCTATCTTATCAAAAGGAAAGGGAACACTGAGTATTACGGGTAACCTTGGCAAAGTAATGAAGGAATCTGCTACGATTGCCATGGAATACATAAAATCCAATGCGGAGCGGTTTGGTTTGGACCCGGAGGTTTTTGAAAAGTACAACGTACATATTCACGTGCCAGAAGGAGCCACACCTAAAGACGGACCAAGTGCCGGGATTACCATGTTAACCTCCCTAGTTTCCTTGTTTACCCAAAGACGCGTAAAGAAAAGCCTGGCAATGACAGGCGAAATTACGCTTCGGGGAAAAGTGCTTCCGGTAGGCGGAATAAAGGAAAAGATTTTAGCCGCAAAAAGAGCTCGAATTAAGGAAATTATTCTGTGTGCCGATAATGAGAGGGATATAAAGGAAATAAAAGAAGATTATCTTAAAGGTCTAACTTTTCACTACGTCAAAGACATGCACGAGGTAATTGATATTGCATTGACCAATACGAAAGTGAAGAATGCAAAAAAGCTTTAATTAATTTTCGGTTATATTTATAGGAATGAAAAAAATTACCATAGCTATAGACGGATTTTCATCCACGGGAAAAAGTACGCTAGCAAAGCAACTGGCAAAGGCATTAGGATATGTTTACGTTGATACAGGTGCCATGTACCGGGCTATTACCTTATTCGCAATGAATAACGGGTTTATAACGAGTAATTCCGAGGATATTGAAGGTCTTGTCAAGGAGTTGTCCAATATCAAATTGAGGTTTGTTTTTAATGCTGATCTAGGTTTTTCGGAGATGTACTTGAACAATACAAATGTAGAATCGGAAATTAGAAAAATGGAGGTGTCCAAGAATGTTAGTCGCATTGCCGAGATAGAACAAGTACGTATTAAGTTGGTGTCTTTACAACAGCAGATGGGAACCGAAAAGGGCATTGTTATGGATGGTCGTGATATAGGGTCTGTGGTTTTTCCAGATGCAGAGCTGAAGATATTTATGACCGCATCTCCAGAAAAAAGGGCATATCGTAGGTATAAGGAGTTATTGGACAGGGGCGAAAAAGTTAGTTTCGAAGAGGTTCTGGAAAATGTAGAAAAACGGGATTATATTGATTCTCATCGCGAGTTTTCACCCTTGGTCAAAGCATCGGATGCGGTTGAGTTTGACAATAGCGACATGGGATTAAAAGAACAGTTTGAGCGCATGCATAATCATGCACTACGTGTGATAGAGAAGCAAGGCTAGGTTATGTTGCTTGCTAATTTTGCGCTCAATAGAAGATATAAAAAATGCCTATGAACTTTCATAGGCATTTTTTGCTTTTCGTCTAACGTCT
>CAYGUY010000020.1:0-25947 GCA_964353165.1 uncultured Maribacter sp.
GGGATGCCAGAACTTTGGATGCATACCAAAGACGAGCTTTATTACAAGTTAAGAGGGCCGGCGGAAAACATGGAAGTTCTGGCAACTGCATACGCCGACCCTAACAATAAAGGAACAGGAAGGCATGAACCCGCATTGATGGCACTTACCTACGGGAAAGGGCGCATTTTTCACAACATTATGGGGCACGCCGATTATTCCGTTGGCTGTGTAGGCTTTATTACGACCATGCTACGTGGTACGGAATGGGCCGCCACTGGTGCGGTTACCCAAAAGATACCTGCTGATTTTCCTAGCGCCACAACTTCCAGTTCAAGAATTTTCAAGGAATAACCTATGCAATTAACCTTAAGTATTCCCGCCTTATTATTTCCGGCGATATCATTGACTATGTTGGCGTATAATGCACGGTATTTGGCGATTGCGGCACTAATACGTCAATTACATCAAAAATTTCAGGAAACAGCATCGGAATCGGTACGATTACAGGTTAAGAAGTTGAGCAAGCGCTTAACTATTATCAAGAATATGCAGGCTACGGCTATTTTTAGCTTTTTATTGGCGGTACTTACCATGGCCCTTATTTATTTGGAATATGCCACCCTAGCCAAAGTAGTGTTCGGAATCAGCCTACTGGCCCTAATGGTTTCCCTGATACTTAGTTTGATAGAGGTGCAACTATCCACCAAGGCCCTTTCTATTCAGTTGAAGGATATGGAATAATTTTTATTTAGCCTTGATGGCCGACCTTTAGAATTAGGTATTATCCAACAAGATGTGTATTGACTCCACTATCTTTTCGTTGAATAATCAATCCAGCTGTTTTAGTATAGAATAATATGATACTGTTCACACCTATAATCACAAAACGGTGATAGCATACACCTTTTAATAGCTGTAGCCAAACCAATGTTTTTCATTGAAAAGCTCTTGGAACAAGAAGCCGATGTCTCTATCGTAAATGCCAAGGAACACCTGGCGGTCGATTATTCCAATATTAAAGGATTCAATGAAATTACAGCATTGATTTTGGAGACCAAAGGAGCCACGGCTCCCACTTCTGCGCCTGCCAAAACGAAAACCTCAAAACCGAACGCTGGTTCCGGTATGGCCGATAAGAAAAAAGCCTTAATGGATTTAAAAGACCTCTTGGACGTGGGCGTACTTACACAAGAAGAATTTGACGTGGAAAAAGCGAAAATATTGAAAGGATGATGCTTGATGCTCTTTTATTTTTCACGGATTATACATTCAAAACGAACTGAAAAGGACTTTATCGATGAACTACACAAACCGACTCATAAGTCGGTTTTTTTGTAGGGGTACTTTTCATACAGGATAAATGAACTATGAAAGCACTATTTACTTGGATGAATATCATGTTTTTTAATATTATTCTATGGGGAAATAAGCTTACAGACCCATTAGTCTATTTTTTAAATCTGTACAACAGCTCTTTGTCGATATACTTGTACTGTAGAAAACCCATTTTTCCCAATAATACCTCGTGTTAATTGGCACAAAATGGTCCCTAAGTTAAAGTGAAAAACAAGAATTGACAATCAAAAATAAAAAGAGTCGAGTACTGCTGCCTTTTAAACGGTAATGCAACCCGACTCTTTAATTAAAAGTTAATTTAGTAAACTAATACATCAATCTATAATCAAGGGTTCTGCCGCCCAGCTGTCAATGGTCTGAAACAAAAGATAATAATAACCTTTTGGGTAGTTTTCCAATAGTAGTTGGTTGATATCATCGTGATTTTCATCAATATTAAAAACCTCTAACATTCTATTGTTTTGATCGTACAATTTAACTTCTACTTCCTTGTTTTTGTAGGTAGACAAATCTAGGTTCAGAATCCCATTCGTAGGCATGGGATACATGGTTATCCTGTTTTGTTCCGGAACGACCACTTCAACAGTAACACTCGCCTGATACCCTCCATCGGTTGTCTTAACCGTAACGTCTATCTCTCCAAGACCAGTTGCGGTTACTTCTCCCGTACTTGCATCTATGGATGCAATGCTAGGATTATTAGAAAACCAGGTAAACCCTTGCTCACTAGCATTTGCTGGTTCTACCAAGGCAGTAAGCAGAAACGTCTCCCCTAAATTCAATCGAAGTGTGGAAGGTGTAACGGAGACATCGTAAACTGCTACAGGAGGCAAGGGTCCTCTATTTACTTTTACAAGCGCACTTGCCCTATAACCACCATCATTTGTAGTAACCGTAACATCTATTTCACCGGCACCCGTTGCCGTCACCAACCCTGTATTGGCATCTATCGATGCTATATTGGGGTTGTTGGATATCCAACTAACGCTTTTATCCGCAGCATTTAAAGGCTCCGTATTCGCAGTTAACTGGAACGTTTCCCCAACATCCAAAGTAATTACAGAAGGTGCAACAATTACATTATACACGGGAACAACTGGTTCAACGCCCCCTACTACCCTAATCAACGCACTTGCCTTATAACCGCCATCATCTGTTGTTGCCGTTACGGTTACTTCTCCGTTTCCAATAGCCGTAACGAGACCTGTATTGGTATCAATAGTAGCAATATCTGGGTTATTGGTAAACCAACTTACCCTTTTGTCGGTTGCATTATCAGGCTCCGTAGTCGCTTGTAGCTGGAAGTTTTCCCCTACTTCGAGTTCGATTTCTAGAGGAGAAACCAATACGTTGTAAACCGGTACAGTAGGCAAAATATCACCGTAAACTTCTACTTCGGCTAAAGACAAGATTTTGTTGCTACCAGACAAATAAACCATCACATAGCGGCCTTGAACATCAATATCATTGTAGAATTGTGATGAATTATTGTTCAGCGTACCTATTTGGACATAGTCCTCTGGGTTGTTGCTCTGACTGTTACCTACTAGGACCAAAGCACCGGACAATCTGTCCGAACAACAATCCGTACGATTGTAAATATGTATTTTATTGACATTGTATTGCGCACCCAAATCTACTCGCCACCAAGGGTTAACAGCAAGATTACTGTGAGTCACCGAACCCATTTGATAATCACCGGACCTATTACCATCTACGGCTTTTTCCGGGACTCCTCCAAAATCGGTGCCCGACTGTAGCACTGGTTTGTTAAAGGCAATATTATTCTCATTTGGATCAATGCCCGACCCCAAAGTCCTAATCCATTCATTTATCAAGGCAACACCTTCTGTATGTATCCTCCCTTTAGCCAAAGGAGGCATGGCGATACCCGCTTGCAGACTATTTGTCCTCAAATACAGAATAGATTTTTCCGGTTCACCTTCTACAAGTATAGCCTCTCCTGGCACACCCAAGGAATTGTTGAATCCTGCAGTTAGTAGTCCAGTTTCTGCGAGGTTCAAGGACATCCTTAAATCAAAATTAGCTCGAACATCCGATCCAGCTTGATGACAATAGGCGCAATTGATATCCATATACGACCTTGTTTTTTCGTCAATGGTCGCAGTTGCATCATCTATTGCTTTGTAGGTTAGCAACGCATCTGTATCATTGTCGGTTATCAATCGATCCAAGATTCCTAGATGACTTAAGGTGACCAGTTGATTTGCGGTTCTGCCTGTTTTAGGGTAAGTAAGGTCTTTATTTAAGTAACGAGTTCGCACCCCAATAGTGCCGCCTGTACTTTGGTTGTGACAGGTAACACATTCCGCTGTATTTGGATAACGCCAAATTTGGGATTCTGTAGTTCCGTTAGCCTTTGCAATGTTAATAGTCTCGTCCAATCCACTGGTTAGTAAAACGGCATCTGTTTGTGCGCTATTCCATTTATATGTGACAAAATAGAACTGTCCGTTCGCGGCTTTTACCGAGAAACGGGTTTCCAATCGTTTCGTTAGGGATGGATTGTTCTCGTCTGTAGGCATTTCAAAATGCTTTACTAAAACAGAACCTACCGGTAGGTTCCAATTATCGTTCTCCGAGTAACTTATTTTTTCTTCGGCAGTATTATGCGAACCATCGTTTGGAATACCGATCCATCTTTTCTTTAAAGCACCATCGGACCAAAAAGATTCAACGAGTTCGTAAGGTATCAGACCATCAGAGGGTGTAAGGTTTGTTAAGTTTTTAAAAGCACCAGTCTCGGACAATCTTTGTGGCAAGGTTTCCTCAAAAGTCTTTTTGGTCGTCAGTTTATATAGCGTGGATACCCCTTGCTTCAAAATATAGAGTTCCCCTTGCTTATCCTCACCAAAGGATATGATATTGGTAGATGAAAAATTTCCTAATTGCTCATAACTACCGTCGTTGGTATCGACCGCCCAGATTTCCTCGCCATTACCATAATCCGCGCATATATATTTTCCTTGAAGTTCAGGGATTTCAGCACCCCTATACACATAACCTCCGATGACAGCATTCGCCTGTGATCTTGGGAATGCTACCAAAGGCTCTTCATGTGGCATATTGTTATACAAACTAGGCACACAAAAAGTACTGCGGTATAGTCCTTCATATAAGGGCCATCCAAAATTACCACCTCTTTTTACAACATTGATTTCTTCATGTCTTCCTCCTCCTATCTCACCGATATACAAATCTCCTGTTTCACGATCTTTAGTCATTCTATGTGGATTTCTGTGCCCCATAGAATAATATTCCTCAAATCTATCGCCGTTTGGACTTTGAAAAGGGTTGTCATTGGGAATCCAATATCCAACACCTGTTATCTCATCGAAAAAACCATGGTCTTGTGGCATAGTTCTAATGGGCATATGGCTCTTTTGAGCATCCTTATCCACATCAAACCGAAGCACCCCACCATCCAAGTTATTCAAAATATCTTGTGATTTTTTAAACGCCGTCTGATCTCCTGTGGTCAGGTATAAAAACCCATCGTCGCCAAATAAAAGTCCTCCGCCCCTATGCGTAGTTCCATACATTCTCAATTTAAGCATGGTTTGCTCGGAATTTGGAACTACCTGCATGCTACTTGGATTCATTTGATGCCTGGATAGCACTAAAAAATTACCCCAATACTCCTCACTATCACAACTTTGTCGCGTATATCTATCGGGAAAATTATTGCCATTTCTATCTTTGGTAGTGTAGTAGGTATAAAAGTAATTGTTGCCATTTGAGCCAAATTGGGGATGGAAAGCAAGCCCTAAAAAGCCACCGTCCCAAACAACACCAACCCTATCACTAAGGTCTAAGAGCATGTTTTTTTGACTCACATCGGGTGTTTTATCGAACCAATATATCTTACCATCCCGTTGCCCAACAATTAATTTTTCAGAAGTTGGGAATTCATTAAAAGTTAACGGAGAATCAAATGTTATATTCTGATATACAGGAACATAAGGCAGTCCTTGGGATAAGGAAACTGTTGCCGGAAACTTGTTATTAAGGTAATTACCCAAAGATTCTGGGTTGGTTAAGCCAGAACCTGAAAAGTAGGACATAGCACTAAAAAGCACCAATGCAAAAATTACAAAAATGTAATTTTTTCGTTGTTTAAATTGAGATTTCATTTTTAATATAGTTTGGTCTAATCGATTAAAAATGAAATTTAATGGCTACGTCCCCCAAAAATATTGTGGTTATTCGGTAAAAAGTAAAAATTATCGATAAAACATCTGTTTGAATCAAATCGGAAATATGAGACTACGGATAGTTATAATATGCTGATACTACAATTAAGATCGTAACAAGCAAAAAGACTGAGGATTAATTGTTCTGTTTACAGAATGTTTTAATAGTATCAATTTACAGAAATAGCTTACAGCAGGTTGGTTTTCAACATATTTCTGTACGTTTTTTCCTTTTTAACCTGCATTTATTTTTGTATTATTATACCTTACTGCAGATCCTACCAAACCCATAGGTCAATTATGACACGCGTAAAAGAACTTAGTTTTTTTAAAACTATTAGGGAAGTAAGAGAATTCGAATTCGGGACTTTCTACTTTTTTGATGGTTTGGTTATTTCAGAAATTAACAAAGGGGTTTTCTTCCAATGGAAAATGGCCGAAAAGGTAGTTAAAGCAGCAAAGAAATTTTATGGTAAAAGTGAGCCTATTGCCTATATTTCCAATCGAATTCACAGTTATACAGTAGCACCAACCGATTGGATTAAGTTCTACAATAATAGGCATGATTTAGCTTACTATTCTGTTGTGGGGAGTACCAAAGGGAGTCTGCCAAGTACCCTTTTAGAGAAAATGTTCTTTAATGGGTCATTACGGCAATTCGAAGTTTTAGAGGATGCCATAGCCTGGAGCTTGGGTAAATTAGAATCCCATAAAACACTATCTTAAAGGGCTACAGACCCTAAATGAAGTAAAGCATCTCCTTGATTAACGACCGCTTGATGGTTCAAACAGATAATATACCCGTCAAATGGAGCCTTAATTTGTTTTGTTTTCTTGGCGTAGGTATCGGAAACTATTCCCAGGAGCTGGCCTTTTTCAACCTTTGCTCCGTTTAAAATGTTTGGCACGAAGATACCTGCAGTTGGGGCACGTAGCCATTTGCGTGCTTCCAAATAGATAGATGGTTTCGTGCTTTTAATTTCAAGATCGCTACTTCCTATCATTTCTAGCCCGGTTATTACCCTTTGGATACCAGAAATACCTTCTTGAATAACATATTCATCAAAACGCATACTTTCACCAGCTTCATAAACTACTGCCGGTTTCTGTAGACGAAAAGCTGCATTCCTAAAAGAACCCTTGATTAATTTAGAGGTAAAAGTAATAGGGGCATTGAACATGCTGGCTAAAGCTGCACTTTTCTGATCTTCTTTCGTATATCTTATTTGCGGAAAATTATGTCGTTGTCCCCCACCGGTGTGCAAATCTATTGCCAGATCTATTTGGGGTAATATCTCGCGAAGGTAGTGGTATGCCATTCTACTGGCCATAGAACCCGACTTTGTGCCTGGGAAACTTCGGTTTACATCCTTGCCGTCTGGCACGTCCCTGGAATAGTGGATAAATCCAAATATATTAAGTATGGGAACTGCAATTACGGCTCCGGCATCCACCTTAAAATGACCTTTATTCAACATACGTCGCACAATTTCAACACCGTTTACCTCATCTCCATGTAAACCTGCTTGAACCAGCAAAACAGGTCCGGGCTTTTTTGCATTGAATACGTATACTGGTATATCTATCAAAGTACCCGTAGGCAAACGGTCTATGGTGATTTTCACAAATCTGGACTTGCCCGGGGCAACAGACTCTCCTCCAATGGTAATGGTCTTATTTTCTTTTTCTATCTGCATTGTTCTCAATGAATTCTATAATTTTTTTCGCAATGTTAATACCTGATACCGTCTCAATTCCTTGTAAACCTGGAGAGGCATTTACTTCAATTAATAATGGCCCTCTATTGGAACGTATTAAATCTACGCCAGCAATACCCAACCCCAAATATCTTACAGCTCTTAAAGTAATTTCTTTTTCTACGTCCGTCAATTTTACGGTTTCGGTAGTACCTCCCCGATGCACATTAGATCGAAATTCATCCTGACCGCTACTGCGTTTCATACTTGCAACTATTTTATTTCCAATTACAAAGGCCCTGATATCCTCGCCATTACTCTCCTCAATATATTCCTGCAACAAAATACCGGCTTCCAGCTTATAAAATGTATCGATAATAGATTTCGCCGATTTTTTACTTTCCGCCAAAATTACGCCCACCCCTTGTGTACCTTCTTGAATTTTAATAATTACCGGAGCTCCTCCTAAGAACTCAATTTGCTCTTGAATGTTGTCCGGATTGATCGCAAACAAGGTTTTTGGAATAGGAATTCCTTTTTGAGCCATTATCTGTAGCGTCCTTACCTTATTTCTTGCCCTACTAATGCTCAATGCGGGTGCGGTGCTAAATATTCCGTTCATTTCAAACTGTTTAACTATAGCCACACCATGCTGGGTTACTTTGGTCCCAATACGAGGAATAATGGCATCAAATGTATCTGTGATATCGGCCTCATTCAAATAAATTCGAGGTGCTTTCCCTCCTAATGCTACGGCACATTTTGTATGGTCTATCTGTTCTAAATAATGTCCTCTTTTCTCCCCTTCCGCAATTATCCGCTTTGTGGAATACAAACTAGTGCTGACTGATAAAAGGGCGATGTCCATTTTAAAGGAAGATTTTAGTCTTTCATTTGGGTTTTAATTGACCCATATTTTGTTTAATAAAAGCATCTAAAATAGGGTATTTACCATTGAAAATCTAAACAGGTTTTTTAACAAGATCAAAATCGGTCTAAATAATATACTAAAGCCCTTTAAAAGTTGTTAATAACCTAACCGTACCGTAAATTTGATTCGCTAAAAAAAATCAACTAAATGAGCACATTGATAAAATCTTCTTTAGCCCGAAAAGTCGTAATGGCACTTTCAGGTCTTTTCCTGGTTTTCTTCCTAGGCCAACACTTTGTGATCAATATCACTTCGGTAATTGCACCGGACACTTTCAATTCTTGGTCCCATTTTATGGGATATAATCCTTTGGTGCAGTACATACTGCAACCCATTTTAATTGCAGGGGTTATTGTTCATTTTGTATTGGGCTTTGTTTTGGAACTTCAGAACCGAGCGGCGAGAGGTACTGTAAAATATGCCAGTTACAAGGGTAGTGAAAACGCATCATGGCTGTCTAGAAACATGATCATCTCGGGTCTAGTAGTACTTGCTTTCATTGGGCTACACATGTATGATTTCTGGGTACACGAAATGGCCTATAAATACATAGAGGTTAAACCGGAAGACCCTACTAGATACTACGAAGAAACGGTACACAAATTTGAGCCGGTATGGAGAACGGTGCTGTACGTAATTTCGTTTGGATTGTTGGCACTGCATCTGTTACATGGTTTTGCTTCTTCTTTTCAGACTATGGGCGTTAATAATAAATACTCTGCAGCAATTAAATCATTTACTAAAATATACGCGATAGCTATTCCTTTAGGATTCGTTTTTATAGCACTATATCATCACTTTAACCCAATAACACACTAAGTATGGGCATATTGGATTCCAAAGTTCCAAAAGGGCCATTGGCCAACAAATGGACCGAACATAAAAACCACATTGAGCTGGTTAACCCCGCTAACAAACGAAATATAGATATTATCGTTGTTGGTACCGGATTAGCTGGTGGCTCTGCGGCTGCATCGTTGGCAGAGTTAGGTTACAATGTGAAAACATTTTGTTATCAAGATTCTCCTAGAAGGGCACACTCGATTGCAGCCCAAGGCGGTGTGAACGCTGCCAAGAACTATCAAGGCGACGGCGATAGTGTTTACAGACTTTTCTACGATACCGTTAAAGGAGGGGACTATCGCTCACGGGAGGCGAACGTATATCGTTTGGCCCAAGTGTCTACCAATATTATTGATCAATGCGTTGCGCAAGGAGTTCCCTTCGCAAGGGAATATGGTGGATTGTTGGACAACCGTTCTTTCGGTGGCGTTCTAGTTTCAAGAACGTTTTATGCCAAAGGTCAAACTGGGCAGCAATTACTATTAGGAGCGTATGCAGCTATGAACAGACAAATTCAACGTGGTAAAATCAAATCACATACCCGTCACGAAATGTTGGATCTGGTTCTGGTTGATGGTAAAGCACGTGGGATTATTGCCCGTGATTTGGTCACTGGAGAGATTGAAAGACATTCTGCACATGCCGTAGTATTGGCCACCGGTGGATACGGGAATCTTTTCTTCCTGTCTACCTACTGTATGGGTGCCAATGTAATGGCAGCTTGGCGAGCACACCGAAGAGGTGCGTTTATGGCAAATCCGTGTTTTACGCAGATCCACCCAACGTGTATCCCAGTATCGGGAGACCACCAGTCTAAATTGACCTTAATGTCGGAATCCTTGCGCAATGACGGTCGTATCTGGGTACCGGCAAAACTGGAGGATGCACAAGCGATTCGTGAAGGCAAACTTAAACCAACACAACTTAAGGAAGAAGATAGGGATTACTACCTAGAACGCAGATATCCTGCCTTTGGAAACTTAGTGCCGCGTGACGTTGCCTCAAGAGCCGCAAAAGAGCGTTGTGATGAAGGTTTTGGAGTCAATAAAACCGGAGAGGCCGTTTACTTGGATTTCGATGCCGCTATTATGCGTTATGGGAAGGAAAAAGCATTAACTTCTGGAATGAAGGATGCCGATGATAAAAAGGTTCGTGAGCTCGGTGAGCAAGTCGTAGAAGCGAAATACGGAAACCTTTTTGATATGTATCAAAAAATCGTAGATCAAAATCCGTACAAGACACCTATGATGATTTATCCTGCCGTGCACTATACGATGGGCGGATTATGGGTAGATTATAACCTACAAACTACCATACCTGGCTGTTATGCCGCTGGAGAGGCAAACTTTAGCGACCACGGTGCAAACCGATTGGGAGCATCAGCACTGATGCAAGGTTTGGCAGATGGTTATTTTGTATTGCCTTATACGATTGGGGATTATTTATCCAAGGATATCCGTACAGGAGCGATTCCTACGGATTCCCCGGAATTTGATGCCGCAGAGGCAGATACACGCGCACGAATCGAAAAACTAATGTCTGGTAAGGGAACGCACTCTGTAGATTATTATCATAAACGACTAGGTAAAATCATGTGGAACAAATGTGGTATGAGCCGTAATGCAAAAGAACTGCAAGAGGCTATAGAAGAGATTGCAGCATTACGTGCCGATTTCTGGGAGAACGTTCGCATACCCGGATCAGCAGAAACTAAAAACCAAGAACTGGAAAAAGCTGGCCGTGTCGCCGACTTCCTTGAACTAGGTGAATTATTCGCAAAAGATGCCCTAACAAGAAACGAATCTTGTGGTGGTCACTTCCGTGAAGAATACCAGACTCCGGAAGGCGAGGCGTTACGCGATGACGAAAACTTTAAATTTGTTTCCGCATGGGAGTATAAAGGCGAACCCAAAGATGCAATTCTACACAAAGAGGATTTAGTTTATGATAATATCGAACTAAAGACAAGAAGTTATAAATAGTTTAAAGCCATTGGCTGATAGTTGTTGAAGAAACTACGAGTTTACAACAATCCGACCAATGACAAGACAAAAAACAAGACTATGAAATTATTATTAAAAATCTGGCGTCAAAAAAATGCATCCTCCAAAGGGCAAATGGTCGAATATCCCTTAGACGGGATTGAAAATGATATGTCATTTTTGGAAATGTTGGACGTCCTGAACGAACAACTGAACAATAAGGGAGAAGAACCTATAGAATTTGACCATGATTGTAGGGAAGGTATCTGCGGAGCCTGCTCATTAATGATCAACGGGCGAGCACATGGACCTTCTTCAAGAATCACTGCTTGTCAATTACACATGCGTAGCTTTAAAGATGGTGATACAATTACAATTGAGCCGTGGCGTGCGAAAGCATTCCCTGTTATCAAAGATTTGATCGTTGACCGTAGCGCCTTTGATCGAATTCAACAGGCAGGAGGTTATATCTCTGTAAATACCTCTGGAAATCCAGTAGATGCCAACGCTATTCCGATTGAAAAACACAACGCTGACCTAGCCTTTAATGCCGCTACATGTATCGGTTGCGGTGCATGTGTCGCTGCATGTAAAAATGCTAGTGCAATGCTGTTCACCTCAGCTAAAGTTTCTCAGTTCGCTTTATTGCCCCAAGGGCGTGTAGAAGCAACGGACAGGGTACAAAACATGGTAAGACAAATGGATCTGGAAGGCTTTGGAAATTGCACGAATACAGGAGCATGCGAAGTTGAATGTCCAAAAGGAATTTCCTTGGAAAATATTGCTCGTATGAATCGTGAATATTATAGCGCCAGCGTTAAAGGATAATCAAATACCGTTCAAAATAAACTAGAAATCCCATGCTTTACTGTATGGGATTTTTTATTTTTAGGTATGTCGACAGCATATTCGAAAGAACGTATTATTGTCCCCCGTTTCAATGAGGAGTCCAGTTTTTACACCACGCCACAACGCTCTAAAATTATGGGCAAGATACAAGGGAAGAATACAAAGCCGGAACTAGCCTTTCGAAAAGTATTGTACGCCAAAGGCTTTAGATATCGTGTAGACTACAAAAAGCTGATTGGAAGGCCGGATATCGTTCTAAGGAAATACATGACGGTCATCTTTATCGATGGCGAATACTGGCACGGGCATAACTGGGAAGAACGCAAACCCAAGATAAAGACCAACCGGGAATTCTGGATCGCTAAAATAGAACGGAATATGCAACGCGATGCGGAAGTTAACCAAGCACTACATGATTTAGGTTACACCGTTTTCCGATTTTGGGAAAGTGAAATCAAAAAACAGCTAGACCGTTGTCTGGACGAAGTGATTGCCCATCTTAAAAATGAAAATATCTAAGCTATCTTTATGGTAAACTGCCAAGTTGATGAAAAAATAGCGATGTTACATTAAGCACAGTCGAGATGCGGTTTTAACTGTAGACCAGACTATCTTCTTCCGAACAACTAGGAAGATTCCTATTGAAATTTACAATGAACAGATGGTAAACTAATTTTAAATATGCAACATACTTCCAAACTCCCTACTGTAGGCACCACCATTTTTACCACTGTTGGCAATTTAGCCAGAGAACACAATGCGATCGATCTTTCCCAAGGTTTTCCCAACTTCGAGGCTGACAAAAAATTGATTGACCTTGTCTACGATGCCATGACCGCCGGACATAACCAATATGCACCTATGCAAGGCTATTATGGACTACGTGAAAGCATTTCGGATAAAATGGAACAGGCTCACGGCACCAGCTACCATCCTGAGACAGAAATAACCGTAACTGTTGGTGCGACCCAAGCCATATTTACCGCCATTTCCGCTTTTGTACATCAAAACGATGAGGTTATTGTCATTAAGCCGGCTTACGACTGCTATGAGCCTGCCATAAGCCTTAATGGTGGCATTCCGGTGTATTTGCAGTTGAATGCACCTGTTTACGAAATAGATTGGAAGGCTTTTGAGAAGCTTATTACCAGTAAAACCCGAATGGTCATTATCAACACGCCGCACAATCCAACCGGGCGTATGTTGACCAAGGCAGATATGCTCAAACTTGAAGCGATTCTCAAACCTACGAATATCATCCTCCTTAGTGACGAGGTCTACGAGCACATCGCTTTTGATGGGAACGTGCACCAAAGTGCCTGCCGTTTTCCGGATTTGGCAAATAGAAGTTTTATATGTGCATCCTTCGGGAAGACCTTTCATGTTACAGGCTGGAAATTGGGCTATTGTGCCGCTCCGGCTGCACTTATGAAGGAATTTAGGAAAGTGCATCAATTTGCGGTGTTCTGTGTAGACCATCCCGTGCAACGGGCGATGGCGGAATACCTGAAAAACAGGGAAAACTATACAAATCTCAATGCTTTTTATCAGCATAAAAGAGATTTTTTCTTGGATGGTATCGCAGATTCCAGATTTGAGTATGTCCCTTCAAAAGGAACCTATTTTCAATTGTTGGACTATAGTAACATCACCAACGAGCCGGATACGGATTTTGCGAAAAAACTCATTATAGATCACAAATTGGCGAGCATTCCCATCTCCTCTTTCAACGTTGATAACAAGGACAACAAAGTACTGCGGTTTTGTTTTGCGAAAAAACAAGAAACCTTAGTACAGGCTATTGTCATTCTAAACCAACTTTAGCGGAATGCAGCATTTACCTTAGTCATAAATTCGCCAATTTTATTTGGCTCTAACCAGCGGGTAACTACGATGAGATCATTTGCCTTGTCTATTACGATAAAATTGCCTCCAAATCCCGCAGCATAATAAATGTCCTCCGAAAGACCTTCCCAATGTCGATCTCCCTTTTTGTTCAACCACCACATATAACCATAGTTTACGTTAGGCGTTGACGGTGCTATTGCCTTTTTGATCCATTCATCGCTTATTAAGCGCTCTTCCTTCCATTCCCCATTGTTCAAAAACAAGAGTCCGAAACGAGCCATATCCTCTGTGTTGATGAAAAGTCCTGCACCGGAATGTCCTCCCCCTGTAACCGATTTCATTTGGATACCGTCTATTTCTGTCCAAGCATGGTCATAACCGTACCACCGCCACGTAGTCGATGCCTCTATTTTATCCATGATGTGTTCCTTTAGCACTAACGGCATAGGCTTACGCCATACATGTGTAAGTGCATAGGCAAGTACGTTTACGCGAACGTCGTTATACTCCATAACAGTTCCAGGCTCTTTTGGGGTTTCAAACTTCCAGTCGTCCGTGCCCCCTTCCTTGGGTGGTCTGTCCGCCCAATCCTTACCTCCCCAGAGTTCTCCGGACCAAGCCGAATTTTGCTGTAACAGATGTTCCCAAGTGATTTTTGAGTTGTGGGCACCTTCAAATGTTCCGTCCCAGATATACTGACCTACTTTGTCATTTGTGCTCGAAATGAGTCCATTGTCAAATGCCAAACCTGCCATTGTACTCAAAAAACTTTTGGTTACGCTAAAGGTCATGTCTACCCGTTTGGTATCGCCCCATTGGGCGATAATATTCCCATTTTTAAGAATCATCCCAGCTGGTGCTCCTCGCTTTTTTGTCGGTCCCAGAATTTTATGATAGGGTTCCCGCTCAAACCCTTTTAGGATAGCAATCCGTAAATCTCGTGAGCCAGAATATTCATTATCCTCTGCAAACGCTACTGCCTCTTTTAATTTTGAGGTATTTATATCGTAGTCGCTGGGCGATTTCTGTTCCCAAGCAGCATTTCGTTCCGGGAAATAGTAGGTTTGGGAGTATCCCATTAAACAGAAGGCAAAGAGTAATAACAGCGTTGTACAAAATCTCATGAGTTATATCGTATTTAGTGAACTTCCTTTTTTAAATCCAGTCGCATTAGCCAGTCCGTCTGCTTGTCTTTTCCAATATAATACGGATGGGTTCCGAATTTGGCAAATCCATGTCGTTGATAAAACCGTATCGCCTTTTCATTCTTTTCCCAAACTCCAAGCCAAAGGAAAGACTTATATGCCTGCAATCCCAAATGTATCAATTTATCAAGTATCCATTTGCCATATCCCTTGCTTTGAAATTCATCTAATATATAGATGCGCTCCAATTCCATTCCGTCATCCGACTTAATATCGGTCTGTGCTTCATGCTGATTCATCTTTACATAACCTATTACTATATTCTTAAGGTAAACAAAATAAAAAAAGCTATCATGGTTTCTTAGTTGCTCTAACAATGTTTCCTTGCTGAAAGCGGTACTGATATAGAGTTTAAAATCCTGTGGGTCATTATCCTTTTCAAACGCCTTTGTAAAGGTTTCCTTGGAAAGTGTAACGAGGACATCCACATCTTTCTCCGTGCATATTTTGAAAACTAACTCCACGAAATAAAGATAAAAGTTTTTCGCTCAAATAGTTTCGATCATCGAAGATAATTAAAACGTTTCCCCTATGGGATAGCAAAAATAAAACCGAAATGGTGGCGTCGTAAATAAGGCTGGCGCATAACATCGATAGGCTAAAACTAAGTGTTACTTGGTTTATCTAAGTTGACCAAGCCCGATACTTTAAAAAAAATGAAAAACCAGAACTAATTTGCAAAAAAAAGAGCGACTTGGGGAGGTCGCTCTTTTCACATCATTCTTTAAAAGAATACTAAAGCATAAATAACTTTTTGGTCAATCGGATGATACCGCTGTAGAAATCATTGTGATATACTTGTACGTTTTCTTGTGGTGCCATGAGGTTCTTTTTAGGTTGATTTTATGGTTTTTACTTGGGTCTTATTATATCTTCAACAGTATAAATATAGCAGCTAACGCTATTAAAATCTATATTATTGTTGTCAACCCTTAATTAATTGTTGTAAAAAAAATCAAGTGCAAACTTTTATCGATTAACAGCTGTAAAATTTTAGTCCAAAACCATTACAGGAACAACCCCTCTAATAATAAGAGCTCCCTCCGTGGCAGCCTTAATTTCTTCCACGGCTACACCAGGAGCACGTTCCAACAATAAGAATCCTTCAGGAACAACTTCTAAAACTGCAAGATTGGTTACAATCTTTTTTACGCAGCCAACGCCTGTCAACGGAAGTGAGCATTTTTTTAATAATTTGGATTCACCTGCCCGATTTGTATGCATCATAGCAACAATTATCTGCTCGGCAGAAGCAACTAAATCCATAGCTCCGCCCATACCTTTTACCATTTTACCTGGTATTTTCCAATTTGCTATATCTCCGTTCTCCGCTACTTCCATAGCTCCTAAAATGGTGAGGTCCACATGTTTTCCGCGGATCATACCGAAACTTAATGCAGAGTCGAAGAAAGATGCTCCCGGTAACGTGGTAATCGTTTGTTTTCCGGCATTAATAATATCCGCGTCCTCCTCTCCTTTAAAAGGAAAAGGCCCCATACCCAAAATACCATTTTCACTTTGAAACTCTACGCTTATATCGTTCCTGACAAAATTAGCTACCAACGTAGGTATTCCTATTCCCAGATTAACGTAAAAGCCATCCTTTACCTCCTGTGCAATTCTTTTTGCAATTCCATTTTTGTCTATCATTGCTTATTGTCTTTGTCTCACGGTTCGTTGCTCAATTCTCTTTTCATAGTTGTTTCCTTGGAATATGCGTTGTACGAAGATTCCGGGAATATGAATTTGGTTGGGATCTAGGCTACCCGCAGGGACTAATTCTTCTACCTCTGCTACGGTCACCCTTGCGGCTCCACACATACAAGGATTGAAGTTTCTTGCTGTTCCTTTAAAAATGAGGTTACCCGCCTCGTCTCCCTTCCAAGCCTTTACAAAAGCAAAATCTGCATTATAGGCCTCTTCTAAAACGTACATCTTGCCGTTGAATTCTCTAGTCTCCTTTCCGATGGCTACTTCGGTGCCATACCCTGCTGGGGTGAAAAAAGCCGGGAAACCTGCTTGGGCAGCCCTGCATTTTTCCGCAAGTGTTCCTTGCGGCGTTAATTCTACCTCTAGTTCGCCACTAAGCATCTGCCGTTCAAACTCATCGTTTTCGCCAACGTAGGAGGATATCATCTTTTTGATTTGCCGTTTTTGTAGTAATAGGCCAAGCCCAAAATCATCTACACCCGCATTATTCGAAATACAGGTTATGTCCTTAACTCCCAGAGCAACAAGCTTTGTAATTGCATTCTCCGGAATACCGCAAAGTCCAAAACCTCCAAGCATAAGGGTCATACCATCTTTCACGCCTTCTAAGGCTTCACTTACGTTAGCCACTGTTTTTCTAATCATAATAATATAGCTTAGTGTCTGCCTAATTTACCGCTAAATTTGAGCAATTCCCAAAAAAAGACCCCGCATTTTGCGGGGTCTGTGCACAGCTTTTATGGGGATGTAATCTAAAAATCTAAATCCTCTAGGTCTTCCTCTAATTCAATATCCTTTCGTTGACCTTCATTAAATTTTACACAATCAGTCTCAATAGACATATTCTCAGGTTTTTCAAAATCGTCCTTGGACACTCCCAATTCCTCGTTTGCGTAGTTCTTTTTCATGTACAGTCCCCAAATTGGTAGTGCCATGGAGGCACCCTGACCGTATAAAATATTTTTAAAATGTACGGAACGTTCTTCTCCGCCTACCCAGACACCCGTTACCAAATTAGGTACCATACCCATAAACCAACCATCACTATTGTTTTGGGTAGTCCCTGTTTTACCGGCAATAGGGTTGGTAAGTTCGTAGGGGTATCCCGTAATAATCTCCTTATAGACCGAATTGTCTTTATTGTAATTGTGGCGTAAACGGGTTCCCGAACCTCCTTGCGTAACCCCCTTCATCAAATCTACCATAGCGTAGGAGACTTCCTTGCTTAAAACATCTTTGGTTTCCGGAACATACTCATAGAGTACCGTGCCATTTTTGTCCTCTATACGGGTAACCATTACGGGTTTAACATACACCCCTTGATTTGCAAAAGCACCATAGGCTCCAACCATTTCGTATACATTAACCAATTCGGTTCCTAACGCAATAGCAGGTACAGGCATAATTTCATTTGTAAAGCCTAAGTTTTTAACGATGGACACAACCGACTTCGGTCCCACCATATCTATGAGCCGTGCGGTAACAGAGTTTACAGAATTAGCTAGAGCATACTTTAATGTCATGTCTTTTCCAGAAAATTTAAAATCCGAATTTCGTGGGCACCAAGCTTCCATGTTCCCATGCTTACCTGGTTCAATACAATACAGTATATCGGGCAAAGTTTCACAGGGAGACAATCGCAATTGATCTATCGCAGCAGCATACACAAAAGGTTTAAAAGTAGAACCTGCCTGCCGTGCACCTTGTATTACATTATCGTATTGAAAATGCTTGTAATCAACACCACCTACCCAAGCCTTGACGTGACCAGATTGCGGTTCCATAGACATCATAGAAGCCCGTAAAAATGTCTTATAGTACCGAATAGAGTCCATAGGGGTAAGTATGGTATCTTTCTCTCGTGTATCACTTTTCCAATCAAACACAGTCATCTCCGTCTTTTTGGTAAACGATTCTCGAATTTCCTTTTCAGATTTTCCAGCATCTTTCATTTTACGCCAACGTTCCGAGGTTTTCATCGCGCGTTCCATAATACCTTCGGTTTCTTCGTCTGTAAGATCCAAGAAAGGGGTTGTTGGATTCCGTTCTTTGGTGTTCTGCACAAAAAACTCTGCCTGCAAACGTTCCATGTGTTCCGAGACTGCCTCTTCTGCATTTAGTTGCATTCTAGAATCAATGGTCGTATATATTTTCAATCCGTCCAAATATAGGTTGTAACGATCTCGCTCTCCTTCTCTTGCTGGTTTTGGATTCTTATCTATCCAACCTTTCATAAAACGTTGTAGATACATTCTAAAATACGTTGCCAAACCTTCCCTATGACTTTCTGGATTAAAATTGATGTCCATTTTTAATGCCTGTAGCGAGTCTTTTTGCTGTTCGGTGATAAAATCGTACCGAGCCAATTGTCCCAGCACGATATTTCGTTTATTGAGGGTAATTTCTTCTCGTCGTAAGGGATTAAAAAGCGATGAATTCTGTAGCATACCTACAAGCATGGCAGACTCCTCTACTTTTAAGTCCTTGGGCTCTTTTCCAAAGTAAATTCTAGATGCGGACCGGATACCATCTGCGTTATTGCCAAAATCGTAGATATTTAAGTACATCGCAATGATTTCTTCCTTGGTATAACTGCGTTCCAGGCGGATAGCCAAGACCCACTCTTTCAATTTTTGTTGAATAGTTTCAAACTTATTTCTAGACCTAATACCTACAAAAAGCTGGCGTGCCAATTGCTGGGTAATTGTACTTGCCCCGCCACGTTTTCCGAGGAAAAATGCCGCTCTGAGCGTTCCTCTTGCATCTATTCCAGAATGTTCCCTAAAACGGATATCTTCACTTGCAATAAGAGTGTTAATCAAATTTTCGGGCAAATCCTCATAGTTTACATCGGTTCTATTATCATCCAAATAGAATTTACCCAATAGTTTTCCATCCGAAGAAACTATCTGGGATGCCAAATTGGTTTGCGGGTTTTCTAAGTACTCGTATGGTGGTAGTTCGCCAAAGAGCCCCCAGGAGGCGGAAAGAAAAAGCAATGCAAATAGCGCAATGCCTGATACTACGAGTATCCAAAACCATTTTATATACTTGAAAAAACCTTGGGATTCCTTCTTCTTAATCTGCTTTACCATTAAACTAAGGGTTACTTTTTGTTATTTCAATACCCACATCTGTTATGCCTTCCAAACCTACGATGCCGGAAACAGCACCATTTTTTCGCATTGCGTGAGAAACCTCCAAAGTATATACGCCAGAAGTAGGAAAAACGATGTTTTCCTTATACCATAATTTATTCTCTTTGATGCTTCCACTTCCCTTTCCAAGCCATGTACCGTCTGGTAAGGCCATAGTATATTCCAAGGTGTCTTGCACCACCTCCCCTTCTGGGGTATGTAAAGAAGCAATTAAAAAAAGGTTGCTATAGGGGAAATTTTGGTCATTCCTAATATTAATAAAAACGTTATAGGTTTGAAGGGAATCCATTTTGGAAAAGGTGAACTCCTTAACATCGTCCTTGTTCCATACCGCTCCGGTGAAACTTTTATATTCGGTGGTAACTATAGTATCTGAACAGGATAATACCGTACTTGCAAATAGCAAAATACAAATGAGCCTATTCATTTTTGGGCTTTGCATTTCTATTATTCTTCTTTCTTCTATTATTATTGCTCCTATTGGTATTATTGTTATTGCTACCAGTATTGGCATTGTTCCCGCTTTTGGCTTTACTCCTATTTTTATTTCTGCTTCTATTACGCTTACTATTGCTCTTTGGCCTATCGAAACGTGTTAAGCTATCTTGGCCAACTACATTTTCAAAGACTACTCGTTCTTCAATCACATTATCTATGGCATACTCTTCTAAACTGGTTACTTTCTCTTTTTTCTTATTTTTTTCGATAATCTCATTTACCTGATCTTTGGAAAGTACGTGCCAATTAGCTGGTTCATCCTTATAAGAGAACCATAACATTTGTTTAAATATATCTGTTTTTTGACAAAAGGCTAGTCCTTTTTCAGTGAATATCTTAGTTTCTTGAGATGGAAAATCCTTCAAGGCATCTAAATAAGCATCTAACTCATAGTTTAGACAACATTTAAGCTTTCCGCATTGTCCGGCCAGTTTCTGTGGGTTAAGCGATAATTGCTGGTAACGTGCTGCCGATGTGCTCACCGACCTAAAATCATGAAGCCATGTAGAACAACATAGTTCTCTGCCGCAAGACCCAATGCCTCCTAAACGCTGTGCTTCCTGTCTGTACCCGATTTGACGCATTTCTATTCGGATACCAAAAGCCTTCGCCATATCCTTAATTAGTTGCCTAAAATCTACACGGTCTTCTGCGGTGTAATAGAAAGTGGCCTTTGAACCATCACCTTGAAATTCCACATCTGAAATCTTCATTTGAAGTTTTAGAATGATAGCAATTTCTCTTGACCGTTTTTTGATTTCCTCTTCCCTATCGCGACATTTTTGCCAAATATCTATATCTTTTTGAGAAGCTTTTCTGTAGACTTTTGGGAAATCTTCTTTTTTAAAATCTTCTTTTTTGCGTTTCATCTGAACACGCACTAGTTCACCCGTTAAGGTTACCATCCCAATATCATGGCCAGAAGTAGCCTGGGTAGCTACTACATCACCAATAGATAATGATAGATTTTCCGTATTCTGAAAAAATTCCTTTCTGCTATTTTTGAATCGTACCTCCACAAAGTCAAAAGGCTTTTCTCCATTGGGAAGTGCCATATTTGAAAGCCAATCGA
Source organism: uncultured Maribacter sp. (assembly GCA_964353165.1). Lineage (GTDB taxonomy): Bacteria > Bacteroidota > Bacteroidia > Flavobacteriales > Flavobacteriaceae > Maribacter. The sequence continues at coordinate 21,346 of CAYGUY010000020.1, forward strand.
AAACTGTTAATTTATTGCAACCATCTGTACCGCAAGTGCCATTATTCTTGCATCCCTTAGGCTGTCCATCCTTACCGGTAGAACAACTGCTACACCCCATATGTTATATATATTGACTCCAAAAAACAAGATATTTTTCGGATTAAGGTTCGTAAAAAACTATATCATGAACGTAAAGATACTATTTTTTTAATGTGAAGTAAAAGTTAGAAGCGAGACAAGATGTATGTTAAAAACATATAAACGATAATTGCCTAAAGTTTCTCTAGTCTTATTAACTTCGAAATGTCTTTGAGATGTCCTTTTTGCCAAAGCTCACTGACACGGATTGTAAGGACAATCTGCAGAAAATCATTTGAAATAACGACCAATGGTGATAACTGTCTGTAACAAAACTATTTCTTATATGTCAACACTTCGGAACGTCCCTTCTTAAAAATTTTATTGCTTTCGTACTTACCTTTACGCAAGGCCTTTTGTTCTTCAAAAGGCAGCTCATGCACCGTTTTACATGATTTAGAACAACATTCGTTCATTTTAGCGGCACAAGATGCACATTGTATAAACAACAAGTGGCAAGCTTCGTTTGCGCAGTTCACATGCTCGTCACACGGTTCCCCGCATTGATGGCAACTGGCAATAATATCTTCCGAAATTCGCTCTCCCCTACGATGATCAAAAACAAAATTTTTACCCTTGAACTTATTTTCCAGCTTTTGCTTTTTTACCTGTCTTGCATATTCTATGATACCACCTTCCAGTTGGTACACCTGTTTAAATCCTTTGTGTTTATAGTAGGCACTTGCTTTTTCACAGCGGATACCGCCCGTGCAATACATCACAAGCTTTTTGTCCTCTTTATGATCTGCCAAATCTGCTTCTATAATATCTAAAGACTCCCGAAACGTATCAACATCTGGTGTAATGGCATTTTTAAAATGCCCAATTTCACTTTCATAATGGTTTCGCATGTCTACCAAAACAGTATCAGGATCTTCTATAAGTTGATTAAATTCCCTAGCATTTACGTGTACTCCTTTATTAGTGACGTCAAAAGTAGCATCGTTAAGTCCGTCTGCGACAATTTTATTACGCACCTTGACCTTTAACTTTAGAAAGGACATGTTATCTTGCTCAATGGCAATGTTAAGTCGAACTCCTTCCAAAAAAGAAATACTGTCTAAATGCGCCTTAAAGCGATCAAAATTATCTGCGGGAACAGATAATTGTGCATTAATGCCCTCATGTGCTACATAAATACGACCCAAAACATCTAGGGAGTCCCAATGAATGAATACATGATTTCTAAATATGGATGTATTTCCAATATGCGCGTACTGGTAGAAAGAGATCGTAAGACGTTCTTTTCCGGCTTCTTCAATTAATGCCGCTCTTTCCTTCGCACTTAATGTATTGTACAGTTGCATGCTATACTAATTTATAAGTTAAAGAATAGTTTGATCATACAAAGGTACTATTAATTGTAATTACCCAACAACAATGAATTGGTCCAAAACAACTCATAAACTAAAAAGAGCCTTGGTTGACCAAGGCTCTTTAACGACTACTCCATTTTTTCCTCTCCATAGCAAAATTTCTGCATACTTAAAAGGACGTAGCCACCAACGAATCATTGTTAAAAACAATGAAATCAATGTTTTGAAGCAAAAATATATAGTTAAGATGATTTTTTAAAGGAATGGTTGCGTTAAAAAAGGGTGAAAATTGACAAAAATCCATTGGGCCTAAGTGATTACAATTTTTCAATAGCCTAAAGGCAAAAAAATATAGCGCAAGCAGTAATAAAATGTATTTGGCTTACTACGCCATACGATATGCTCACATTATTATTAGCACTATTTTGAATCTTACTGTTAGAAATGCTAATTTAGCAATCCATAAAACATGTGGCAAAGCACTATAGTGCAGCCAAGATTGGATTAACGTTCGGGTTTCTGTTTAAATTTTGATAGGAGCCTAAGTAATTATACCTATCGGTTTTCTCTATATTTTAAAAATGATACACTATGAGTTCTGAAAAAGAAGCAAAATTAAAAGCCCTGAAACTAACCCTTGACAAAATGGACAAAACCTACGGAAAAGGAGCTGTTATGAAAATGGGAGATAGCGTTGTTGCCGATGTGGAGGTCATTCCTTCGGGGTCATTGGGTCTTGATATTGCTTTGGGAGTGGGTGGTTATCCTCGTGGAAGGGTAATCGAAATCTACGGTCCGGAATCATCCGGTAAAACAACGTTGACCCTTCATGCTATAGCAGAGGCCCAAAAAAATGGTGGCATTGCGGCATTTATTGATGCAGAACATGCCTTTGACCGTTTTTATGCTGAAAAACTAGGAGTGGATATCGACAACCTTATTATTTCACAACCTGACAATGGGGAACAAGGATTGGAAATTGCTGATAACTTAATACGATCAGGAGCCATAGATATTGTAGTGATAGATTCCGTAGCCGCATTAACACCAAAAAGTGAAATTGAAGGCGAAATGGGTGACTCCAAAATGGGACTCCACGCACGTTTAATGTCTCAAGCATTAAGAAAATTAACCGGGTCGATAAGTAAAACCCATTGCACCGTTATTTTTATTAACCAATTGAGAGAAAAAATCGGCGTTATGTTCGGTAATCCAGAGACAACCACCGGTGGTAACGCACTTAAATTTTATGCTTCCGTTAGATTAGATATAAGAAGATCTACACAAATAAAAGATACCGATGGCAACGTACAAGGGAATAAAACAAGGGTTAAGGTTGTTAAGAACAAGGTAGCACCACCTTTCCGAACCACGGAATTTGATATCATGTACGGTGTAGGCATATCCAAAGTAGGGGAAATCATTGACCTTGGAGTTGAATATGAAATCATTAAAAAAGCAGGTTCTTGGTTCAGTTACGGCGATACTAAACTTGGTCAAGGTAGAGACGCCGTTAAGTCACTACTGGAAGACAACCCAGAGCTTTTTGAAGAATTAGATGCTAAGATACGTGAAGCTATTAACGCTATTAACTCTTAAATAAAAACTAATATTTACTAGTTTTTTGGTGCACCACGCAACCCTCTTGGAAAATTTTCATCCTATAACTAAAAAAAAGTGTTATGATGAGGAAAAAATTGATATTCATTCTCTTTTTTGCGGGGGTACTACTTCTAGGGGGATGCTCTTTGGATGACGATGGACAAAATTTTCATTTTGCCACGTTGCGTATTAATAACGCAGTTCTGCCAGAATCATTTGAGCTTAATGAAACCTACGAAATTTTAGTAGATTACACCTTTACTAACAACTGTTCCCTTTTTGAAGGATTTGAAGTAACCCAAGAAGATACAACGGTAAGGAATGTGGTAGCGATTGGCTCTGTGAGAACAGATCAAGTGGGTTGCGCAGATCAAACAATTGAAGGACAAGCTTCTTTCAACTTTACCGTTATTCATAATCAAACCTATACGTTTAGATTCTATCAAGGGGAAAACAGCGACGGGGAAAACCTGTTTCTGGAGGTAGATGTACCGGTAAACTAAAACATCCTAAAAACCAACCGTTTTAAGTGAGTCAAGAAGAACTCATACTACTTTGTAAAAAGGGCGATCGAAAGGCGCAAGAGCTACTGTACCGTAACTATTCTAGTGTACTCTATGGTATTTGTCTAAAGTATTCTAACAACAAAACGGCGGCAGAAGACAGCCTGCATGACAGTTTTATGACTATTTATGAAAAAATAGGTCAGTTTACTTTTAAAGGCTCTTTTGAAGGTTGGATAAAACGTATAACCGTAAATACAGTATTACAGAAATATAGAAAAGAAGAATATTTAAGTGTTGTAAATGAGAACACAGAGGAAGAAATAGTAATGGATAGCGAGGAAAGTGATATCCCATTACAGACATTACTTGGCTATATCCAAGAGCTTCCGAACAAATACAGGACAACATTTAACCTTTACGTATTGGATGGTTATACACACAAAGAAATAGGTGAATTGTTAGGCACCACAGTCGGCACCTCAAAATCCAATCTTGCGCGTGCCCGAATGTTGTTAAAAGAAAAAATAGAAACAAAAGTTTTCCAAACCATCATTGGCATTGCCATGTTGTTGGGCAACTATTTTTGATTCCTAGGAATCAGTATAAAAAATAAGTCTTAAAAGATGAGCAAAAAGAAATTGGACGAACTGTTCCAAGACAGCTTCAAGGACTTCAAGGAAGTTCCGGATGACAGAGTATGGGCTTCTATTGAGGCTTCGCTGGACAAAAAGAAAAAGAAAAGCATACTGCCCTTATGGTGGTCCTTAGGCGGCATTGCGGCTGCTTTGTTGATTGGATTGGTTGTTTTTAACCCTTTTAACAAGGAAACGAAAACGGAACACATCATTACGGATGTTGAGCAACGAAACTCAGATACTTTAGAAAATTCAACTGAAGCTTATAAGGCCTTAGATTTAGATAATGAGGATGCTATTAAACTAGCTACGGAAGACGCACGAAACACGAATCAAAAACAGAATACGGGTACCGAAAACGTTTGGACAGAAGAAAACGAAGTTGTTGCCCAAACTCCAAAAACTATAAAAGATAAAAAATAT
>CAYGUY010000020.1:26047-46546 GCA_964353165.1 uncultured Maribacter sp.
AGAAGAAAACGAAGTTGTTGCCCAAACTCCAAAAACTATAAAAGATAAAAAATATCAAGCTATCAAAAAAAACAACATAAACCCGAATGTTGATGTTGCGGAAACTAAACAAGCATTTGATCAATCGTATGAAAGGAATAAAACGGCCAAAAATCCTTCTATTGATGAGAAACTAATACAGGCTAGCAAAGAAACTGCGGTAACAACAAACAATATTGATTCAAAACTAAATAAGGATACTCAAAACATAGCATCTGATTCAAACATGCTCGAACAAATAGAATCAGAAAACAAAGGGTTTCAAGTAGCCATGAATCAACCAAAACAAAAAACAGATAGTATTTCTTTAGATAATAGAAAATCTATTTTCGATGAAATAGACGATCAGAAAGAGCAGGTAATTGCAAAAACATCTACCAAGAAATGGTCTGCTGGACCAAGTGTTGCTCCAGTTTACTTTAATGCTATGGGCGAAGGCTCCTCGGTGCACTCCATATTTGTCCCTAACTCCAAATCAGGCAACATAAATATGAGTTATGGTTTGTCGGTAGGGTATGAAATAAGCCCAAAATTAAGGGTCCGTTCGGGAATTCATAAGGTAGATTACGGTTATGATACCAATGATATTTCTTTTTCGTCCTCACCTATTGCAACCACAAACGGGCAAATAGACAACATAAACTATAGGATAACCTCTAGAAACCTAGTAGTGTCAAGTAAACCAGGTGGTAGTGCTCGTGAGCAAGCACCTTCCAATTCTTTAGATTTTTCTTCTTCTCAAAATGTGGAGAGAGATGGTGTTATGACCCAACAAATGGGGTATTTAGAAATACCATTAGAATTAAATTATGCTCTTATAGACAAAAAATTTGGTTTAAATCTTATCGGTGGAATGAGTTCGTTATTTTTAGTAGATAATTCGGTCGCCTTAACTTCTGGTAATCTTACAACAGAAATGGGAGATGCAAATAACTTAAACGACCTTAACTTTAGCGCTAATTTTGGACTTGGTTTCAACTATAAATTTTCACAAAATCTACATTTAAACGTTGAGCCGGTTTTTAAATATCAATTAAATACATTTTCGGAAACGGACGGTACATTTAATCCTTATGCTTTAGGAGTATATAGTGGATTAAGTTTTAGGTTCTAAGTCTACCCTCCGGGGCTAAAGGAATTTAATTCTGATAAAATTACTTCTCTTACCTCTTCCCGTAAGGTACGGGTATCTTCTTGAGCCAGTATTCCCGTTTCAAAAAACTCGTGAACTTTGGCGCGACTAATACCAGGGCCTCCACTAAAAAAAGTAAAGGAAAATCTTTTTTTATTATCGTAAAAGGTCATCGGCACTATAGCTATGTTATGACTTATAGCCATTTTAAAAGCGCCATCCTTGAATTTATCCAATAAAACATATTCCTCTGGTACGCCTCCCTCAGGGAAAATACAGATACTTAAACCTTGTTGTAGTCTTTTTTGTGCCCTACGATATACACCTGTTCTGCTACGTGTATCCTCTCTATCTACTAAAATACAGACGCGTTTATAAAAAAACCCAAATAACGGAATTTTAACCAATTCCTTTTTGCCAACAAACACAAAAGGGTTTTTACTCACATAGAGCATAAGCATAATGTCAAGCATACTTGTATGGTTAGCTACCAGCATATAGCTTTGACCGCGAACCAAATGTTGACTATAAACTACTTTTGGCGGACAGCCCATACCATACAAAATAGGTTTGGCCCAAATGTTACGCGCCATCCAAAAAAACTGTGGATACCAGCTCTCTTTTGATGCGAATAGCAGTAGGAAAGGGAAGAAAAGGAGTATTGGCACCGCTACCAAAACATAAAACCAAATGCGGTACAAAATATGTCCAACATTTTTAATCATTTTGAGCATGAATCAAAAATAGGTATTTCGACTCTTATTTTTTGATTTGTTTTACCTTTGCTTTCTTATCATAAAAACAGATGGCTAGAATATTAACAGGTATACAAAGTACCGGAACTCCGCATTTAGGGAACATCCTAGGTGCAATTATACCCGCCATAGATATGGCACTAAACCCAGCAAACCAATCTTTTCTGTTTATAGCGGATATGCATTCCTTGACTCAAATAAAGAACGGGGAAACCTTACGACAGAATACCTATGCCACGGCAGCAGCTTGGTTGGCTTTTGGTTTGGATGTGGAGAAAACGGTATTCTACAGACAGAGCGATGTCCCACAGGTAACGGAACTCTCGTGGTATTTAAGCTGCTTTTTTCCCTATCAAAGACTTACGCTGGCACATTCCTTTAAGGATAAATCGGATCGTTTGGAAGATGTAAATGCCGGTCTTTTTACCTACCCTATGCTTATGGCTGCGGATATTCTTTTGTACGATGCGAATATTGTACCGGTAGGAAAGGACCAAATGCAACATATAGAAATGACCAGGGACGTAGCCTCGCGTTTTCATGCGCAATTGGGCGAGACCTTTGTATTGCCAGAAGGAAAAGTACAGGAGGCAACCATGTACGTTCCCGGTACCGATGGTGCCAAAATGAGCAAAAGCAAAGGAAATTTAATCAATCTTTTTCAGCCCGATAAAAAATTACGGAAAGAGATTATGGGCATCCAGACCGATAGTATTCCTATGGACGACCCTAAAGACCCATCCAACGATAACGTCTTTGCTCTGTACAAATTATTGGCATCCCAACCTCAAATTGAAGATATGAGCGCCAATTATTTGGCGGGAAACTACGGTTACGGACATGCAAAACAAGCACTATACGACCTGATTCTCACTAAATTTGAACAGCCTAGGGAAAAGTTCGATTACTACATGAATCACCTCAAAGAAGTGGATGATGCCTTGGCGTTAGGAGCGGAAAAAGCAAGAAAAGTTGCCGATGGGGTTTTGGAACGTGTTCGGGAGAAGTTGGGGTATTGAGCCTTCCCTAGCCCCTCCTAAGGAGGGGAATTAATACCGTGTTTTGCGGCTTAAAGTTTCTATGAAAATCACCACTATAGTTTATAGTTAACAAAACCAATCTTACTTACCCATTCTCAAAAGTCCGATTTAAAAGAGTATATTTTTACCTTTGGGGTTTAGGGGGCTTTTACTCAATAGCCAATAGCTCCATCTCAAAAATCAACGCGGCATATGGTGGTATTTCGCCTCCACCGGCACCTCTCGGTCCATAGGCCAAGTCTTGAGGAATAAATACCTTCCATTTAGAACCAACGGGCATTAGTAGTAAGGCTTCCGTCCATCCACTAATTACCTGAGTAACCCCAAAAGTTGTAGGTTCCCCGCGTGCTATGGAGCTGTCAAATACTTTTCCATCAATCAACGTTCCTGTGTAATGGACTTTAACCTTATCCGATGAAGAAGGTGTAGCTCCATCCCCTTTGTTAAGGATTTCGTATTGTAATCCACTTTCGGTAGTGATTACTTCCGGTCTCTTTCCATTTTCGGCTAGAAAACGAACGCCTTCGGCACTTTGTGCTTTCGATATTTCTTCTTGTTTGGATTGAATGGTCTTTGTTATTAACATCTGCGCCTCTTGAATTGCCATTTTTTCTTCTCCGTTTAGAGCGTCTTCTAAGGCTAAAGCAAAAGCGTTGTACGATAGAGAGTCAAAACCAACTGTTTTTAAGTTATTCCCTATACTAGTGCCAAAGGCGTAACTGAAGTTTTGTAGGCTGTCCTGTAAGTTCAACTCTTTCGCTTTGGTTATCGCGTTCAATTGGGACTGCATTTCAAGCGCATTTGCTTTTAACTTTGCTACTTCTTGTATTAGGTCTTTTTTCTTTTGACTGAAACAGTTAACACCAAAAAATAAGACCGCTAAAACGAAAATCGATTTTTGCATTTGATTGTTTTTATTAGACAACGAAAATAAGAAATAACTGAAAGGTATGATTTATAGTTCCAGATTTAATAAGCGCTTCACATAGCCAGCTAATCTATGCTTTAATTTTTAAGTGCTTGCTTTACTTTGATACATAGTCCTAAATTCCTATTGCGACCATTTAGTTGGTTTTAACGCTTTATGCATTTCAAAATACCTGGTAAAAAGAAGATCTACATACCGTAAAACTATTCAAACGACACTCTTGCCCTGTAATTGACTTTAGTTAAAGTATTTATAGACCGATAGGTCTGCACCGCCTTAAATAGCTTCAAATAATTTTCCAGGCAAAGGACGTATTACGCCTTTCATTTCCATAGCCAACAAGGTCGAGGACGCCTTGAAAATAGGAATATTACAAGATAGTGCTACACTATCTAATAACTGTTTTCCGTTTTGCCGTAAATAAGTATAAATGGTCTGTTCGATTTCGTCCAAATCTACAAATAATTGCTTTTGTACGGTTTTGGACCTTGGTTCTTCTAAATCCCAATCCAACAGATAAATCAAATCTGCTGCAGAGGTAAGCATGTGGGCCTTTTGTTGTTTAATAAGATTGTTGCAACCCAAGCTATAAGTATCGGATGTTCTTCCTGGAACAGCAAATACGTCCCTGTTGTAACTATTAGCGATATCGGCCGTAACTAAGCTTCCTCCCTTTTCTGCAGATTCTACAACCACGGTAGCCTCGCTCATTCCAGCAATAATCCGATTCCGTCTTAAAAAATTCTCTCGCTCGGGACTACTGGTGCTCCAGAATTCCGTGTAAAATCCGCCATTGCGGCAAACATCGGCTTGGTACTTAGCGTGTATTTTAGGATATATTTGATTTAAGCCGTGAGCCAAACACCCAATGGTCTGTAAACCCTGTTTTATAGCTTCTCGCTGTATGCAAATATCTACGCCATAGGCGAACCCACTAACAATAATAGGGTTCAAAGGGGCAATATCGGCAATAAAGCGTTCACAGAAGGCAGTACCGTAGCTTGTTATCTTTCGCGTACCAACTACACTAATGAGTTTACGGCCCTCCAAGTTTATATTCCCTTTTTTAAAAAGTAAAATAGGACTGTCAATACAGTGTTTAAGATAATTCGGATAATCCGAATCCTCAAAGTAGGACCACGCTATATCATTGGAAGTCATAAAGACATATTCCCTTTGCGCAGCCTCTAAATGTTCTGCATCGAACAAATGTTTAACGGTATGTGTACCAATACCATCAATCTGCAGCAACTGGTTCTGTTGTGTCTCAAAAATTGCCGATGGACAACCGCAATATGCAATGAGCCGTTTAGCAATTACGTCTCCAATATTGGGCACATGCTGCAACCTTAAGGTTGCAATAAGCTCAGCAGTAGTATGTTGAAATTTTTTCATCAGAAAGTGCAAAATACTACAAATATTAATGTTAATAAAAAGTTAGTGCAAGGGTTTTTAAGCCCCTTATTTTTTTTGATATTTGTCCTATATGGCACTAGAACACTATATCAGCGAATTGCTTTACAGATATAACTGTGTGGCGGTACCCACATTTGGGGCCTTTCTTACACAGAAGACTTCTGCGCGAATCAACGATACGACCAATACTTTCTTTGCTCCGACAAAATCCATCGGTTTTAACCAACAGTTGACCTCAAACGATGGTCTTTTGGTTTCCCACATTGCAGAAACAGAAAAGCTACCTTTTGAAACGGTACTTTCCAACATTGAAGAAACAGCAAAACTGTGGACTGCGCAACTGGCCACAGGAGAAAAACTGAGTTTACAACAAATAGGTTTATTGTGGACAAATACAGAAGGTAACATTCAATTTCAACCGTATTTGGAAGTCAATTACCTTACTTCCTCGTTTGGTTTTGCCCCATTTAATGCCATTCCAGTAACCAGGGAGGTTTTAAAGGAAGAAGTAGTAGCTCTAGAAGAAAAAATACCCTTCATTATAAGTCCAGAACAACGAGAAACCAGTTCTTTTAGACCCTATTTAAAATATGCTGCTATTTTTCTGCTGGCACTCTCTACAGGACTTGCAGGATACAATATTTACAACAATAGACTTACAAACGAGCAAATAGCACGGCAGGATGCCCAAGAACAAGTAACGAAACAAATTCAAGAAGCTACTTTTTTTGACACTACACCTTTAGAATTACCAACGGTAAACGTTAACGCAGTTTCCTTTCGCAAAAAAGTATCCCCAACCGGGAAACATCATATCGTTGCAGGCGCGTTTCGAATTAAAGCTAATGCAGATAGAAAGGTAAAGGCATTACAGGACAAAGGCTATAATGCTGCCTATTACGGGACAAATGCTTACGGACTGCACATGGTTACGTATGACCGTAGTGATAATGCCCAAGATGCCCTGAAAGCTTTACGAGCCATAAAACGTACCGAATCTTCGGATGCCTGGTTGCTTTCGGAAAAATAAAAAGAAGCCCCCAAAGGTGGAATCCCTTTCTCGGTTTTCTCATTTCAATAACTCACTACCGCTCGTTATTTAAGTTTATGGAATTCTACCAAAATATTCCCAATTCTGTATCCTATCCTGTTTTTGCCCCTTACCTTTGTAAAAAATAGTATTTGATGGAATCCAAAGCACCTTCTGCCTCTAGAACAACCATGACCGATATGGTACTCCCTAGTGAGACTAACCCTTTAAACAACCTATTTGGCGGGGAACTTTTGGCACGAATGGATCGTGCAGCAAGCATTGCAGCAAGACGGCATAGCAGACGTATAACGGTTACAGCTTCCGTAAACCACGTAGCATTTAATAGGGCTGTTCCCGTGGGAAGTGTTGTAACGGTAGAAGCTGCGGTTTCAAGAGCATTCAATACTTCGATGGAAGTCTATATAGATGTTTGGATGGAAGATCGTTTTAGCGGTGAAAGAACAAAAGCTAACGAAGCCATTTATACCTTTGTGGCCGTTGACGAAACAGGGAAACCTACAGAAGTGCCACAGTTGGCTCCAGAAACCGATTTAGAAAAAGAACGCTTTGCCGGTGCCCTGCGCAGAAAACAACTCAGTTTGGTGCTTGCGGGTAAAATGAAACCTGCTGAAGCAACAGAGTTGAGGGCTTTGTTTATAGGAAGTTAGGCAGTAGTGCCCTGTCCGCGTTGTAGCAGTTTCTGAACAAGCCCTGCCTTGCTTTGTACACCAAATATCTGATAAAGTTTTTTTTGGTGGCTTTTGACCGTATTTACGCTGATACAGCACTTCTCCGCTGTTTTTTTATAGGAAAAGCCGTTTATAAAAGCTTCCAAAACACTATACTCCCGATCCGAAAGCGAGGTTTTATAGGCTTTTTCTAAGTGTGGTTTACTGATGGTCCGGTCCTTTTTTTCAGCACAGTGCTTAAAAAGTGCCATTTCTAGATTAACCCGTAAACCCGTCTCATTGAACGGTTTAAGGATATAGCCGTAGGGCATGGTCATTTTCGCTTTTTCCAGGGTATTCTGGTCAGCATAAGCCGTGAGGAATAAAAAGGGTATCCTATATTTTGTCCTGATGATATGTGCCAAATCTATACCGTTGAGTGTACCTTTGATATGGATGTCCAAAAGGATTACATCCGGTCTTAAGTTTGCAATGGCATCCATTGCCCGATCGCCGTTAATTATCCTCCCCACCACGGAATAGCCCAATAGTTCAAGGGTAGATTGGATTTCTTCAGCAATGAGGGTCTCATCTTCTATGATTAGCGCCCTTATTTTTTGATTGGTTTCAAAATTCCTCATTTCAATGGGTTTTTAGGTATGGTAAATCTATACTGATGGTAGTGCCATTTTGGGCCTGTATAGTCAAATTAGCCTCTAACTGCTCTGCCAGAGAGTATATCAACCTATGGCCAAATGAATTATTTGGGATGTTCAAGGGGTCATAACCCACGCCATTGTCAATAAAGGTAAGCACCAAGGTTTCTCTTTTTTGTTCCAAAACTACCTTTATGAGTCCCTTTCTTCTGTCCTTAAAAGCATATTTTAAGCTATTGGTAATGATTTCGTTGGTCATTAAGCCTAAAGGCACCAAAGTATCTACATCAATTTTTATTGGTACTATATTCAATTTAAGATCTACTTGCACGGTGGATGATCTATACGTTTCTAACAGCTCGTGGCATAGCTTGTGAAAATACTCTTTGGCATTAACCGCGGTAATATTCTCCTTTTGATACAAATCCTGATGAATCAAGGCCATAGAACGTATTCTGTTTTTACCTTCATTGATAGCTATTTGAGCTGTACTATCATTGATGCTGCGCCCTTGCAAGGTCAACAGACTACTTACCAGTTGTAGGTTATTCTTTACCCTATGGTGTATTTCGCGAAGTAAAATATCTTTTTCATTTAAGGCAACACCCAATTCTTCTTTCTGTTTAAGATATTTACGTGTAACCAAATAAAGCCCTAAACAAAGCATGGAAACGAGAAATAGCCCAATGCCCCCAAAAGCGATTGTCCTGTTCTTTTGGTCTATAACGTTCTTGGAGCTCTGTTTCTCTACATTTAAGAGGGCTATCTCATTTTCCTTAAGGGCATTTTCAAATAGGGCGTCTTTCTCCGTTATGGTTTCTAGCATTTCTTTATTGTAAATGGAATCTGACAATGCATTTTGTAACTTGCGGTAATTTAATGCTCTTTTTAAGTCATTCTTTGCTTCAAAGGCCTCTGCTAAAGCACTGTAGGCGGATTGCAATTGGTAGAATGAACTTCTTTCCTCATGGTTATTAAGTACTTTGTTGGCTTGTTGGATAGCTTCATCAAACCGTCCCAATTGTAACAGCACATTTGCCAAACTGATCCTGCTCTCCGTTCGATTGTAGTGACTTGCGAGCTGTTCTCTTATTTTTAAGGACTGTAAATGATGTGCGTAGGCTTCTGGATAACGTCCCTGTTTTTCCCTTAAGTATCCTAAATAATCGAAAAAGAAACCCAGGCCCCATTGGGTGTTCAATAGGGAATCCAATTTACCCTGCATCCCGATATGGTATTCTGCTTCCGTATAATTGCCTAATTCCGTATAAGTAATGCCTAGATTGGCATGCACGTTTGCCTGACCCAACGTATCCTGTATCGTTCGGTACATGGCAAGTGCCTCTTTATATCGTTGTATGGCCTTATCCTCTTGGTTGGTATTATTGTAAAAAATGGCCAATCCGTTCGTGGCACTGGCCAAGGCACGCGTATCGCCTTGTATTTTGCGTATCTTGTAGAGCTGTAAAAGGTAGTTTTGCGCTTTTTCGTTTTGTCCCATGAAACTATACATAGACCCTAACTGATTGGCCGTAAAAACCAGGTTTGAGGTATCTGCCATCTTTTCAAAATAGGTGTGGCATTTTAGGAAATTAGTCACGCTTCTACTAAAATTACCCATAATCCTATCTGCGTGGGCCTCTAGCCTAAGCGCTTTCATAAGCCCGTTACTATCCTGTTCTATTCCTGGAATTTCACGGAATAGGGTAAGATATTTGGGTACATTGGCCACGGTACTATCCGTTTCCAAGGCCGTCTGTGCGGCCTGTAGTAAGATAGCTTTCCTTTTTGTTTGATTCGTAGTTTTGGACAGTACGGTGTAAATAGAGTCCAATTGGGATTCTTGGGCTACAGAGCTATAGGTCACCAAAGCTGTCCAAAGGAAAATTGCGGGGAAGAACACCCCTTTTGCGCAAATTCCTTGTTTAAGCCATGCTTTTTTAAATAAAGGGTCTAGCATATTAGGAATAACTTAGATAAGACCAATTTTGTAAAAAAGATACATGTAAACTCCTCTCATTTAAATAAAAACTGTATGAATGTCCTTTTTTTCTTTATAACTGAAGGTTTGGATACAGATTTATCTAATTTATGGTTCATATCAGCAAGCTCCGAAATAAGCTCTTTGAGGACTAGATCCTGTTCAACGGCCATTTTTATGAAGGCCAAACTAGCTTTCTTCTGTTTCATTTACGGGGGAACATAGTAACTTGATATTACTCTCTTTTAGCGCGATCATAAAGTTCCGCTTCCAGCAAATGTTGCTCTAAGAGTGTAGTTGAAATGTCCAATTCTAACTCTTTTGATTTGGTTAAATGATATAGAAATTGCCCAATAAAGGCCAAATTACCAAATACAAAAAGCACAACGGCAGTAAGAAAAAATTGACCGAATACCAGAACTAGGCATGTGGCGAGAAATAGACTGTAAAATAGTATAATTATAAGATGTCTTCCTTTTTTTTTATCTGTAAAAGCGATGGAAGAGGTCTTTGTGGCTACAGATTCTTTGGTGTTTAAAAGCAGTGTGTTTTCCATGATGGTGTTCTTTTAAGGTTTCTTTATCCAAATATTAGTAATAAAACCCTTCAAGAAACCACCCAAATGGGTGATTTTCAAGGAAAAACGAAATCAAAATACCTTGTGGATGGCTATGGCCTATCTTAAAAATCAAAATGATCTGGGTGTGCACCCGTACGTTCGCCACAATCTAAACTATCTAAATACGCTACATCATCTACCGCTAGTTCGAAATCAAAAATGTCGGCATTAGAAGCTATTCGGTCTTTGTGAACGGATTTTGGAATGGGAATCACCCCTTTTTGAAGATTCCAGCGTAGTATTATCTGTGCTACCGATTTACTATATTTTTCTACTAGCTGGTTACAGAAATCCAACTCAAATACCTTACCGACCATAAAGGGCGACCAAGCTTCGTACTGGATGGTATTTTTAGCGCAAAAATCGATTAAATCCTGTTGCACCAAGTATGGGTGAAATTCCATCTGATTGACCATAGGCACTATCTGTGCTTCTTTCATCAGGTCCTCCAAATGGTGTTGAAGAAAATTACTTACGCCTATGGCCCTAACTTTTTTGATCGCGTATAAATATTCCAAAGCTTTCCAAGTTTCTTTGTATTTGCCTTTTACGGGCCAGTGCACCAAGAACAGGTCTAGATAATCCAATTGTAATCGGTCCAAACTATCCTCAAAGGATTTTAGCGTACTATCGTAACCCTGATCTTTATTCCAGACCTTACTTACTACAAAAACGTCCGATCTTGGAATACCACTTTGTCTTATCCCTTCACCTACCCCTACTTCGTTTTTGTAGATTGAGGCAGTGTCTATGTGCCTATAACCCATTTTTAGGGCATAACTAACCGAATCTATTACTTCTTGATTATTATCCGCTTGATAAGTGCCCAAACCTAAGTAAGGCATTTGAACACCATTACGAAGGGTGAAATATCCTTTTAAATCTGTTATTATTGGTGTTTGCATAACTACTTTTTTATAATTGGTACACCCACTCCTCTGGGTTTAGTTTAGAGGTGTTTTGATATAGATAGAACTTTAAACGCGTTTGACCATTAGCTGTATTCGTATATACCGTCCCCAAAGCCTCCTTTATTGCTACTTTATCTCCCTTTTTTACATAAAGTTGGTCTAGATTATAATAAGTGCTAATAAAGTTTCCGTGCTTAATTTGGACTCCCTTGTTTCCGCCAGGAACGGAAAGAATTGCAATTACTTCTCCCTCAAAAATCGCCCTTGCCTTGGCACCAGAATCTGTGGCGATGATAACCCCGTTACTTTCATGCTTTATTCCGGGATAAATAGGATCCCTATAAATACCAAAACCCTGACTCTTTATACCTTTTTCCACCGGCCAAATGAGCTTTCCCTTATTTGCGGAAAAATTGTTGGCTACAACCGTTGCTTCTGGTGTAAGTAGAAACTCACTACTTGAAGCTTTCACCTTTGTTTTAACTCCTGACTTCCTGTTAGATGCTGCAATGGCACTACGTATCAATTTCTCTATTTGCTGATCTATTTTTCTGGCTTCCTCTTTCTTTTTGGAAATAGCACTGGAATACTTAGATTCATTCTTACGTATAGTTCCCAAAAGGGCTTTCTGATCTTGTATTTCACCAAAGAGGGCATCCTTTGCTTTTCGATTCTGTGCTAATAAAATCTCTTTTACCTTTCGTTCTTCGTTTAAATCACTGTTTAAAAGTGCTAGCTCTTCCGTTTTTCTTATAATCTGTGCTCCTTGCTCCTTTCTATAGTCAGTGTACTGTTTCATGTACTTAAGCCTCTTAAAAGCTTGGAAGAAGCTTTCCGAAGACAACAAAAACATTAATCTATTTTGTTTGGACTTATTCTGATAGGATTTTTGCACCATAGTAGCGTACTCCTCTTTTACCTGTAATAGCTCTGTCTTAAGTTTGCTTATATTTCTAATATTAGTATTTATCTGTCTATTGAGAAGATTGGATTGCTGATTGGTTACCCGTATGAGCTCTTGTCTTACTGTTATCTTTTTGTCCAACGCCTCCATCTGATCAAGCACATTTCCTTTTTCCCTTTTTTCGGCAAAAAGCAACCGATTGATATCCCTAATTTCTTGTTGAAGTTTTTCTCGCTTCTCTTCTAAGGCCTTCTGCTCTGTTGTCTGTGCATAGGAAGTTTGGGCCATACTGGCCAAAAACAACATCAAAACCAATCGTAAACCTGTTTTAATTCCCATGTTACTCTAACACTATTTCTTTAAATCCTTTGGGTATTGAATATGGAAAATTTAGTTTTTGATTCAGCTCTAAATTTCTATATTCCAAAGTTATAGCATTTTCACTAGTACCATCTATAGCCTGAATAAAAATCTCATTTGGCCATATGGTAGGACCAACATTTTGGTAGTTCTTATAATTAATTTGAAGCAATCTGCCCTTGATGGCTTGGGATACTTGTTGTGACGCCATTTTGAAATTTCTGGGCTCTATTTGAAAAAGCACTTTAAAAAGCTCCCGTTCAATTTTGGGTGTGAGTTGGTACGTATTATTAACAGCGCTTATTCCGTATTTATCATTCTTTAGATCGAAAATAGCTTGCCCCAAAAGCAGATTTTGAACACTATAAAAATCCAATTCTGTACCTAAAAGCTGACTGATATATGAAAAATCACCATCAAAATATTCATTCTGTAGTTTGTTATAAAAAGAAACCCTTTCTGGAGTTATGTAGGCTTTTACAATACCCAACGGGGCACTCATCCAAATACCTTTGTCCTTTTCCATTCGAAGGCTTACGGTAAAACTTTGTGTGTCCTCCCCATTGGTGTAATCTATTTTTACTTTCCCCCTAATGGTCTTAAAATTAGTAGCATTTTGATAATGCGACTTGATAACCGATTTTGCTGATAACCGGGCATCAATGTCACTATCCGTTAGTGCTTTAGCTCCCTTACAGGATACAATGAACGTTATTAAAAATATATAAATACATGCTTTTACATATTTTGCCAAACTGCTTTTCATAGTTAAAATCCGGGTTTAACCTTACGAAGGTACATATTTGCCTTTGAAGGATTTGAGATTGCATTATATGCCATAGAGAGTTCCGTATAGATTTTATTCGCTAAAGAAATATCACCGACCATATAGTCCAAAGCTGTTTCCAAAATGTCGATAGCCTCTCTATAATCACCTTTTTTATTATTGGCGTAACCATTCGCATAATAAAAATAGGGTTGTGCGGGATAATTCTCTAGTGCCTCTTCTGAAACTTGCAGCAATAAAGAGTTGCCAGATGGCATCATCAATAACCCACGTATTCTTGACTTGTAACTCTCAAGGTCGCTCCTATCGGAATTTACGACCGTCGTACTAAACCAAACACTTTTGACATTCTTTTGGTTTTGCGCCAGCGCCTCCTTACTGTTTTGTTCTAATACCAAGAGACTTTTAGACTTTTTTAAAGGTTCCAACACTTTTAATGCCTCCTTATATTTTTCCTGATTATAATATATTTTAGCCAAGTTTTCTTGCAACATTATATTATCCATGGGTAGCGCTTCTTGTATAACTGCAATCCTGTTTCCTTGCGCGTTTAGCGTAGCCATTAATGTATTTAGATACCAAAAATTTTCAGGATCTGCTGAAACTGCTTCCATAGCGTATATTTTGGATTGTTGATAATCCTTATTCAACAAATAAACCCTCGCTAACTCATGGGCTACGGCCAAATTATCAGGTTGCAAGCCTTTACATTCCAATAAAAAATTAATAGACCTGTCATAGTTCTGTATTTCTTTTTGTTTGAGACCCTCAAAAAATTTTTCTTGAAATTCATCGGAATATTCTTCTAGAAATACCTCGGAACTTTCTTCTATCTGGATTTCCTGCTCTTCTTGGGCATAGAAATGATTAGGAATAAGACCTATTCCCAAAATCAATGGTAAAAGAAATAATTCTTTTTTCATATCTATGCCTTAATTAGTCCTCTAGTGGTTCAAGAAACTCTACTTTACCCCGGTACTACCAAATCCGCCAACTCCTCTTTCAGTATCGGATAATTGTTCAACCACTTCCCATTCTGCCCGCTCATGCTTGGCAATAACCATTTGGGCAATACGTTCCCCGTTTTCAATGACAAAAGTCTCGTTAGATAAGTTTACCAAAATAATACCTATTTCCCCTCTATAATCCGCATCAATCGTACCAGGTGCGTTCAAAACGGTAACTCCTTTTTTTGCTGCCAGTCCACTTCTTGGTCTTACCTGTGCTTCATAACCAACAGGAAGTTCTATAAAAAGTCCGGTTTTTATAATGGTCCTTTCTAAGGGTTTCAGTGTAATTGCTTCGGATAGATTTGCACGCAAATCCATTCCAGCAGAGGATCCTGTTTCGTAATGTGGCAAATTATGTGCCGATTTGTTTATTATGTTAATTTTCATTTTTGTTTTATGAATACTTTTTTAAGGTTGTCCGCTTCCAATTTATAAACCAATCCTAGAAAAAGGAGGAGCAAAACAATCCCAACGATTAAATTCCTATCAAAAATATAAAATGACAGGATCGAAAAGAGTGTGGACATTCCTAAATAAAAACCAATTTTTCTAAAATTATACGGAATAGGATAGTACATGCGTCCAAAATAAAAGGAAAGTGTCATCATGGTGCCGTAGGCCACCAATGTTGCGATGGCCGAAGCCATATAACTAAAATATTGTATCAGGGCAAAATTGATGATAATCGTTAACACGGCTCCAATCATAGAAATGTAGGCGCCAAATTTCGTCCTGTCCGTTACTTTATACCAAACAGAGAGATTGTGATAAATTCCAAGGAAGAAACTAGCCAATAAAATTATAGGCACTACGGGCATAGCATCCCAATATGCCTCGTCCCTAACGAAAAGTTCTTTTAAAACATCTGCAAAAACCACCACGGCCAATAAAATAATACTCCCCAATACCACAAAGTAATTAGTAATCTGTGCATAGGCCTTTTGCGGATTCTTGGTATCGGAATGGCTAAAGAAAAAAGGCTCTATTCCCATTCTAAAAGCAGTAGCAAACAGTGTCATAAAAACGGCCAGTTTAATGCAGGCACCGTACTTACCTACCTCGGCTATGGCGATATCATCTGGCAACAAGTGCTCCAACAAAATCTTGTCCAACACTTCATTTACCGTAAATGCGATGCCGGCTACCAGAACAGGCATTGCGTAACGCATCATTCGTTTCCAGAGTGCTAAGTCAAACACATAAGGTCTTCTTAGGTATACGGGCAATAAAAGCAGTAAAGTCAAGCCACTTGCCACAAAATTAGAAATGAGGATATACGATATTTCATAATTTTCAATATAAATACTATTCCATAAACCCGTATCCCCAGGAGAAATCAATTTAGGCAACACGATCAAGAAAAAAAGATTGAGGCCTAAGTTCAAACAAACGTTAAGAATTTTGATTGCAGCAAAGCGCATGGGCTTTTCGTTTGCCCTTAACCATACAAAGGGAATAATAGCCAAGGCATCCAAGGCTAGAATTCCAAAGACATACCCTAGGTACTTTGGGTTTATCTTCATTAATTGAGACAAATTGTCCTTAAAAATAAATCCTATAACCAAAAAAGAAAGTGTAGTAATTAAAATGGAAAGTAGGGAAGTCGTGACCACTTTTTTGCGCTGATCGGTTTCTTTATAGAAACGGAAAAATGTAGTCTCCATACCATAGGCCAAGAATACATTAAAAATAGCAAAATAAGCAAATATTACGATAACTTCTCCGTAAGATTCCGGAAGCATAACCGCCGTGTAGATTGGAACCAATATTACATTGAGCATCCTGGGCAGCACCGTTGCAAGGCCATAAATAGCCGTTTGTTTAAAAAGTTTTTTAAGTGGATTCAAACATATCGTATTGAAGCCTTAAAAGTACCTATTTACGCCTTGTAAACAAATTTAGTTTCTAGGGAAACCTATCTCATAGGTCTAAATATTCTTAAGGTACTAACATCCATGCGATTTCCTATGGCTAGGGAACAAATTTTAATCCTCTTGTAATCGTTTAAGTTCCTTGATCTCGTTACGTATTTGCTTGGCAATAAAAACTGAAAAAAAGATAAGCAGTACTATCGATGATATAACGATATAGGTATAAAATCCAGTGGATAAATTAGCTTTAAATAGTGGCAACAGTATTAAAAAACCTATCGCATAACAACTAATGATTACAGGCGTCCATAGAAAATGTACCAACTTTCTATTTTTATAATATGCCAAAAGGTCATTCCTAAAATCGGTTTGCTGCGATACCATATTCATCTTGTTAAGATTCCGTATACTCAAAACTTCCAGTAGAATACGCATGAGAAGACTCCCTATCATAAAAGTAATACCTAGTACTACTTGTTGGTTGCTATATCCTGCTATATAAAAGAAAAAACCAATTAGTATAACTATGGTGCTGCCCAGCACTATCTTGGTAATATGTTGTTTGTTTTTAATCTTACGTAAGCCGTTTAATAGGGATTGGAACCCTTCATCCGTAGCTTGTATTTCGGGTTGACTTTTCCAGTTGGATTGTAATTCTTCAAAATTATTCATGGGATACACATTTTGTTAATTGACTTTTAATTCGATGTATTCTTGTTCGAATGGCATCATGTTTTATTCCGATAATTTCGGATATCTCGTTTTGCGGAAGACCCTCCAGCACGAGCAGTATGATTGCCCTATTGGTTTCTGAAAGCTTTTGAATACATTCATACAACTGACGTAATTGATTTTCTCTCTCCGCCTCCGAATGTTCATCAATAATTTCGGGAACTTCTGTAATCGCAACTGTTCTGTAACTCTTTTTTCTAGTTCTTAGTTTCGAAAGACAGGTGTTCACACTTATTCTATAAATCCAGGTGCTTATGCTGCTTTCATTTCTAAAGCTTTCTAGGTTTTCCCAAATCTTTATAAATATCTCTTGGGTCAAATCCTCCGCTACATCTTGGTCTCCTGCCACATAACCAAGGCAAAGGCGCATTACCTTAGGATAATGTGCTGTATATAGGGCTTTATATCTTTTATCTACGCTATTCATTATTGCCCTAAGCTATTATTTAATTTTTCTTGAAACCATTGCGGACTGTCATACATTATAAAATGCGCGGCATCGGCTGCGAAATCGATGTCATAGCCCTGTAGGTTCTTGTATTGTTCTGCATATGTACGCTGTGCCATTTCCAAACCATACGGTTGGGCCGCAGCTAAAATACTGACCGGAATGCTGATTTTACCAATATCCTCTCTTAAATCTAGCTTTAAAAGGTCTGTATAGCCATATACATAGGTTTCCCTATCTGCCTCAATCATCCATTCCTTTATCTGATGCTGTTTTTCCTGATTCAAGGACATACCGGAAGCCATTTGAGTAGCCATGGCATCAAATGCAACAGCATCCATTTCCAGCATTTGTTTGTTCCATGGACTTTCATATGTAATGGCTTTGCTTTTAAAATTCGGCATCATAAGTGCTCCAGTGGATGGCAAGGCGTCCACTACTATTAATTGTGAGAAGGGATGTTCTTCTTCCGTGGCCAACCAAAGGCCCAAAGCACCGCCCAAACTATGTCCAATAACGATTGTATTTTTTAGATTTTGATCTTTCACGTACGCTTCTACACCATTCTTTATCTTGGGAAGCCATGGTTTTTCTATAGGTGATACGTTTCCAAAGCCGGCAAACGTAAATACATGACACTCATAGTCCTTTGAAAGCTCGGAAACGGTCTCATCCCAAACGGCAGCGGTACAGGTAAATCCTGGAAATAATAAGATAGGTTGTCCCTCTCCTCTTACGGTAACCTCAAAGGGGTGGTCCTGGCCGGTTACGATTATGGAAGTGATAAGTACTAGAATTAGGTGGATGGTTTTTACTATTTTCATGATAACTATTTTAAGGATTTTCCTTTTAGATACCTTTTTATGAAAATGTTACGTCCCCCATCAAAAAAAACGTCTTTAAATTTATAATGCTACACCAAACCTTAATGTTATTGGCTTTTTAATCTGTAGTAGTTATGGCATTAATTCATCCGCTTGCTCGGAAATACTCATGGACCGCATCGCCAGAAAAGCAAAAATTAGGGCAACCAAAAGAAAGAGCGCTGCCAAGGCGTAAGGTGCACCGGGGAAATAAATTTCGCCCTCCGGACGTATAAAGTAGTAAAATACCGGAGAGAATATCAGCTGCCCTAAAATAGCGGTAACGCTTACCAATCCGGTTATCGCGCCCTGCAGGTTACCCTGCTCCTTTTCCGAAACCTGATTTGAAATTACCCCTTGAACGGTTGGTCCTGCCACACCGCCCAAAGCATAGGGAATGAGAAAGGCATAGAGCATCCAAGGTTCTTCTGCCAGGGAAAAAAGGAACATACCAACCGTCCATAATAAGAATCCGGAAATGACTACAGTGTTCCTACCAAATTTCTTCACAGCAATGCCAACCAAAAAACCTTGGGCTATGGCCACCAACAGACCTACTACCATTAGCGAAATACCTATATCCCTAGGACTCCAGTCATAGCGTTCAATCCCATAATACGACCAAGTAGAAGGCAAGGCCTGCCCCGCAAGATTTGCCAAAAAGAAAGCCGATATCAGCAATAACACGCCTTTATAATTTCGAAGACTCACCAAGGAAACCCCTGGAATCATTTTAACAAAATTGATAGCCCTCCTATTTTCAACCGACAAGGATTCAGGCACAAAGAAAAAACCGAACAAAAAGTTGGCAAATGTTAACCCAGCGGCGATGTAAAAAGGCAGCCGGATATTTATTTCACCAAAAAAACCACCTATTCCAGGACCTATTATAAAACCCAGTCCAAACGCAGCGCCTATGAGTCCAAAGTTTTTGGCCTTTTCCTCTTTCGTACTAATATCAGCAATATAAGCTGAGGCTACCGTAAAACTTGCCCCTGTAATTCCAGCTAAAAAACGACCTACGAACAACCACATTATGGTAGGTGCCCAGGCATGGATGAGGTAATCTATACTTAATCCCAACAATGCCATCAAAAGAATGGGCCTTCTTCCAAACCTATCTGAAATTTCACCTAAAACAGGGGAAAACAAAAACTGCATCCCGGCAAAAGCAGTGGTTAGCCACATCCCGTAAATCACGGCCATATGCGTTCCCTCTCCGGTAAGTTCCATGATAAGGTCCGGTATTATGGGAAGGATAATGCCAATACCGATAACATCAACAAGTATCGTTATAAATATAAAAAGTAGGGCGGTCTTCTTTGCTTTCATTCGAGTGCAAAAGTCGGTTAAAAAAGGGAACAAAAATGATAGAAAACAAAAAACCCCACATCGCTGTGAGGTTCTATTTAATTTTTTAGTATCCGAGTCCTTCAACTGCGCTCAGGATGACATTATACTTAGTTGTTTAGAGCCTCTGCACCACCAACAATCTCTAAAATCTCATTGGTAATAGCAGCTTGTCTTGCTTTGTTGTAAGTCAGTTTTAATTGATCACGTAACTCCGTTGCATTATCGGTTGCCTTGTGCATTGCCGTCATACGAGCTCCGTGCTCGCTCGCAAAAGAATCGCGAATTCCTTTGTACAACTGTGTTTTCAATGACTTAGGAATCAACTGTTCCACAATTTCCAATTTTGAAGGTTCAAAGCTGTAATCAGTACTTACATTTTCTTCACCTACCATGGGAACAATTGGTAAAAACTGTTCGGTCATTACAATCTGCGTAGCTGCATTTTTGAACTTGTTATATACAATCTCAATGCGGTCATAGGAACCGTTCGTAAACTGCTCCATTAAAGTCTCGGCTATTGCGGATACATTATCAAAGGTTAAATCATCATAAACACCACTATGATTTGCAATTACAGTGTGCTTTTTCCCTAAGAAATCGTTCGCTTTTTTTCCTACCGCAAGAAAATCTACCTGCTTACCGGCGTGCACTGTATTGACCAAATTCGTGCATTGCTTTAATATGTTTGTGTTAAAAGCACCACACAAACCTCTGTTGGAAGTTATCGCTACAACCAACACCTTTTTAACCTCTCTATTGTCCGCATAAGAACTTCCAGAATCAGAATCCATACTTGCACTTAGTGCTTGCAATAATTCCGTAAGTTTATCGGCATAAGGGCGCATAGCTGTGATTGCATCCTGAGCCTTCTTTAATTTTGCAGCAGAAACCATTTTCATGGCACTGGTAATCTGCATCGTAGAAGAAACCGATGTAATCCTATTTCGTATTTCCTTTAAATTGGCCATCCTTTCGAGTTATGAGTTATGAGTT
>CAYGUY010000020.1:46646-51940 GCA_964353165.1 uncultured Maribacter sp.
TTATGAGTTTTTAATAATTGCTACTAAAATCCTGATTAATTCCTCACATTTATCTTTCATGTTCATTGGAACTTTTCTGCCGGTAGCTTCCAATATTTCTAACCAATACATGGTTTCATCAGCTTCCTTTAATGCTGTCCCAAATTTATTTTTAAAATCCTTTGTACTAACACCGCGCTGGGCTTCCCTAGTATTCGCTCCTATACTGGTTCCACTCCTTAACAATTGAGAGGCCAATTCAAAATCCTTGTTTAGCTTTAACAAATCACAATAAAGAACAATATCACAAGCAAACTGAAAACTTTTAATCCTGATAGGACTTTCGCTTAATTTACTCATAACTCGTAATTCTTCACTTATAACTTTCTAAACGTACTTAGATGAAAGCTCCTTACAAACAGATGTTAAGGTGTCCGTTACCTCATCGGTCAGTTTACCCGCCTTTAAAGTATCTAGGATATCTCTGTGCTTTGCATTTAAGAACTCTAGATAATCCCTTTCAAACTCTTTGATTTTATCGACAGGTACTTCTCTTAACAAGTTCTTGGAACCGGCATAAATAATTGCAACCTGATCTTCTACTGTAAACGGATCGTTCTGGGCCTGCTTTAAAATCTCTACGTTTCTACGTCCTTTTTCAATAACGTTCAAGGTAGCGGCATCCAAATCGGAACCGAACTTTGCAAACGCTTCCAATTCACGGAACTGAGCTTGATCCAGTTTAAGTGTACCGGCTACTTTTTTCATAGCCTTTATTTGTGCGTTACCACCTACACGTGATACCGAAATACCAACGTTAATAGCCGGACGAACCCCTTGGTTGAATAAATCCTGTTCCAAGAAAATCTGACCATCGGTAATAGAAATTACGTTTGTTGGGATATATGCCGATACATCACCTGCCTGAGTTTCAATAATTGGCAAGGCAGTTAAAGACCCTCCACCTTTTACCATTGGTTTTAAGACATCTGGTAAATCGTTCATCTCCTTGGCAATAGCATCATTATTGATAATTTTTGCCGCACGCTCCAATAATCTGGAGTGCAAATAGAAAACATCCCCAGGATATGCCTCACGTCCCGGTGGTCTTCTTAATAATAAAGAAACCTCACGGTAGGCAACCGCCTGCTTAGACAAATCATCATATATAATTAGTGCTGGACGACCTGTATCCCTAAAATACTCTCCAATAGATGCACCTGCAAAAGGAGCATATACCTGCATTGGTGCAGGGTCAGATGCGTTAGCAGCTACAATTGTGGTATACGCCAATGCGCCCTTATCTTCCAAAACCTGAGCTATACCAGCTACAGTAGAAGCTTTTTGACCAATAGCGACATAAATACAATATACCGGCTCACCAGCATCGTAAAACTCTTTCTGGTTTAATATGGTATCGATACAAACGGTAGTCTTACCCGTTTGACGGTCACCAATCACCAACTCACGTTGTCCCCTACCTACGGGAATCATAGCATCGATTGCCTTAATTCCAGTTTGCAAAGGTTCTGTTACCGGCTCTCTAAAAATTACCCCTGGCGCTTTACGCTCCAATGGCATCTCATAGGTTTTTCCTGCAATAGGTCCTTTACCGTCTATGGGTTGTCCCAAAGTATCTACGACCCTTCCTACGATTCCTTCTCCTACATTGATGGAGGCGATACGTTGTGTACGTTTTACCGTTGTTCCTTCTCCGATTGCCCTAGAGTGACCTAGTAACACCACACCTACGTTATCTTCTTCCAGGTTCAAAACGATTCCTTCCAAACCACCTTCGAATTCAACCAATTCCCCGTATTGTACGTTGGCCAGACCGAATACCCTTGCGATACCATCACCTACCTGCAATACTGTTCCTACTTCATCCAAAGTAGCGGTTGCATCGAAACCTGATAATTGTTGCTTTAAAATTGCTGATACCTCAGCGGCTTTTACTCCTGCCATTTTCTAAGACGTTAGATGTTGGACATTAGACGTTAGACGCCTACTTGTCTTCCTTTTTATTATAGACTATTTGTAAATTCTCTTTTTAAATTGTTCAATTTGTTGGCAATACTTGCGTCGTACTGTAAATCTCCAACACGTAAAACGAACCCGCCAATGATATCCTCATCGATTGTATTTTTAATAGTGACCTCATTTCCAGTAATGGTCGTAACTTGTTTTAATATCTTTTTTTCCATAGCTGCATCCATAGGAACGGCTGTAGTCACATAAGCGACGTCCTTTCCCTTTTGCTGCTCATTAAGGATGATAAATTTTAAGGCCACTTCGTTCAAAATGGCAACTCTTTTATTGTCTACCAACATCCCTATCAACCCTTCGGAAATAGCGTGACTTCCTTTGAATATTTTGAGTAGCACTTCCTTTTTTGTAACCCCGGAAATTACAGGACTGGATAATAGTTGTCGCAGCTCCTTACTGTCAGAAATCGTTGCTACAATAGAACGCATATCCTTCTCAACGGAGTCCGTAGCTTTTTTGCCTACTGCCAAATCCAAGATGGCCTTGGCGTAACGTATTGCTGCTCTAGATTCGCTCATTTATTCTTTACGTTTAAAAAGTTTAGATGTTTACTGGTTTAGAGAAATTATTAATCTACTAAACTAAGGCTGAAGGCCATAAACTCATAAACTATTTTTCTTTACTTTAATTTGATGTCTCCCAATAACTCATCAACCAATTTCAATTGCTTGTCATTGTTGGAAAGTTCTTGCTTAATAACCTTTTCCGCTATTGCAAGGGAAAGTTCGGCAACCTGATTTTTTATATCGGCCATCGCTGCTTTTTTCTCGCTTTCTATAGCGGCCTGTGCCTGTGCTACAATTTTATCCCCTTCTATTTTCGCCTGTTCCTTGGAATCGGAGATTAACTTTTCCTTTATCTCCCTTGCCTCCTTTAACATAGCTTCGCGCTCAGCACGGGCTTCCTTTAACAATTTATCATTGTCCGCTTGAAGGTTTTGCATTTCCTTTTTGGCATCTTCAGCAGATTCCAAAGCGTTTTTTATAGATTCTTCACGGGATGTTACCGCACTAAGAATTGGTCCCCAAGCAAACTTTTTGAGAAGGATTAGCAAAATAACGAACGTAATCAACATCCAAAAAACTAGACCAATACCTGGGTTGATTAATTCAGAACCACTTGCCGCTAGATACATATTCATAACAATAATCATTAACTAATTAAAAAAGGTTTCCGCAACCAACCGTTACGGAAACCAATTGTTTTACTTGATGAAAGCACCAAAGATAATGGCAATAAGACCAGCACCTTCAATAAGACCTGCTGCAATCAACATAGCCCCTTGGATTTTACCGGCCGCTTCTGGCTGACGCGCAATACCTTCCATTGCTTTGCCGCCAATTTGACCAATACCAAGACCAACACCTAATACTGCAAGACCAATACCTACGTAAACTAGACCTTGACCTACTGAAAAAACTTCTTCCATTTTAATTTAATTTAATGGGTTGAAAATAATTAATGATGTTCTTCCTGAACTGACATACCTATGAAAAGCGCAGTTAGAACGGTAAAAATATATGCTTGCAATGCTGCAACCAGTAATTCTAAAACTGATATAAACAAAGCCAATAAAATAGATGCGGGACCTATTAATAGGGACTTGAATATAAAAACTAAAGAAATTAAACTCAGAATCATGATGTGCCCAGCTGTTATGTTAGCGAAAAGTCGCATCATTAAAGCAAAAGGCTTTGTAAGTATTCCCAATATTTCAACTGGAATTAATATAGGTTTCAAAAGCAAAGGAACTCCAGGTGGATTGAAAATATGACCCCAATATGCTTTGTTTCCATTAACATTAACAACAACAAGTGTTATCAATGCCAGCACCATGGTTACCGCAATATTTCCAGTAACGTTAGCACCACCTGGGAAAATTGGTATTAAACCCAGCATATTATTGAACCAAATAAAGAAAAAGATGGTCAATAGTAAAGGTAAAAATTTAGGTGTGTATTTCTTTCCTATGTTTGGCAAAGCAACCTCATCACGTATGAAAAGGATGACGGGCTCCATAAAACCTGCGATGCCTTTTGGTACACCATTGTGCTTGCCATAGACCTTGCTCACCGATGTAAACACTAACATTAACAAAATGATGGATATTAAAATTCCGGCAACGTTTTTTGTGATGGACAAGTCTACAAACTTATTATCTAAACCTGTAAACAAATCAACAATCCCGGCCTTTTCTTTACCTGTTGTGGATACCAATTTACCATGATTCAAAGTAAAACCGTTGTGCTCATGACCATGTGCAATACTACTAGACATCATAAAATGCCAGGAACCGTCCCAAACAATAACAGGAAGGGGAATTGACAAATGTTTTTCTTCTCCTTTGTCTCCAGTCCAAGAAGCAATATGCCATTCATTTGCATCAGAGATATGCTCCATAATCATTTCAACAGCGTCGAATTCTTTTTCATCCTCGTGGACTACTTCGGAAACCTCTTCACCAATTGTCTTATCTTCTTGCGCTGAGCTATTTAAAATAGATAACCCGAAAATAAGTATCGTTAAAATAAAGTTTTTAGCCACTATTTTAAACATAGTCAAAAGCCCTTTAAAATTTTGTGCAAAAGTAGTTTATATAATCTACTTTTTAAAATAAACAGAACTTTTTTATTTTGACGTTTGTTGCTTTAAAAGTTGGAGCCCTAGATAGATGCTGAAGAACAAATAAAGAAGGTAAACGATACTAAAGTTAAATATGTATTCGATTTGTTTACCGTATTTGGTATTGAAAATTACGAGATAAACGAAAACTACGAAGGCCTTTACGAACATCATACCCATGAATGTGTAACCTGCGAGACCTATATAATAACGAATGGTTAAAATAAGCCCGGCAATCACAGCAAGCAATAAGAGGGAGAAAATTAAATGACAGTGTATAAGCCATTCCTGAGAGAATATATCATTCGGGACAACTATAAGCCAATTTACGACAAAGACGATAGTTATAAACAGCAGTAACTGTAAAAATAGTCTCTTTGACATAACTATTTCTTGGTTACTTTTCTAATTAAATTATAAATGGCTCCCGTAACACCAATAATTGAAAGTAGTGCCGTTAAAATGGGCTTGGATAATTCAAAATAATTATCTAAAAATTTTCCAATAAAAACACAAAGAATTATGGTTGCGGCCATTTCAAAGGCTATACCAGAAAATTGCACCCCCTTTTGAAGTTTTGATTTCTCTTTACGAGGCTTTTGCTGGTTCATTTTTGCTTTTGAAACCTCCGGAGTTTGCGCTCATTG
>CAYGUY010000021.1:0-51731 GCA_964353165.1 uncultured Maribacter sp.
CGTCCCCATCGACACTGTTCTGCAATCCAGGATTCGTAACTACCGGAGCCTGGTTGGCAGGGGCATTTACTGTTATCGTAAGGGTAGATGTATTACTAAGAACACCATCGCTAACCGTCAGTGCTACTTCATAGGTACCAGGGGTATTGAAAACATGAGTAGGGTCTGCGACGGATTCTGTCGGAGATGCATCGTTAAAGTCCCACAAGTATGCCGTAATTCCGGTGTCATCGCTTGAATTACTCCCCGTAAAGTTCACCGTCAAAGGAGCTTCACCAACAGTAACATCCGCCTCGGCAATGGCCACTGGAACTTGATTACCTGCCTCTCCAATGTTCCATATAAATTCAAGAACAGTTGATTGAGATGGTAAGCAATTATCAGCAACAATAACTTCTACAGTATATGGACTACCGTCGGCAGCACCATTACTTCCACCTCCTTGCAAAGACTCAGAGGCGGCTAACAATTGCGTTGTAGTGTAATTCTGGTCCACTTTATGTAAGGTGGCGCGATCAATAAGATGTCCATCAGACCTAGAGGCAATTTCCATAGTATACGTACCTGGATTATCAAACTCCACGAAAACAAAATGGGCGTCATTATCACTAGTTTTCGAATTCCAATTCCATGCAATGGTGTTCGTATACACCTTTAACCAACCTGCTGAAGAAGCTCCTTCAACGACCGGTGTTTTTCCCAGTCCTTTCGGGTAAACAATGCTACCGCTGCCATCTGTGTTTTTGGCTCCATAAAAATCATCGGCATCATTGAATCGCAACCAAGCGTCGTTGTGCTCCGTGGTAGGAACCGATGGTGCAATTATTCCAATTTTATTATACCATTGAAATCTATATAGTCCTGGTGTTGTTATATCAATTTGAGTAGTTATGGTTCCGTTACCAGGAGTATTAAAACTATCGACCTGATTAAAAAGATATCCGGCACCCGTAAATCCAGATTCGGAAGACTGTTCTGACCAGTTACTGCCAAAATTTAGATTTTCCATTTCAATTACTACAAGGCCGTTACTTTCCTGATAAGCACCGTTACCTCCTCCACCAGTGGAAACCGTTCCCGTAATTAATCCAGTATCGGCGTCAATTGATAATCCTGGAGGTAGGCCATTCGCACTATATGTTTCGTCCGTACAAGCTACAATAGCATCAATTTGAAGGGAAACAATATCTCCTTCATTATTATTCTGTGTTCCTGGGTCTGTTAACTCTGGAACATCTAATGCATTGGATAAGTTAATTTCCTTAGAAGAATTATTTCCATAATTAATGGTTAAAATAGCATTTCTATTGGCTCCTGTACCAATAAGTGCTATTTCCACAGGATGTGTTGTATTCGGGTTCAACAGCTGATTCGCTAATTCACCGGATACAATACTAAAATCGTTCGCGTCATCACCAGATAAAACCATGGAAGTAATTACAACTCCGACGTTTCCATTTTCTACATTCAAATCAATTGATTCTGTAGCGCCATCGGCAATCAACAATCCACCCAATGAATTAAGTTCACTCGCAACGCTTGGACTACCTACAGGTGCATTGTCACCAAAATACTCCATATTCTTTTGACTTCCACCACCTTGTACTGGGGAGCCTGATAAAATGAAAATACCATTCCCAGAAACTATGGCTTGTGTCCCATGCCTTGGAGAGTTTAATCCTGCCAGTGTGCTCCAAGATTGGGCAAGAGGATCGTATTCCTCAACTGTGGTTAAAGCAGGTCCTGCAGTTTCAGTTTCTCCTCCTATTACCACTAACTTTTCGTTAAAATTCACCGCTGAAGAACCACCTCTAGGTGTTGGTATATTCTGACCAGCAGGTAAGGTAGTCCAAGTTTGATTTATAAAATCATAAACATCTACCTCAGCTATAGTAGGCGCAAAAGTGCCACCTGGTCCACCTGACAATCTACCACCAGAAACATATAGTGCATCTCCAATGACTACAGCAGAAAAGTGATCTCTTGCCCTTGGCGCATCAGTCAAAGTCGTCCATACTCCAGTCGCTGGATCAAATTCATCAAAATAAGGTACATAACCTCCGTTGTGGCCCAACGTGTTACCAGCTACCACATAGAACTTATTATTATGCATTACCAAACCTGCAGAACCACGTCTCCTATTGGTAGGAATCTGTGGTCCCTGAATCCATTCTTCGTTTGCTGGGTCAAATGCCCATACAAACTCCGCTGGAGTCTCCGTTGGGAAAGCATTATCCTTAAATGAGCCTATTACCCAAATTAGCCCTTGGTATTCGGTTGCCTGAAAATGGTTAAATTCAAATGGTGCAGAATCCACAAGTGAGTTCCAACTATCCGAAGCATAATCATAAACGTCAATCGTAGTTGCGCTTTCGCGACCACCCATCAAATAAAACTTGTCTCCCGCCTGAACAAAAGAATTTTCATGACGTGCCGTGTAATTTTCGTCCTCGTCATAATCGGTCCAAAAAAGTGGGCCTGCATTCATAGTCCAAGTAAATACTTGACTACTAGGCGCAGAGTTTGGTTTTAAAACTGAAACCGTCACATTATGAACCCCATTTCCATTAGGACCACCAGTTAAGGCATTTGAACTTATGGTTCCGCTTATTTCACCGGTTGATACATCTATCGTAATACCCTCTGGTTGACCAGAAATATAATAACTAATAGACTCATTAGGATCACCTCCTACTGCGTTCGTTGGTATGGATATTACATCAAGGACATCGTTAGAAATATTATTTAGAGAAGCCAATGCCAAAACAGGATTAGCCGTATCTACCTTAAAGACTTCAATCCCGTTTAAAACTGGGTTTTCTATAACGTGTGAAAAACTAATATTAAGGTTACCATCTGTTAGAACAACTGGATAAGATAACATACCGGCAACTTCATTCCCAAATTCGGCAATAAGATCCCAATCATTCTGAACTACGTTGCCCTCAATTAAAATATCGAATACACGACTCCCAACGGTTGAGGTGGGCACATAGCCATTGCCAAAATATAAATTGACGACATAATTCCCATTCTCTAAAGGTAAGTTATAAATCATCTCGGGCTGCGCAAGCAAGTCATACCGTTCGCTACCGAATAATTCGAAGAAGGTAGTTTCATTTATGTACGCCGGGATACTACTATCCTTATTATCAAAGGTAATATTAGGATATCCAGCAGAAATTCCTGTGTTCACATTATAGACACCTTCATTTTGCGCCCCTGATATAGCATTATTTTCCCAACGAGGCCCAATATCTCCTGAAGCCAGAATTTGGTTTCCGCCTGTGTTAATTCTATACGCAAAGGCCTCAACAACGTTCCACTGAAAACTAAGCTGTACCTGATCTGCAGAAACACCATCACTATCATCAATTGTGATAGTTACATTATAAGGACTTCCACTTGCAGCTGCAGCATCTATAGTACCACCAATTTGGCCATTGGTAGGTTCAATGAACACTCCATTAGGTAGCCCTGTAGCTGCATAGGATAAGTTACCATCTCCACCCAATGTCTGTACTGTCAGGCTACCATTTAAAGGCTGTCCTGCATTGCTTAACTGATTAGGGATGTCATACGCGTAAATTGGTGTTTCTGTGTTCGGGACATCTAAAATTTCGATACCATTTACCAATGGATTTTCAAAGGCGGTATGGAGAAAACTAATATCTAATACACCATCATTTACTGGAACTACATATGTAATTACAGTACCTACCTGATGGCCATAGGTTGCTGAAAGGTCTAATTGATTCAAATCTGGATATAGTTCGCCTTCCAAGGTCACATTAAAAATACGTTGCCCTGGCGCTGCCGTTCCGCTAAAACTATTTCCCATGTATAATCGTACCTCATAGTTTCCGTTCATTGGCACTGGGAATGAATAGGTCATATTAGGACTACCAACAGTAGCATCAAACCGTTCCGAATTAAAAATCCCAAATGGAGTCGTAGCCATGTTTACGTCCGTAGTCAAGGACGCAATAGAGGATACAAATGATTGATTCGTACCAGCATTTGACAAAAAGGCCGAGTTATTAGTAACTGTATCGGTAGTCCAATCTATACCACCATCGATTGCCGTAATTTGTGATCCTCCAGCATTTATGCGATACAATACAATAGGACTATCGGTTACTGAGACCAAAAAAGTCTGTTCAACAAAATTAGTATCCGCATCCGTGGCCCTAATGGTTATCGATGTATTTTGAACTGTAGCTGGATAGGAAAGTGTAAGAGTACTACCGTTAATGACTGCACCAACATTAAGATTTGTGTTATTTTCAACTGAGTAGGTAAGGTTTTCAACACCGTTATCATCTATGAAGCTAGTGCTCAAATCAATGTCTTCTGGTATTGCATTCACAAAGCGCGTCAAATCCGGTAGTTGTTGCGCTACCACTGGTACATTGCCCGCAACATTCAAGAAATCCCAAGACCCCTCCAGCTCTACTCCAGCTGTGCCGGAGGTTCCACTAAAACCAACCGCCAAATCCTTATTCGCCAATTGTAAAGCATTCAATATCTCTCCTTGGGCTATTAGGCTACCAACTGAAACTCGTGCTCCCCCATCTAAACTGTACTCTAAATCTACAGCTCCTGTGGAAGGATTTACGACAAAATAAAATACGATATCACTTGTAGGACGCTCGGCGATGTTTAAAGGCACGGTAATTGGCGCCTGTGGCACATCGGCAATTTCCTGCACCACCATAAACCCATTAACGGTTACTACGAATTTTATGTAATCGCTCTGTGTACCGTCACCAATAAAAAATCCGAGCTCACCGCCAACGGCCGCTGTGTTGCCATATAACCTTAACGGTCCGGTAAACCCATTCATTCCACCTATTACAGTAAATACACCGCTGGTAGCATCTACCTGCACACCGTACTGGTAGCCTTTTTCTTGGTTGTTAGCAGTACCAAAGGACGTGCCTGATGTCATATGGGATGTCATTATGCCAGGAGCACCACCTAATACATCATTTGGATTGGGGTCGTTGGGGTCGTCACGCCTATCGAGCCAATTGATCCAATTGGCTCCTGTATCGCCATTGTTCATAAGACCCGTCATACCTAAACCAAAAATACCACCAAAACCCTGCTGATCATTAAAAAGATCATTAAATATAGGTATGGCAAATGCATCACTGCCGGTTGCCGATGGATCCCCTAATTGAAAAGGATCTACAGCATCTGCAATAGTGTCGCCATCATCGTCCAAATCGTTAAGATCAGATATGAACGGTGCTCCCAACACTTTGTCAAAATCGTTTGGAGAGGACCCTCCATTACAGATATCGGTTCCATTATCCAGTTCGTCTTGATTCGTATAGCCATCACCATCATAATCAGCCAATGCATCGTAATTGGGTTCTCCTGGTTGGATACATGCTAAAAAATCCTGCGGTTCAAAGACCGTTATAGGCCCCGAGAGGGAACCTGTCCAAATCGTACCTGGGAAAACTTCAGTATCATCATTGGTGGTAACCCCTAGCAAAAATCCCCCACCTGTAGAAAGAAAAGACGAGGTAAGTTGCTGAGACGTTCCGTTGGGATTTAATTGTACTCTCCTAATATTCCCTCCACTATGTGTGGCTAACAGGTCACCCTTCATGGCATCTCCAAAGTTGGATGCCGTATATTCTGTAATCCCATTGGTATTGGTGCCCCAAACCACGATGGGGCTATCGTTGGGACCGTCTGGATTGGGTACCGTTGGACCTCTCCAGTCACCCTGCACCGCATCCGCCATGGTAGCGGGAACAGGAGGCCAGTCTACAGGAAGGCCAATGCTAGCATCTGTTGTTGATCCTGGAGTAGAGCCGTCCGGGTCGTAAACTAAGGTACGCCATACCGGTGAACCGGTAACTCCAAGAACGCTATTATTGTCTGTGTAAAGGCCTGCCCCAACTGGGTTGGCACGTTGCGGATTTGGATGTCCCCCGTAAAAACTACCTGGCACATAATTCTGAATATCATTGGTCACCAATTCCAAGTGATCTATGTTATCAATTAGTTCACCACCAGATGCTACTTGACTTCCGGGCTCTGATGGGTCGTAATCATTGGTCGGGTTCGCCGTACCTTCTCCAACCGGAAAACCGCCCCAACCACCGTTGGCACCATTATCAGTTACGTAAAGTGCGCCCGACTCTGTTACTACTAAATCATAGGCATTTCGGTATCCTGGTGAGAATATCTGCACAGGTCCTCCTGGTACTATCTTTGCTTGGTTTAAGCCGTCATTGCCTCCCCAAGGGTCGTTTATATCAAGACCATTGTAACCCGGAGTGTCTGGGTCAGTAATACCGTTGACATTAGCCCTAGTAGGATCGTCCAAAGTAGGCAAATCATAAATATAACTCCTTCCGTTATCGTTCTGTATCGGCAACTGATTTATCTGAGATAGGTTTACAGACAGTACTGCACCGGCCAAAGCATATTCCGTAATCAATGCAAAATTGCTAGATGGGCCACCTGCATTGGTAAACCCCCCAGAGGTAACGATTAAATAATCTGTGCCATTTATGTTAACAAGATCTAATCCATTAGTAGCATGGTTCTCTTCCGATCTTGGAAGTCCTCTAACTATATCCACTACTTCCCATACGCCTCCCATCCATGTCATCCGAGTAATTACCCCAGAGTTTGTGTCTAGTCCAGAATCTTTCTGACCTGTGCCTGTACCACCACCGATACGAATATCACTAGATGTTACATACACCACAGGATTTGTAGCAGTACCCGCCACAGTAAGCCCAGTAACCTCGCGACGCCCGTTCAGTGTTGGAGCGGCAGTACCATTATCATTGTGGTTCGGTACTAATGCAGCCCCGGTTAGTAACTCAACCGCAGTCACAACATAGTCCGTTGGACTATTTCGTTGTATGGTAAGCGCCTTGATAACCCCGCTGTTAGCACTCGTACCGGAATAATCCGATACATACAGACGGCCGTCCGGCCCAAACTCCATCGCCGTAGCACCGTTGATAGTCGTAAGCCCATCAAGATTCAATGTACTCTGAGAAAAGTTAACTTGAGCACTAAGTACTTGGGAACAAACAACAAGAAGCAAGGTTAAAGATAGTTGAACGTATTTTTTTACAAAATTGTAGGACTTATTTTTCATAGAACAATAGTAAAGTAGATAATTAAATTTCAGAGCAAAATTAAGCGATAATAGCTAATCCGAACAAATATATAGTAACCTAAAACAGATAAGAAAAACACAAGTCTTTATTCGACTAACTAGGGGAGAATTCCGACAAAATACGACTTTAAAAGTAATAGGAAATAATTTATTGTTCCTCTGGTATTGAAGTGTATATTAAAGCCACAAAGAACAGTAATTTTATGGCAAATCGCAGCCCAAAGCACCGCTTTATGTAAAAATCGATTACTAGATGGGCTCCGGATTTAATTCTCCAAGTGCTGTTAGGTCATTTTTTTTCAGTAAAAATTATTTTTTATATGAACATATCTCTAGGCATATTAGAACATTCGAACATAGTCCATATGGCATTTAAAATCGTTAGGCCTACCAGTTTTAAACACATACATTTACAATAGACCTATCTTTTCCACGTCTTTTGCTTTCCCTTGGGGAGTCCTTGGAATAGATGATAGGCAGAAAGAAACTAATTGTCCCGAATCATCCTTTAACCTAAACTCAACATTTATAAGCTATGGTTTGTACAAAAACATAGGCCAAGGGAATAGGCTCAGGCTAGGTCTACATCGAGTTAAATTTTCATAACTCCATACGAAGTTTCGGTACCATTAAATAAATACTACAAGACCTACTATATTACATCCAAAAACTAAAGCTCAACAGGCAGCAAAAACAAGGCTACAAAACAACTCTTAAAATTTCCACCATTTTTTGGTAGATTTACCATATCCGTAGCCATATTTACCCCCATATCCCAAATTGTCCGTATTCACGTCGTTAACAACAAAAGAAACATTCTTTAACTTACCCTCTTTTACTAATTGAAGGGGGAAATCAATGGATTTCAGTTCTGTAATACCTGCCCTTGTAACGTAAATAATATGGTCTGCATATGCACTTATCAATAGCGTATCGCTTACTACCATTAATGGTGCGGTATCCACGATAACATAATCATATTGACCCGAAACGTCTTCAAGCAACGCACCAACTCTGTCGCTCATTAGCAATTCGGCCGGGTTGGGTGGAATTTTACCCGAATAGATTACATCTATTGTCGTGTGGTGGACCAACATAGTATTTACGATATCACTGGTAGTCAATGTTTTATCGAACAAGTATTCGGTAAGACCCAAATCTCTTTTCCGTTCTTTGCCTTTTAATTTGTCTACGTCTTCTCCAATAAAGTATGAATAGAATTTAGGATTACGTATATCGGCACCGATCAACAAAACCTTTTTTTGAGTACTTCCCAAAATCATGGCCAAATTGGTAGACATAAAGGTTTTACCTTCCCCTGGCACCCCAGAGGTCACATAGACAATATTGCTCTTTTTAATGCCCCCCTTTTCTTTGGTTTTCATTAGGTAATCAAGGTTGGTGCGTATGATCCGCAAGGCCTCTGCCAAAATAGAACGATCGTCCTTTAAAATCATCTTACTCTCCTTTTTACCTAATTTAGGAAGTTCTCCTAGAACGGGGATATCACTGACCAAGGCTTCCAAACCATGTTTATTATGAATTTTGGTGTCCAGCAATTCCTTGGAATAAATAACACCAAATGGCACCAATAACCCTAGAATTAAAGCCGCTAAATAGGTAATGGCTTTTTTAGGTTTAACCGGTGTAGGGTTGGCCACATAGGCATCGTCTATAATATTTGATTTTGGTGATGCAGATGCAAATGCAATCTGGGATTCCTCCCTTTTTTGCAATAAATACAAATACAGGCTTTCTGTAGTTTCTTGTTTACGTGTAATATTCCGCAATTCCCTTTGGTTTTCCGGTGCAGAATAAATTGTTCCTTGAATTCTCCCCAACTGATTTTGCAGGGTACCTACGTTCATCCCTATATTGCGCTCTAGAGAAGTTAAACTGGATTGGATCGTATTTTTAAGACCATCCAATTGTTCATCAAGATTAACTATGATAGGATTCTGCTCATTGGCACTTTTCAACAGCCGCTTACGCTCGCTCACTAAGGTATTATATTGAATTGTAGCCTGACTTAGGGCACCACTGCCTACGTCTACCATAGGCATTTCATCATAACCAGTTTCACCGTCGACATAATCTTTAAGTCCGGTTACCATTTGCAGTTGCACTTTCGTATTTTCTAAATTTTGCCGACTTCCAGCGCTCACTTGTACTGCTGCGCCCACTTCGAGCCCAGATCCCGTCATTCCTTTCTCTGTCAATAATTCCTGCGCATCTTGATCCACGGAGCTAAGGGTGCCTGAAATCAACTGGATTCTGTTATTGATGAAGTCAGAGGTGGCATTCGCTACCAGTCGCTTTTCCTCCACTGCATTCCTATTATAAATTTCGATTAACTTATTAATGATATCCTTAGATTTTGTGGGAATGGCATTAATCATTGATATTTTAATAATATTGGAGAATTCAGCAGTTAAAGATAGCCTTACGGCTGTTTTCAATGTGCGTGCTACTGTTTCTACTGGTCTAATAGAAACCTTATATTTCCTACCTACTAACGTTTTAGTATCTTTTACATTTGGCGTTATAACCAAATCACCATTTGGAGTAGAAATTCCATTTCCATAAGCATAGGTTTTAACAGGTAAATCCTCTGTTTCGGCAAAGTCAAATGTGGTCGCGGAAGAGAACTCAATAATAAAATCATAAGTTGTACTATTGATTATTGAATCCGCGGCAATTAAATTTACATTTATTGGTGGATTGTCATAAACTTCTGAGTTAATAATATTTCCTACCGACGTAACTTGAACATTTAACCTTAGCTCCTTCACAACATCAATAAAATTTGATCTCGAGGCCAATATTTCCATTTCATCCTCTACATTTTTAGATGATGCTCCTCCAAGAATACCTAGGTCTTGAAAAACACTCATCCCATCATTTGCATTTTTTTCCTCTACAATTTGAATTTGCGCTTGAACCTCATACTCAGGAATGGTGTACCTAATGTGTATATAAGCTATAATAAGGGCCACAAGACCTACAAGTACAAACCACTTCCAATGTTTAGCATAGGATACAATTATAGCTTTAAGGTCTATAGGAGATGCATTTTTATTCATATACAATCAGTTATTATGTAACCACTTAAAATAAATTAGTTTCGAGTAATTAAGATTATGGTTGACGTAATTAAAATAGATGCAATCGAAACCGCAATGGTAGCCCTATTATCTAGAGCGGAAGAAGTAATTGCAGACTTGTTGGGCTCCACATAGACCACATCGTTTTGAGTCAGGTAATAGCTCGGTGAATTTAAAAGTTCCTTATTGGTGAGGTCGACACGCTGATACACTTTAGCACCATTAAAATCTCTAATTATCAAAACATTATTCCGCATACCTTTGATATTTAAATCCCCGGCCAAACCAATGGCTTCCAAGACAGTAATTTGCTCCCCATTTACTTGATAGGTGCCCGGGCGATTAACCTGTCCCAAAATAGTTACTCTGAAATTTTTTAAGCGTATGTTGATAATTGGATTTGTTAAATAATTTTTTAATTCTTCTTTCAAAAGTTCTTTCGTCTCTTGTGGGGTTAAGCCAGCTATTTCTAAATTTCCGATGACTGGAAAGTCTATTTCTCCATTTTTATCAACAATGTAATCCATTTGCTCAGCTCTAACACCTCCCTCTTGAACACCCCTAATTATATTAAAGGGCACACTAGCCTCAGCATCCAAGGTGGAAATAGTGATGGAAACAATATCATTAATTTTGAATTTATTGTTAGCAGTATTGTTACTAACAATGGTTTCATAATTCAACGCATCCTGGAAATATACCACGTCTGCTTTGGATGCACAAGAAACTAGAAATCCTAAAGCAATATAAATCAGCAGGGGAAATTTAATAAACTTGTTGGTTATGTTCATCATGGATAAGATATTTACTTGAATTAAAAAAGCTTTAAGATTGTATAATTTTTAGGTTGGTAGTCGGCGCGCTACCGAAAGATA
The DNA here is from genome assembly GCA_964353165.1 of uncultured Maribacter sp. Lineage (GTDB taxonomy): Bacteria > Bacteroidota > Bacteroidia > Flavobacteriales > Flavobacteriaceae > Maribacter. The sequence goes on from CAYGUY010000021.1 coordinate 11,139, forward strand.
TTGCTTTGTCCTGATCAAATTTACAAAGATCAGAATTCTGTGATACATATTCTGGCACAATATCTTTCATTATTTTTATGGTACTACCATTGAAGAACATGTTAACAATACATAATTCATCGATTTTGGATCGAACTTTGGCATAGTCAACATCCCTTATCTTACTTATTTTTATTTTTTTATGATAGGTAGGCATGGTATTTTCCCCATCGGCCAAGAGCTCTTCATGTAACTTTTCTCCTGGTCTTAAGCCTGTAATCTTAATATCTATATCTTCGGGATAGTTAAGTCCTGATAATTTTATCATGTTCTTCGCCAAGTCCAATATTTTGACCGATTCTCCCATATCAAATATAAATATCTCGCCCCCTTTTCCCATGGCACCGGCCTCTAATACTAATTGAGAGGCTTCTGGAATCGTCATAAAGTACCGGGTAATTTCTTTGTGAGTCAATGTTAATGGCCCTCCATTGGCTATCTGTTTTCTAAATAAAGGAATTACCGAACCATTAGACCCCAACACATTACCAAACCGGGTGGTGATGAACTTGGTCTTACCCTCTTGATGCATACAACTAATATACATTTCCGCAATACGTTTGCTAGCCCCCATAACATTGGTAGGGTTTACGGCCTTATCGGTAGATACAAAGACAAATTTTTCTACCCCATGTATTAAAGACAAGTCGGCAACAATCTTTGTACCCGCTATGTTGATTTTAATGGCCTCGTAGCTGTTATACTCCATAAGTGGCACATGCTTGTATGCTGCCGCATGAAAAACCATATTGGGGCGGTATTCATCAAAAATTTGATTCATCCTACTTTTATCCCTGATGTCACCCACTATGGGAATAAAATTATGGAAACCGTTTTGCTTTAACTCCTGCTGAAGATCGTATAAAGCAGACTCGGCCTGATCTACGATGATCAATGAGTTGTAGGAATAATTACAAATTTGCCTAACAATTTCGCTCCCAATAGAACCTGCTCCACCGGTAACCAAAACAGTTTTATTCAATAGCTCCACCTCAATATTGGTATTCTTAATTTGAATTGGCGCTCGATCCAATAGGTCTTCTATTTGAACCTGTTTTATTTGGGATACCTTTAACTCTCCGTTGATCCAATCTTCAAACGGTGGAACAATTTTTACTATCACAGGCAAATCAACCAAGCCCTCTACCTTTACTCTAAGATTTTTAGCCTCTATATTTTGGATACTAAAAATAATTTCAGTAATATTTTTTTTACTTATAAAATCTTCGGTCAGAATATTTTCACTAAAAACAGGAACACCGTTAATGTTTTTTCCAATTTTTTTATCATCATTATCAATATAACCCAAAACCTTGACATCACTTTTAGAGTGATTAGTCAATGCCCCATAAGTAAGTATTCCTGAACTTCCCGCCCCATAAATCATCACATTTCTTGAGACTTTAATTCCTCCTGTAATTCTATGGTACATTGTTTTAAAGACATACCGAGATGCTGTAAGCATAACAAAGCTAATCAAACTATGAATGATAATAATCGATAAAGGAATGGTAATATTAGCTATAGAATCGAATTGCCTATTGGCCATTACCAAAAAGATGATTAATATACTGGCGAGACAAATGGAATTAAAAATATTATAGACATCGCGTATTCCTGTATGCCGTACCACCCCTTTATACGAACCTACAGACAGAAAAGCCAATAAGGATACTAGTAAAATCCATGGAAGTTGCACCAACAAATTACCAACTTCAAAATCTAAGGTTAGGTTAAACCTTATTAGGTATGACAGCACAAAAGAAATAGCCACCACCACTAAATCAATACAAAGCACCAGCCATTTTGATGCATATCGTTGCTCGCCGTAGGTTAAGTATTTTTGTAACATAAGCTTAAAGTGTTAATTTTATTTTGGTTATCACACGACTTAGATCATCGTGGCTCAGATTAGACCCACTCGGCAAACAAAGGCCTCTATTAAACAAATCCTCCGAAGTACCGTTGGTAAACTTTGGGAAATTTTCAAAAACAGGTTGTAAATGCAAGGGTTTCCATAACGGTCTGGATTCAATATTTTCCTCTAACAAAGCTAATCGCAGTTGTTCACGTATCTTGTAAGAAGGCGTAAGTACACAGCTCAACCATCTATTAGAAAAATAACCCAAAGGTTCAGACAAAAATTCAATTGAAGGCAAATTGTTCAGTTCTTCAAGATAGCGCTCATAATTTTTCCTTCTAGCCATGACCCTATCTTCCAAAACAAGCATCTGTCCTCTGCCCACACCTGCTAAAATATTACTCATCCTGTAGTTATGACCTATTTGGGAATGTTGGTAATGTGGAGCGTCGTCCCTGGCTTGGGTAGCTAAAAAAATTGCGCTTTGTGTGTAGTTCGCATTTCTGGAAACCAAAGCTCCACCTCCCGAAGTTGTAATAATTTTATTTCCATTAAAGGATAAAATACCAATATCGCCAAACGTACCGCATGCTTGCCCATTAAAAGTGCTTCCCAAGGCCTCGGCACTATCTTCTAATATAGGGATACCGTAGGTTTCAGAAATAGCTTTGACCTCTTTTATCTTGTAAGGCATACCGTACAAGTGAACAGCTATAATGGCCTTAGGTTTTTTCCCTTTATTGATACAATCTTGGATGGCATTCTCCAATAACGCAGGAGACAAATTCCAGGTATCCGTTTCACTATCCACAAAAACTGGAATAGCACCAAGATAGCGGATAGGGTTGGCCGAAGCAGAAAATGTAAAACTCTGGCAAATTACCATATCGCCGCTTTCTACTCCCAGTAATTTCAGCCCTAAGTGAAGGGCAGCCGTACCTGAACTGAGCGCGGCAACTTTTACGCTTTCTTTTAAGCACTGGGCTATGGCATCCTCAAAGGCATTTACATTTGGCCCGAGAGGCGCTACCCAATTGGTATCGAATGCCTCTTTTACATAAACTTGTTCCATATCCCCCATATGTGGAGAAGAGAGCCAAATTTTATCATTAACATTAACCTCGACCATCTCTTAATTAATTTTAGGCTAAATTACATATACTTTGTTGTAACTTCTTAAAATTAAACGATATTTCGTTTAACATAATATTAGATCGGCCAACTGCGGAAAATAAAAAACCATACCCTGCTTTTAAGTAGGTTTATTGGTTACGCTGATCCCTAAACTCATATTAGAAATGAAAAGTACCTGACTTGCCCAATAAGCCAAAGAATAAAAATACAATCATACCGGTTGTGCATTTTGAATAGCTCTGTAATGTTTAAAATTTAAGTTCGGATATCTATTCCTTTTTCGAAAGAAAAATGAATCGAGAATAGATTTTATCCTAGAAAGGTTCTCGATACACTGGATTTTCTGATAAAAAAATCAAGCACTCGAACTTACTTTAATTAACAAATAACTCATAATGCACAACGGGTTAAGTACATCTAAATCAATTTATTTTAATTAAAACTTTTACTCCTTAAGGTTGGTCTATAGCTAAAACTCCTTTTGTTTTACCCTTTCCCTAAAGTGAACAACTACGATTTTTGACCTACCACCCTTTAGACGGGGCACATGAGGACAGAAATTCCAATACCTAGACTCTGGGAATAGATTCTAGACAGGTTATTTCTTAGTTGCCACAAGATTCCTATTTAGCCAGTCAACACCATTTCAAAAACTCATTGCGGGCGGAGTTGAACTACTCGTTGGTTTGATCGATTCGAAATTGTTGTACTCGTTCCAAATCAAAACGGTATACGTTAATGGTCAAAAATAAATCATTTAGGCTTTTCTTTAACCGTCACGGCTTTCTGGCTATTCCTTATTAAAATTACTAAAATCTTTATGATCTCGTTTATACAGTTCTTCCTCAGGTAGGGTTTTAAAATAGGCAAAGGTCCTGGCCATTCCCTCTTCCCTGCTCACCTTTGGCTCCCAATCCAAAATTTCTCGCGCTTTAGAAATATCAGGCTGCCGTTGTAAGGGATCGTCCTGAGGAAGGGGTTTGAATATTATTTTTTGATCAGTACCTGTTAGTTTAATAATTTCTTCCGCAAAATCCTTAATGGTTATCTCATTGGGGTTACCTATGTTTACCGGCAATGCATAATCACTCAACAATAGCCGGTAAATACCTTCGACCTCATCATCAACAAAACAGAAAGAGCGTGTTTGTTCCCCTGTTCCAAAAACCGTAAGGTCCTCTCCCCGCAATGCCTGACCTATAAAAGCTGGTATCACCCTACCATCATTGAGTCGCATTCTAGGGCCATAAGTGTTAAATATTCTAACGATTCGCGTATCTAATCCATGAAAGCGGTGATAGGCCATGGTTATAGATTCCATGAAACGTTTCGCCTCATCATAAACGCCACGGGGACCGATGGTATTGACATTTCCATAATAGGCTTCCGTTTGTGGATGCACCAAAGGGTCACCGTAAATCTCGGAGGTGGAGGCAATCAAGATACGCGCTTGTTTTTCCTTGGCCAAACCCAAAAGGTTGTGCGTACCCATTGATCCTACTTTTAGCGTTTGTATTGGTATTTTTAAATAATCTATGGGACTTGCAGGAGAAGCAAAATGTAAAATATAATCCAAATCACCAGGCACATGAACAAATTTGGTAACATCATGGTGGTAAAACTCAAAATTCTCCAATTGAAAAAGATGCTCAATATTTTTTAAATCACCTGTAATAAGGTTATCCATGGCAATAACATGGTAACCTTCTTTAATAAATCTATCACAGAGGTGGGACCCTAAAAATCCGGCACCCCCTGTTATCAGTATTTTTTTCAAGATATACTTCGTTTTAGTTTGTGTTACGAATATATTACAATAGAATAGGTATATTCCGTTTTTAGAATAAAAAACTATAAACTTCAAAATAACAGGGTTCAAATTCAATAAACCTACCTAATTTTTAATGCGAGCTATCTGTTGTTATGGAAAACTTGTCCGTAAAGAAAATTAATTAGGTAATGGGACTAAGCTTTACAATCATTTAAAGCACCAATTGTCTATAACCCCTTTTTAAAATGATGTATTCGACCTTCTTTTTTTAATCAATTGATTAGTTATGAAAGTTCTAGATAAAACAGTTTGTTTTAGAATAGCATACTAAAAAGAGTAACAATACTTAAGTAGCAAATAAAATAAGGGTTAAAAGAAAACGAGGTTACTTTTTCTTTACTTGAAACTAAATTTGTGCCGTGTAAAACTTGAGACAGAACAGCAACTTATCAGGCAACCATAGTATTGAAGTATTTAGACAACAGACTAGTATTTATAGTTAAAACCAGTCCTCACATCTAAACGTGATTGCCTTCAAACCAAAAGATATATGCTACAAATCCTTTTATTCATTTTTGGTTAAGCTGTCACAATTATTCCTATAACCCGACGTTTAACTTCCTATAGGATTTTGTATAGAATACCGCAGAACCTTTTTAAAAACAGTTAAACGACAAAAAGAATTAGAATTCAATTATTTTCGCAAGCTTTGCGCAAATGGTATAGAAAGGTTAAAAATTAGCTGCTTTAAAGAATTAAAGTAGTAAATGGTAAATAATGAAAAAAACGGTTGTGATGCAGAAATCCAACACCCATTATACAAAGTTGAAAAAAGTATTCCGGGGTACGGGGATAGACTTTCAGCAACCATTTCATTAAAGTAGTAAAAGCTTAAAAATCATATAAGTAACATGAAAAAAATTACCCATATTTGTTGTATTGGCGCCGGTTATGTTGGCGGTCCTACCATGTCTGTAATTGCAAATCAATGCCCTGATATAAAAGTTACCGTGGTGGATATTAACCAAGAAAGAATTAATGCTTGGAACGATACTAACTTAGACAATCTACCAATTTACGAGCCAGGTTTAAAGGAAATTGTAGCGACAAATCGGAATAAAAATCTTTTTTTCTCGACCCAGGTAGATCAAGCCATAGCAGAAGCACAAATCATTTTTATATCCGTAAACACGCCAACCAAAACCTATGGTAAGGGAAAAGGGCAGGCTGCGGACTTAAAGTATGTAGAACTTTGCGCAAGAAATATTGCCAAGGTTGCTAAAAATGATAAAATTGTTGTCGAAAAATCTACCCTACCTGTTCGCACCGCAAGTGCTATTAAAAGCATTTTACAACATACTGGAAATAAAGTTAATTTCGAGATATTATCGAATCCTGAATTTTTAGCGGAAGGTACAGCTATAGATGATCTTCTAAATGCAGATAGAGTACTTATTGGTGGCGATGACACACCCTCAGGACAGGAAGCTAAAGATACTTTAAGTGCAATATACGAACAATGGTTACCTAAAGAGCGTGTATTACAAACAAATGTATGGTCTTCTGAACTTTCTAAATTGGTTGCCAATGCTTTTTTAGCACAACGTGTTTCTTCAATTAACACTATTTCTGCATTATGCGAAAAGACAGACGCAAATATACAAGAGATTTCTAGAGCGATTGGCTTTGATAGCCGAATTGGGTCTAAGTTCTTAAATGCTTCTGTTGGTTTTGGTGGTTCTTGTTTTCAAAAAGATATTTTAAATTTAGTTTATATCGCACGTTCTTATGGTCTTAGGGAAGTAGCTGATTACTGGGAACAGGTTATCATAGCAAACGATTATCAAAAAAGTCGTTTTGCAGAACATATGATTTCATCATTGTACAATACTATTTCTGGTAAAAAGATAATTCTTTACGGTTGGGCTTTTAAAAAAGACACCAATGATACAAGAGAATCTCCTGCAATAGCCGTAGCTGATGCTTTATTGGAAGAGCAAGCTGAAATAGTAGTCTACGATCCTAAGGTTTCTGTCGAACGCATTTATGCTGATCTAGATTATTTGAATACACGTTCTCCAGAAGAAAACAGAAGATTATTAAAAGTAACAAATGACCCTATAGAAGCAACTGCAAAAGCTCATGCAATCGCTATTTTGACAGAATGGGACGAGTTTAAGACTTACGATTGGGCTGCTATATATAAAAACATGTTAAAACCAGCATTTGTTTTTGATGGCAGACGTTTGTTAGATACCGACACAATGAATTCCTTAGGGTTTAATTATTACAAAATTGGGCAGTCATGAAAATTTTAGTAACTGGCGCTGCAGGGTTCATTGGTTTTTTTGTCGCAAAATCTCTTCTAGACCAAGGGCATACTGTAGTTGGTTTAGATAACATTAATGATTACTATGACATTAATCTCAAATATGACAGATTAAAAGAATTAGGCATTGAAAAAAACGATGCTGAAATTTTCAACAATCTAGTATCTAGTTCAACTTACGAAAATTTTTCTTTTATACGACTAGCTTTGGAAGATCGAGAACATCTTCCTTTATTATTTAAATCTGCATCATTCGACAAAGTCTGCAATTTAGCAGCTCAAGCCGGTGTTCGCTATAGTATAGAAAACCCTGAGGTTTATGTGGACAGTAATGTAGTAGGCTTTTTGAATATTTTGGAGTGTTGTAGAAATTACAACATAAAACATCTGGTTTACGCAAGTAGCTCTAGTGTTTATGGGTTGAATGAAAAAATACCATTTGAAACTAGTGACGCCGTAGACCACCCAATTAGCTTATATGCCGCAACCAAAAAAAGTAATGAACTTATGGCGCATACCTATGCACATTTGTATGGATTTAAAACCACAGGATTACGTTTCTTTACTGTATACGGTCCGTGGGGAAGACCAGACATGGCCATGTTTTTATTTACTGATGCCATAGTTAACAACAAACCTATTAAGGTTTTTAACAATGGTAAATTAGAACGCGATTTTACCTACATAGATGATATTACGGAAGGTGTTGTTAGGATTATCCAGAAGCCAATAGTAAAAGAATCGGATAAGGAAAATCTATTTAAAATATACAATATTGGAAATAGTAAATCTGTGAAGCTTATGGATTTTATTACCGCCATAGAAGAGAGTTTAGAAACCACAGCTAAAAAGGACATGTACCCTATGCAACCTGGTGATGTTGAAAAAACTTGGGCCAATGTAGATGATTTGATTGCCGATTATGATTACCAACCAAATACACCAATAAAAAGTGGAGTACAACAATTTGTTGACTGGTATAAGAACTATTATGGGCCATTAACTTAAAAATGATTTTATTTAGGTGCTATACCGTTGGTTAAGCCTATTGTATAGTTGATTTATATTCTTATAAAATTAAATCATATCCTAAATCGCAAAGTAAATTAAATAGATGAATTTATATAACCTCAATTCAAAATTTCACATCTTAGTTACTGGCGGTGCTGGCTTTATTGGATCTAATCTTTGTAACGCTTTATTACAAAATGGAAACCAGGTAACCTGTTTAGATAATTTTGCTACAGGAAAACGCGAGAACTTGGCTCCTCTGATGGATAATCCCAAATTCAATTTAATTGAGGGTGATATTCGTAATTTAGAGGATTGCCATAACGCTTGTACGGGTGTTGATTACATATTACACCAAGCTGCCCTAGGGTCGGTACCAAGATCCATAAAAGACCCCATTACTAGTAATGCCGTCAATGTCTCTGGGTTTTTAAATATGCTGGTAGCAGCACGTGATGCCCAAGTAAAACGTTTTATATACGCAGCAAGTTCATCAACCTATGGTGATTCTACGTCTATGCCAAAAGTAGAAGATATTATCGGCAAGCCCCTTTCCCCCTACGCCATTACAAAATATGTAAATGAATTATATGCAGATGTGTTCAGCAAAACCTACGGTATAGAAACCATTGGTTTACGCTATTTTAATGTGTTTGGAAGAAAACAAGACCCAAACGGAGCTTATGCAGCGGTAATTCCAAAATTTGTAATGCAATTGATGAAACATGAATCTCCTGTTATCAATGGGGATGGTTCTTTTTCAAGAGACTTTACCTATATCGATAATGTTATTCAAATGAATGTACGTGCAATGGTTACAAAAAACCAAATGGCCTTAAACACCGTATATAATACCGCTTTTGGCGAACGAACCGATTTGAATGAACTCACTGAACTCTTAAAAGAATATCTAAGTAATTTCGACCCCAAAATAAAGAATGTTGAAAATACCTATGGGCCAACTCGTGCAGGAGACGTACCACATTCATTAGCCTCCATAGATAAAGCAAAAGAACTTTTAGGCTATGACCCAAAATTTGATATAAAGACTGGACTTAAAGAAGCTGTGAATTGGTATTGGGAGCATTTGAAATAATGGTTTGAGTGATAGTTGATAGGTTACTTTGCTTCATAAAAAGTAACAGAGCCAAAAAATAGCATAAAATAAAACATAATTTGAAGAACATAGCGAAAGCAAAATGAATAACAATTAAAAACATGAACGATATTAAAATTGCCATTTTAGGTTTAGGTTATGTAGGCTTGCCGCTTGCTAGATTATTTGCAACAAAGTACCCTGTAGTGGGTTTTGATATTAATCAAGAGCGTATTGATGAACTTAGAAAAGGTCATGATAGCACACTTGAAGTTGAAGATGATATATTACAAGGGGTACTAAAAGATAGCCCAAAAATGGAGACAGGATTATTCTGTAGTAATCAATTATCGGATATTGCAGACTGTAATTATTATATTGTTACGGTACCCACGCCCGTTGACAGTACTAATCGCCCAATTTTAACTCCTTTATACAAGGCCAGTGAAACAGTGGGCCAAGTATTAAAAAAAGGAGATACGGTTATTTATGAGTCTACCGTTTACCCTGGCGTTACCGAAGATGAGTGTATACCGGTTTTAGAAAAACAAAGTGGTTTAATATACAACAAAGACTTTTTTGCCGGGTATTCGCCAGAACGTATTAACCCGGGCGACAAAGAACATACCGTAGAAAAAATTCTTAAAGTTACGTCTGGATCCACCCCTGAAGTGGGAAAAAAAGTAGATGCACTATATGCGTCGGTAATAACAGCAGGAACACATTTAGCTCCTACCATAAAAGTAGCGGAAGCAGCAAAGGTTATTGAAAATTCGCAACGTGATATTAATATCGCCTTTGTTAATGAATTGGCTAAAATTTTCAACTTAATGGGTATTGATACCCATGATGTTTTAGAGGCTGCAGGAACCAAATGGAATTTTCTTCCTTTTAAACCGGGTCTTGTGGGCGGGCACTGCATCGGCGTAGATCCTTATTATTTGGCACAAAAAGCACAGGAGTATGGCTATCATCCCGAAATTATTTTGGCGGGACGCCGTATGAACGATACTATGGGGAAATACGTAGCTTCCGAAGTAGTAAAGCTGATGGTGCAGAAGGATATCAAAATTAAAGGTAGCAATATTCTGGTGTTAGGCATTACCTTTAAGGAAAATTGCCCAGATGTACGTAATACTAAAGCAGTGGATGTCATTAGCAATTTGGCAAGTTATGGTGCTAATGTCACGGTTTACGACCCATGGGCGAGTCCTAAAGAAGTAGCGTATGAATATGGCCTAGAAGTAACAAATACTCTACCGGAGCAAAAATTTGATACTATTGTATTAACGGTGGCGCACACTGAGTTCTTAAAATTAACCCTAAAAAATTTATTAGCGAATACAGGGGTTATTTACGATGTAAAAGGTATTCTTACAGAAAAAGTGGATGGAAGGTTGTAGCTAGTTGTGAACCGTCCTGTACTATGTATACAAAAAACCAAATGTATACGTTTGAAAATGATGGATACGTGAGACGTTATAGCGGGAGCTTTAAACTTAACGTATTAGCAGAACTTACCAAAAGAAACCATTCCAAAAGACAAATTACATTAATTAACCGAGTACAAACCAGTACTTTAGATGTATGGATTAAAGAGTATGATCGTAAAGATTTAATGAACACCCGTGTAACGATGTAAACCGGCAACGGTCTATCCGTTATCAAGGCCCTTTAAAATGAGCTTAAAAAAACTCATTGATAGTCTTATCTAAAAATAACTGGACAAACTGGTGACAGATAGTTATTTGGAAATAACTTCCGAGAATATTACCTATAAAGTTGTTGAGGAAATAAAAAAACTTAAACAGCAAGCCCTAATGAGACTAGCACGGAGCATTAGAAAAGAAAGCTTATGATCTTACGAGACTATTTGTAATTCGTTCTCTTTAAAAAAAGATGCATATTACAGGTACCATAAACGATTTATTATCAAAACAATTAAAACTGTAGGGCGTTGAACTTGTTCTAAAAAGTAGAAGGACACTAGCCAGAGAAAGTATTAGAAAACTCATGAAGTCGCTACAAAGCAACTTTCAAAAGAAACAACTTAGAATATTGAGGAACAGAGTTTTACACATGTAAATAGTGGATATATACTGGGATAACTTTGTAGATTTCTATATGGGCTTAATACATGTGGTAAGTATTTATATCGCGAAGGGCTGTAAGCAATATAAAAAGGAAAATTTTACTTCATAAGCTACAGCTATATCCGTTAGTATAGTTTTGATGGACTCAGCGCAGGAAATATACTCTCACAGAGCAGTTAAAGTATTTACATTATTGAACTTATTGTGCAATATTTGAACACTAATTAATATTGTGGATGGTAAGTACCTCAATGTAAAGCAAAGGATGAAATAAATACCGCTACGATAGTCATATATGTTATGGAAAAGTCATTTATAGACTTCAATAAGCTATATTAACTCTAAAAGTAAGTTTCATTGATTGTAAAATGGATCAAATTGAACCTAAGCTTCAGAGTGGTGGCATCAATAAAAATAGCCAAATCAATAGGACTCAGGTATGAACAATCGATAACATTGCTCGTTCCAAAAGTCGAAAGCAATATCTAAAAAAGATGTGAAAACAAATTGAAAATAAGAGGTTCGAAAACGAGCACAAATTCTATTTAAAACCCAAGTCTCAACAGCCTAATGTTAATATTTAAAATCAAAACATCACCCACCTTAATTCTAGAAAGAATAAACAGCAACCGAAACCTTCCCAACAAACGTTAAAAAAAAGTGCTCTTCATCGAAATATCGATTTTCAAAAAACTAAAAAAGAGCTCAAATACGTAATACCTCAGTACGTTCAATGTAATTCATCGAAAAAAAATAACTTTTAAACGATAGTAATCAAGAATAATGTATTATTGTTCACCAAATATAAAGAACCGTTAACCCTTATAATTTTACCTACTTATGTTTTCACCCCACAACTCTTTTTCTAAAATAATAGTTTTGTCGTATTTAGTTTTAACAAGCTTCTCCTGTTCCAAGGATTCAGATTTACTGTCAGACTATGTTCTTTCTGACAAAAATGACCTACAGAGCATAGCACTTTTGGTAGACGACCGTTTCTTCATTAGCAATGGGCAACCCAATATTGTGTTAGATGTACTAAAAAATGATTCCTTTGGCGAAAATTCCCAAGTAACCATTGTAGGTACCTCGTCACCACAATACGGGGATGTGGTCATTAATACGGACAATACGCTAACCTACACCGCACAAGATAGCAATGGCATTGCGACGAATTCCGACTCAGCTAATACGGAAGGTGCACCGGCAACAAACACCCCACCTGAAGACCCAATTCAAGAGAGTGACATCACAGCTCAAGATGAGAATACACCAATAGCCGAGGACTCCTTCACCTACATTACAGAAGTTACTACCCCAGATAATAATACTTTAAGAGAAGAAGCTACTGTAACTATTACCGTAAACGAGATGGGAGAGCTCAAGGCTTTTCCTGGCGCGGAAGGGTTTGGAAAATATACTATCGGAGGTCGCGGTGGTAATGTAATCCATGTTACCAATTTAAATGATAGTGGTCCAGGAAGTCTCAGGGCAGCATTAGAAAAAACGGGGGCAAGAACTGTTGTTTTTGATGTGGGTGGTGACATTTATCTTAATGAACTACAATTGAATATTAGTTCAAGTCATGGAAATATTACAATAGCTGGTGAAACGGCACCATTTCCGGGTATTACCATAAGGGGTGATAATATTTCAAATAACAGTTATGGAGCTACCCTAAACATTTCTGCATCGGATGTAATTATACGCTATATTTCCATTAGGGAAAATAATAGTAACAGAACTTCTAATGACGCTATAAGAATTAGGAATGATGAGGGATTGAATAACGTTATTTTAGATCATGTAAGTATGAGTCATGGAAGTGATGAAAATTTTTCACTTCAAGGAACTGAGAATGTTACTGTTCAAAACTGCATGATAACAAGAGGTGATAACAGCTATAATATTTTGGTTGGTGAAAGAAATTATAATCTTTCTTTTATAGGAAATTATTTAAGCCATACTTCTCAAAGAAATGTTCTTGTAGGATACGGGACCAACCGTGAAACATCAGAATATATCAACAATATAATCTATGGCTACGAAGAAGGCATGAACGTTGTTTGGGGTAATAATGCCGATATTTTAGGTAATATTTATAAATCCTTCATTAACAATAAACCTAGGAATACAGCAATTTCTTTAAAACCGAATGAGTTTAATAATCCAAGTGGCAAGATTACGGATGGATCCTTGTATTTTTCGGATAATTTTCAATTGAATCCACATGATTATGATATTTATAATTCTGATGCCGTTAATTTCAAGAAAACCAATAGAGTAATAAATAATAGTCAAATTTCTTCTTGGCAAAAAACACGAACTGGGATAGAAAATCGAGTTTTTGGCGGCAAAGCACCTGGAAATAGTTTACATCAGGATAGCATGGATGCAGAAGTAATTTCAGACTATTTTAATAATTCAGGTAGCTTCAATTCACCAACCGTACCTAAAAAAAGTAGTACTTCGCGTCCAACCGGATATGACACGGATAATGATGGTATGGCCGATGATTGGGAAAGAAGTAACTTTGGAAGCTTAAACCAAGGTCCAAATGGGGATCATGACAACGATGGATATACGAATATTGAACTTTTCTTCTATTTTTTAACGGAATAGTATGGTATTTACTCACTTTAAAGAAAAGACGTTCTTTTGAGCGTTTTTTTTAATTGAATAAGTAATTTAAATTGAACTTTACCGTTCAATACATAAAGTTACTAATTCGTGAAAGCACTTTTAAAATCTTTATATCAAACATCAAATTTTGGGTACTATAGCTTATTACCAATTACAAAAGCTTACTATTTTTTCTTACATAAAAAGTATGTAAAAAGGAATAAATTTATTACAAAAAAGTTCCTAAAAGCTTTTGGTTACGCTTTAGATTTAAAAAATCCTATTACCCTTAATGAAAAAATAAATTGGCTCAAACTATATTATTGGCATCCGTTAGCTACCCAACTTGCTGACAAATATGCAGTCAGGGATTATGTACGTCAAACAATTGGCGAACAGTATTTAGTTCCCTTACTATTTACAACTCCAAACATTAGGCAAATTGTTCCAGAAAATCTTCCAGATATACCATGCATAATTAAAACAAATCATGATAGCTCTGGTGGCATTATTATTCGTGATAAATCTAAAAATCATAATTGGAAGGAAATACAGAATACTTTGCGCGCTAGAATGGCACAGAATTTCTATTGGGATGGTAGGGAAAAACCCTACAAGGGTATCAAGCCTAGAATTATAGTGGAAAAATTGTTAACGGATGAGAACGGCAGTTTACCAGCTGATTATAAAGTACATTGCTTTAATGGTAAAGTACGAATGATCAATGTTGATATGGGTAGAAGTACTAAAAATCATTACAGAAACTGGTATAACAGAAAATGGGAACGTGAACCTTACAGTTGGTCTTCAGTACTTGGTGACGGAAAACATACAGACCCAAGTGATTTAGATATTGAAAAACCAGAGCTCTTAGAAGAGATGTGTAAGTTATCTGAAGACCTTGTAAAAGGATTTCCTTATTTAAGAGCTGATTGGTATATATACAATAGTCAATTGTATTTTGGCGAATTAACTTTTCATCATAATGGAGGTATGAGACCAATTCAACCTATAGTTTGGGATAAAAAATTAGGTGAAGAGCTTAATCTTCCAAGCATTCAAAAAATAAAATAGCATATTTTAATTTCAAAATACTTGATGTAAAGATTTACAATTCTAAATCTTACAATAGTGTCCGTTTACCTTATTTTAAGAAGATGAAAGAAAATATTGCATTTGTCATTTATTCCTTAAACTCTGGTGGTGCAGAAAGAGTTGTATCTACATTATCTAACGGTTTAAGCAATAAATTCAATGTGACCATTATAACTCTTATTGACACAGTACCGTTTTATAAATTAAACGATAATATAAATGTTATTTCATGTGGAAAAGCTGTCAATACTAAAAATAATTTTATCAGTTCATTACAGGCAAATTTTCAACTGTACAGTAGCATTAAAGAGATTTGCAAAAATCAATCTATTGATATTATAATTGGTTTTATGACCACAACCAATATTCTAAGCATTTTAGCTGCCAGAAATCTTAAAATACCAGTTATTATTAGCGAAAGAATTTATCCAGCATTTGGAAAATTATCTAAGTTCTGGCGGGTTATGAGAAGAGTAACATATCCAAAAGCAAATATATTAGTTGTTCAAACTAAACCAATATTAGAATATTTTAATGCTTTTATGAAAATAGAAAAATTAAAAATATTAGCCAATCCAATTTCTTCTACATTACAAGAGGCAAAAGATAACATACAAATTCCCAAAGAAAATATAATCTTAAACGTCGGGAGATTAACCAACCAAAAAGGACAAGAAATAGCTATTAGAGCTTTTAGTAGTGTTAATCCTCAAGACTGGCAATTACATTTGGTTGGTGAAGGTCCGAAAAGAAAAGAATACGAAGAGTTGATCAGTAAATTGAAAATGACTGATAAAATTAAACTTATTGGCAGAGACAATAATATTTCCAATTATTATTTAAAATCTAAAGTTTTTATTTTTCCAAGTCGTTTTGAAGGATTTCCAAATGCTTTGACAGAGGCAATGTATATGGGGCTGACTTGTATTTCAACGAATTGCCCTACCGGTCCATCAGAATTAATTGAAGATGGCGTAAATGGTTTCTTAACTCCATTAGATGATGTGACCTTATTTGCGGAAAAAATTAAAGAATTAATTTCTAATCCGGAATTAAGTGAAAGGATGGGTATTAAGGCTGCAGTTAGTGTTTCCCATTTAGAAGAGAATAAAGTTGTTGAACAATGGCAACAATTGATTAATGAAAGTCTAAAAAATTAATGAATCTAAACTCCATTATTGACGGTATAAAATTAAAATCAAAAGAATTATTTCGTAAAAAAGTATTACAAAACATTCTCTTAGTTAGTGGTGTAACATTTTTCATTAGCATTTTAGGATTTTTCAAAGAAACCATAGTAGCTGCTAACTTTGGATTATCTCTACAATTAGATACCTTTTATGTAGCAATATTAATACCCGGTGTTATTAACACTGTTTTTCTGGGCTCTTTCAAAAGTGTATTTATACCCAATTATATTAATGAAGTAGGAAAAAAAGGTAATATTGGAAGTTTTCAAACCACTAGCCTAATGGTTACAGTAGTTGTTAGTTTATTTTTTGCAGTAATAACCTATTTATCTACAAATACTTTTCTAGAAATATTATACCCTAATAAATCCTTAGAATTTTACATATTAGTAAAAGAACAATTGCCCATTTTATTATTTGCTATATTATTCTGGGGTCTAGCCTCCACTTTGGGTGCTTTATTGAATGTAAATGATGAATACCGTTTAAGCTCTTTTGCCAGTGTTTTTACGCCTATTTTTATATTGATAGGTGTCTACTTTTTTAAAGAGCAAATAACAAATACAGTACTAGCATGGGGTACTACCCTAGGTGCTTTGGCTAGTTGTATCTATTTACTAATAATTGCCAAAAAAAAGAATCTGATAGTTTTAGGGAAATTGGATTATCTCAATAGTAATATAAGAATTGCCTTTCAACAACTACCTGCTAAAATTAGTTCTGGTTTGCTGACTGCTTTAAATTCTGTAGTTGACCAATTTTTTGCAGCACAATTGGTAATAGGTTCTATTGCCGCACTTAACTATGGATTAAAAATTCCTGCCTTTTTAAGTGGTTTACTCTTAGTTGCTTTTGGTAATGTTTTACTACCTTATTTTGCTAAATTGGTTTTGACCAATAAAAATTTAGCATTTGAAAACCTT
Source organism: uncultured Maribacter sp. (assembly GCA_964353165.1). Classification (GTDB taxonomy): domain Bacteria; phylum Bacteroidota; class Bacteroidia; order Flavobacteriales; family Flavobacteriaceae; genus Maribacter. Next base: position 28,303 of record CAYGUY010000021.1, read on the forward strand.
TTCAAAAACTTAAAATGGGTTTTTATTGGATTGGTAGTGATAACAATACTTGGGATTTTAACATCAGATTTGGTAGTAGCCCTTTTATTTCAACGAAAAGAATTCACAGCTGAAGACACTCAAGTTGTGTCTACTATTCAAAAAATATTCCTTGCCTATATTCCCTTTAAAATTACAGGTATGATAATGGTTAATTTTGCAACTAGTATCAATAAAAACAGTATAATGGCATATATATCCTTAGTTGCATTGGTATTAAATGTAATTTTGGATTATGTTTTTATGGAGATTTATGGTGTTTTTGGTATCGCTTTGTGCACTACTGTAATTACCGTATTAAAAAGTATGACCATGTATTGGTATTTGAAACGATTAAACAATGAGAATGATTTGCTTGCACAATAAATCTTCTTTTAAAGCGTATTTATACAATCTTTAGCCTAAAAATATGAAAAATGTGTTTATTTGGATATATCATAAGACCTTATTTGGGAAATTATTGATTTATTTATTTCATACCAGTAAAAATAGATTATGGCCTGCAATTTGGGTTGTAAGATATAATTATTGGAAAAGGAGAAGAAAATCATTGAATTTAAAAAATCCTAAGACCCTTAATGAAAAAATTAATTGGTTAAAACTGTACGACAAAAGACCCTTACATACTCAATGTGCCGACAAATATGAGGTACGTAATTATGTTAAAGAAAAAATTGGTGATAAATATCTCGTTCCTTTATATTTTCAGACCCAGAATCCTAAAGAACTAATACCAGAAAACCTACCAGACTTTCCTTGTATTATTAAAGCAAACCACGATAGTAGTGGGGGAATTTTCGTTTACGACAAGTATAAATTAGATTACGCAGATTTAAATGAAATATTTAAAAAAAGATTAAAAAATAATTATTATAATAAGACCAAAGAATGGCAGTATAAAAATATTGTTCCTCGTATTATAGTTGAAAAGTTACTAATTACTAAAGAAGGACATATTCCTTTAGACTACAAAGTACATTGCTTTAATGGAAAGGCACATATGATACAAGTAGATATAGGTAGAGGTACAGAAAATCATTATAGAAACTGGTACTACACTGATTGGACGAGATGTCCATTTAAATGGACTGCAGCATTAATAAATGGACAAACAGATCCTGCAGATTTTGATATACCTCCGCCTAAAGACTTGACTAAAATGAATCGTTTATCCAATATTTTAGCCGAACCTTTTGATTATGTTCGGATAGATTGGTATGATGTAGATGGTAAGTTGTATTTTGGTGAAATTACTTTTCATCACGATAGTGGTTGTAGACCTATTGAACCTGAAGAATGGGATTATAAGCTTGGTAAAATGGTTAAATTAAATAAATAGGTATTTTGGCGTTACAACTATTAAGATATCTGATTTTATTTCTGGTTTTGTGTAATATACCAGGTTTTTTGTTGGTTTATACCAATCCATCACTTTCTTCAATGGTAAGCATCCTTACATCTATATTTTTGTTGTTGTTCTTCATTCAAGCAAAAACCTGGCAAAAACCAGTAATTCCATTTATACTATTCACAATCTTATACTTTACAATTAGCAGTCTAAACTTTTACGGTTATGATTCAGAATTGATTAAGGAGTTCGTACGTTTTCTAATTTTAATTATATGTATTACTGAAGTCATGTTTCGCTCATCGTACAAAGAACTTTTTTATATTTTATTGATTGGTGCTTTTAGCGTAATAATTAATGCCTTAGTATTCCCTTATACGAATGCATTATATGGTTTGGTAAGAGGTAGGTATAGTGGTTTTTTTTTAAACCCAAATACTGCTGCAATAGTATGTTTATTAGGAATAGCCATTTCATATTCCATTAAGGATTCAACTTGGCGTTTAGTGGGCCAATTAGTTTGTACTCTGGCCGGAATTCTAACCCTCTCACGAACATTCATCGTTGTATGGGTTTTTATTAATTTTTTAGCGATTATTAAAGACCGAAAAAATCTAATTGTTCCAATTGTAGGTATAATTGCTCTTATTGTGATGACTACTTTTACGGACAAGAAATTATTTGCCGCAGATAGATTTCAAGCCCTTACAGCTTTCTTTGGAGAAGGTGAGGTACAAACAAAGACAATTAGTAATGATTCTAGGAATCAAACCTGGGCTCTTTATTATGATTTAATTTTGGAAAAACCATTTATAGGTAATGGTTATAAGGAATTTCAGGATGTCACAAAACAACTACCTGGCGCTCATAATAGTTATTTAATGATTATTGGGGAAAGTGGGATCATACCTTTTTTGCTATTTATTGGCACTTATTTCTATATGGGACGCTATTGCTTACTTTATTTTAAAAAAGAGCCGTATCTATTATATGTTCTGCTCGTGATTTTATTAAATCTTATGGTAAGTCATACTTTTTTCTCTAATTATCAGAGTGTAGCGCTGTCAATTTTTATTTTCTTAAGAATTAGAATGCTAAACACACAGGGAGATTTTGGTCTAAAGCGTCTTGATATTAGCACATAATGGATTTTTAACCATTATTATATCTTCTATTAAAACTATTAAGAAAGCATTGTAGAATTATGAAAAACATTTTAAATCGCCTGTATCATTTTTTATTACCTATCATCCCAGATAAACCATTAATACAATTAAAGTTTAAATCACATATGGGATATACTTTAGATTTAAAAAATCCGAAAACCTTAAATGAAAAAATAAATTGGTTGAAATTAAATGACCGAACTCCATTGCACACACAATGTTCTGACAAATTTTTAGTGAGGGCATTTGTAGAAAATAAGATTGGTAAGGAATTTTTGGTACCTCTATACTATCACACGAAAAATCCTAGCGATATTAGACCCGAAAACGTACATAGCATACCCTGTATCATCAAAGCAAATCATGATAGCAGTGGTGGTATTTTTATTTATGACAAATCGAAAGTAGATTGGAAAACAATACAAAAATCATTGGGCGAACGTTTAAAATCGAATTACTATTTAAGATCTAGAGAGTGGCAATATAAAAATATCGAACCAAGGATTATCGTTGAAAAATTGCTTGTAGATAAAAACGGTAATATCCCATTTGACTTCAAACTACATTGCTTAAATGGTAAAGTAAGAATGATTAGCGTTGATATGGGTAGGGGTACAGATAAGCACTTCAGAAACTGGTACAATACCAAATGGGAACGAGAACCTTACTCTTGGTCCTCCCCCAAGGAAAATGGAAAGGCCACTATACCAAGTATAAATGATGTACCAAAACCAGACACCTTAGAAGAAATGATTAGGCTTTCTGAAATACTGGCTCAATCCTTCATGTACGTTCGTGTAGATTGGTATGATTTGAACGGTAAATTATTTTTTGGGGAGCTCACCTTTCATCATGATGGAGGATTCAGACCTATCCTACCAAAAAGTTGGGATGTAAGACTAGGCCAAGAACTAAAATTAATACAAAATGCCTAAAAAAATTAAAATCATTTTTTTTATTCCAAATCTAATGGCTGGTGGTGCAGAGAGGGTAATTAGTTTTTTATCCAGTAACCTAAACGAAAACCTTTTTGACTGTATTTTAATTGTAATAGGAAAGGAAAAAAATATATCGTACAACATTCAAAAATCTAAAGTTAAATTTTTAAATGAAGAACGCGTATCGTATTCTATCCCTAAATTAATTAAAACAATTAGAGGAGAAAAACCAGACATTGTCATTAGTACTGTTTCACATTTAAATATTGCTATTGCAATTTCTTCCATATTCTTCAGAAAAAGCATTTATATTGCTAGACAGGCAGCCATTACTAAAGTAAGTTTTAATATAGAAACCAAAGCAAAAAAGTCTTGGACACCAGATTTACTAGGAAAAGCTTTACGAAAAATGGATTATGTAATTTGTCAATCAAAAGATATGGCGGTTGATTGTATGAAAGAATTTTCTATAGAAAAAGATAATATAAAGATTATTCAAAATCCAATTACCGATGATTTTAAAGTAAAAAATAAAAAGAAATTAAAAGGCGATACGTACAAATTTATTGCTGTTGGTAGATTAGTAGAAATTAAAGGTCATTTAAGAATAATTAGAATTTTATCGCGTATTAACGTTCCATTCATGTATACTATTATTGGTGACGGTCCCTTAAAAGATGATATTTTTAATAAAATTAAAGAATTAGGCCTATGCCAATTTGTTAAATATATTCCATACTCAAATAAAATTGCTGATTATTTAAGTGAAAATGATTTTTTCCTGCAAGGTTCATTTTCCGAGGGGTTCCCAAATGCTTTATTGGAAAGTTGTGCAGTGGGCACACCTGCAATTGCATTCGATGTTCCAGGGGGCACTAAAGAAATAATTGAAAATGGAATTAATGGTTATTTGGTGAATACAGAGGAGGAATTTCTAGAACGCTTACATGACCTACCTACTTTGGACCCTAAAACGGTTTCTGAATCTGTATATAAAAAATTTGACAAGGCTATTATTTTAGAGCAATATGAGCAGTTTTTTCTAGAAATCGTTGATAATAATTAAAATGTCGAAAAAAACGAAAATTTCCATTTTTTTATTTTCCATGGATGGTGGTGGGGCAGAACGTGTCATGTCATATTTACTTCCTTATTTACAAAAGAAAGGCCATTCCGTTATTTTAGTGCTTATGACGGATGAAGTTGCCTATCCTATTCCTGAAAATATTCCAATTCATTATTTGGAAATATCTGACGGAAACGAGCATGGCCTATATAAGATCTTAAAACTACCCTGGCTGGCCTGGAAGTATGCACGTTTATTAAAGCAGCAGCAAATAACCCATTCCTTTAGTTTATTGACAAGGCCATGCTACATCAATATCATGGCCCGTTGGTTTTCGAGTCAACCCTATAAAATAATGGTCAGCGAACGTAACTACCCCAGTCTACAATATGGATATGGTGATGCGCAAAGCAAAATAAACTCATATTTGGTTAAGAAATTATATCCTAAAGCAGATTTGGTCATTAGCAATGCTCAGGCAAGCGCAACGGACCTTGTTGAAAACTTTAATGTCGCCGAAAACAGAACTAGGGTAATATATAACCCTATAGACCTAGAAAGAATAAAAGATATTAATCCTTTTACAGGTTATTTTGATCTACGGTTTACGAACTTGGTTACCGTCGGAAGGTTAGAAGGGGTTAAAAACCAAAAATTATTGGTAGAGGTTGTGGCTTCCTTTGAAAATGTCCGCCTTTATATCTTTGGTGAAGGAGAATTACGCAACGATTTGGAAGTACAGATTAGTTCCTTGGGTATAAAGGACAGGGTATTCTTGATGGGTTTTGAACCCAACCCCTTCCAATACTTAAAAGCAGCGGACCTTTTTGTTTTTGGATCCAATCACGAAGGATTTCCTAATGTATTACTCGAGGCCATGTGCTGTGGCCTGCCCATTTTAACCACCAATTGCAAATCAGGACCAGATGAAATCATGGAATTAGCGAACCCTAAGACAGATGACATCATGATTACCAGCTATGGGGTGCTAACACCTGTTGGTAATCTTAAGCTCTTTAAAAAAGGATTGTCTTATTGCCTTGAAAACCCTGACTATTTGGCCTCATGTAGGGAAAATGCTTTAGTGCGTATCCAAGATTTTAGTAGGGAACCTATTCTAGCCGCTTATACCAAACATATCCTAGAATAAAGATTACATGGAGGAACTAAAAGAACAGCCCGTTAAAAAAAAGGTAATCCGTACCGCAGCCATACCGGGCTCTTTATATGGTCTGCTGAAAGGGCAGTTGCGCTTTTTAAACCACCATTATGAAATTATAGGGGTCGCATCTGATGGACCGTTATTACAAAAAACTGAAGAACGTGAAGGAATACGAACCATTGCTGTTGATATTGATCGTGGTATAAATCCTCTTAAGGACATCGTATCCGTATACCGTCTTTACAAGGTTTTCCGTAAAGAAAGACCGTACATGGTACATAGCATAACACCTAAAGCGGGTTTGCTTTCTATGATGGCTGCCTACTTTGCAAGGGTTCCTGTACGGGTACATACGTTTACCGGCCTTATTTTCCCTACCCAAACCGGCATAATGAAAAGTCTACTCCTTTTTTTTGATAAACTTATCTGTAGGTTCGCCACCCATATCTATCCTGAAGGCAATGGCGTGAAACATGATCTTTTAAACCATAACGTAACCAATAAGCCTTTAAAAGTTATTGCCAATGGTAATGTGAACGGAAAGGACCTCGATTTCTACAATTGTGCCTTATTTCGGAAGAGTAACCTGATGGAAAAAAAAGAAGCATTAGGAATTACAGAAAACGATTTTGTCTTTGTTTTTATAGGGAGGTTGGTAAACGACAAAGGAATTAATGAATTGGTAGGTGCTTTTTGCAAGTTGCTGAGCAGCCATAAACATACGAAGCTACTACTAGTTGGCTCATATGAGGGAGAAACCGACTTATTGCCCAACAGTACCTGGCAAAAAATAAACAATGAATCAAGGATAATTTTTACAGGTCCTAAGGACGATGTTAGGCCTTTTCTTGGTATTTCAAATGCCCTTGTTTTCCCTAGCTATCGAGAAGGGTTCCCTAACGTAGTACTTGAGGCAGGTGCAATGGGGCTACCCGCTTTGGTAACGGATATTAATGGAAGTAATGAAATTATCGTACATGGCAAGAATGGCTATATTGTTCCTTCGAAAGATGAACAGGCGCTACTAGAAGCTATGACTCTTTTTGTAGAGGATTCACAGTTAATATCGAATATGGCGCAGCATGCAAGACCTATGATAGCTGACCGTTATGAACAAAGCTTCGTTTGGGAATCGCTATTAAATGAATATAAACGAATAGAGCATAAAAATCCTTAAATTTTTAATTTTTAGTCTTCAGTGAAAAAAGAATTTAGCGCTTTAGTCTTGATTAAAAGTACTTGGTCTATTTACTACCTTTTAGAAATCTATTAATATGTAATTTAGCGTCCTAATCATAGATAATTGTATGTATACTAGATTTTTTAAAAGATTTTTTGATGTTGCAATAGCAGCATTAGTGCTTTTAGCCTTTAGCCCTATATTTTTAATCATCTGGGTGTCACTGTCTATAGCAAACAATGGTAGTGCCTTCTTTTATCAGCAAAGACCAGGAAAAGATAAAAAAATCTTTAAAATCATCAAGTTCAAATCAATGAATGATAAAAAGGATAAAGAAGGAAATCTTCTTCCTGATTTTAAGCGGATGACAGCCATTGGTAAATTTATTAGAAATACATCTCTTGATGAACTACCTCAGTTACTAAATGTCTTAAAAGGCGATATGAGCCTTATAGGACCTAGACCATTATTGGTCTCTTACCTACCTTTATACAGTGAAGAACAAAATAAACGCCATTTAGTTAAACCCGGGATAACAGGTTGGGCTCAAGTTAATGGTAGGAATACTATATCTTGGGATAAAAAATTTGAATACGATGTTTGGTATGTAAATCATATTTCCTTTGCCCTTGATATGAAAATATACTTCCTGACGCTACAAAAAGTAATTAAAAGAGCTGACATTTCCGCATCGGATAATACTACCATGGAAAGATTCGTTGGAAATGAAAAAGCCAATATATAGCTTTATCAGCCTGACCTAATAATAATACCTGTATAGGTCACGTTATACTCTCGCATAGTAAATTGTGAAAATGAAAACAGTAATGATTTTAGGGGGCGCCAAAGGTGTTGGCAAAGAAATATTGAAGTCCTGTATTAAAAAGGGATACAATGTTGCCTTCAGTGGTAGAGATGCTACTATCGCAAATCAACTCATAAAATCTATAAATGCAGAACACAAGCTATATTTTCATGAATTAGACCTTAATAAAATAGATGAAATCGAGAATTTTTATCTTGAAACTATTAAACGATTTAAAAAGATAGACGCTTTAATTTTGTATGCAGGTATAACACCCGTTTCCTCAATATTAGACACTGAAGAAGAAATTTATGATAGTGTATTCAATGTAAATCTAAAGGCTCCATTTTTCCTATTAAAACATGTTTTAAAGTCAATGAAGGAACATAAGTCTGGTTCTATTGTTTTCTTTGGTTCTGCACATATGGATTATGGTGAAATAGATAGAGCTGCTTATGCGCTAACTAAAAGTTCTCTAAATACATTATCCACTCATATTGCTCATCATTATGCAAAATATGGGATTAGGTCCAACTATTTAGTCATGGGTTGGACAAATACAGAAGGGGAACTTGAATTGAGAAAGAAAGAGGGAGTCAGCGAAAAGGAGTTACAGCAAAAAGCCTCTGGTATTTTACCGATGGGACGAATGTTAAATACCTTTGACCCCATACCTGCAGTAATGTATTTTATATCAGATCAATCAGCAATGACTACTGGCTCAATCATTAGAATTACTGGAGGAGAGTACATCTAGTTAAACAATTATGACCCAATCATTAATTTTTCATGGCAATTCTGAGCTTTTAGAAGGACCTGTTTTTGACAAAAAGAATAACTGCCTATATTTTGTATCCATATTTGACTATTTAGTATATTTTTACAACCCACAAACAAAAGAACTTCTAAGTGTAAAACTAGATTCTCCAGTAAGTTGCATTTACATTTTAGGAAATAAAAAAGTCTTAGCCGCTTCTAAAAATGGTTTTTTTGAAATAGACTTCAAATCATTACAAAAGAATTTTATTTTTCAAATTGATATTGATGATTTAGTTAGATATAATGACGGAATAATAGATCCAATAGGTAGAGTTATTATTGGAACCATGGGGTATCCTGAAGTTATACAAAATGTAGGAAAGGTCTTTTCTTACTATAAAGGTCAGTTTAAAACAATAATAGAGAATACTACTATTTCTAATGGTTTAGCTTTCTCTTTAGATAATAAATATCTCTACTTCATTGATACACCGACTAAAAAAGTGGCAAAGTATTTTTACGATTTAGAAACTGGGGAGTTAAAATTTGAATCATACGTTACTGAATTAAAGGGCTATGGCAGTCCTGATGGAATGTGTATTGATAGCGAGGGAATGTTATGGATTGCCGAATGGGGAGGCGGATGTGTTTCTCAATGGAATCCAATGAACGGATTAAAACTTAGGGAAATAAAACTACCCTGTGTTAATGTTACCTCTTGCTGTTTTGACAATCGTTCTAACTTATATGTTACAACTGCAAAATCTGAATCTAAAAATGACATTTACGGTGGTGGTTTGTTCTACTTTGAATTAAATAATATTTAAATCTATGAGCACTGTTAAAATTAGTGTAATCGTTCCAATTTTTCGAATAGAAAAATATTTACCTAAATGTATTGACAGCCTATTAAATCAGTCATTTTTTGACTTTGAGTTAATTTTGGTAGACGATGGTAGTCCGGATACTTGTCCTAAAATTTGTGATGATTATGCCAAAAAGGACACTCGAATTAAAGTCATTCATAAGGTAAACGGTGGACTTGTAAGTGCAAGAAAAGAAGGATTAAAAAGTGCAAAAGGAAAATACGTAACCTTTGTTGACGGAGATGATTGGGTAGATGAATTTTATCTAGACATCATGTATAAACTCGCTGAAGCAAATAATGCAGACCTTGTTGTTACAGGTCACTTTAGGGAGTTTGATGGGAAAATTGAAACTATTAAACCAAAAAACGTTGGTATCTATAACGAGAAAGAATTAAAATCTATAATACTACCTAAGGCTATATATAATGGTGAATTTTGTGAACATGGTATATCTACCTATGTTTGGAACAAATTGTTCAAAAAAGAATTACTAGATCAAATACTTTTCAATGTACCTAATGACGTAGTCATGGGTGAAGATGCTGCAATTACTTTTTCATACTTAACTATTACAAAAAGTTTAGTTATAAGCAGTACACCTCTATACTATTACAGGCAACGACATGATTCTATTGTTAAATCTGTAGAAAATCCTAAAACTGAATATTATAGATTAGGGTTACTAATGAATTACCTGCAATCTAAATTGCAAAACGCATTAGATGAGAATAACATTAAAGAACAGATAACCTATTACTTGTACTCACAAATTTTAGTAAGATCCGGGGGGTTAATATATGATGAAGAAGGAAAATTGATTTTCAATCCTTTTTTAAATGTTGAATCCAAATCTAAAGTTATTATCTATAGTTCTGGATCTTTTGGACAACATATACTATCTACCAATATTAAAAATAATTATTTTGAAGTTGTGAATTGGATAGATGTTGATTATCATGAACTAAAAATAGGAGATAATTATGTTAAACCAATAAGTTCTGTAGGAGATACGGAATATGATTATTTAATAATAGCGACTATAAATCCCTCATACCACAAAGACATCAATAAAGAATTAGGTCTAATGGGTGTGGATGGTAAAAAGATTGTAAAAATCAATACAGATTTCAAACAAGTCATGAATTTACTTATTCAATTAGGGTTTGACAACGAGTTTAGGTTTAAACATATCTAATTTTTATAAAAGATAAAAACACATCGTTAGTACTGCGATTTATAAAAAACTAATAAGGTTTTACCTATGAAAAAACTTATAATATTAGGAGGAAATCCTGAGACAGCAATTTTAGTTGATATAGCAATTTCAATGGGCATTTACACTATTGTTGTTGATCCTAACCCTAATGCACCAGCAAAAAAGAATGCATCTGAAACGTACGACATAGATGGTTTTGAGGTTGATAAAATAGTTCAACTAGCAAAAGACCTAAAGGTTGACGGCGTTTTGGTAGGTGTAGCTGATATTTTAGTTAAACCTTATGGAGAAATTTGCGAAAAGCTAAATATGCCTTCTTATGCAAATAAAGAAGCAATTGAAGCTTTTTGTAGTAAAGATGGATTTAAAAGATATTGTGAAAAATTCAATATACAAGACATACCTGGCACCTATCTTGATACTAATTCAAGTATAGAAAAGCCAGAAAATATCGCCTACCCTTTAATGATTAAACCGGTTGACAATGGGGGCGGTGTTGGTATGAAAATTTGTAGAGACGATAAAGATTTTCAAGAATCTGTAAAAACCGCACTAAACTTCTCTAAAAAAGGAGTTGTTCTAGTAGAAAAATACATGGAATGTGATGATATGGCTGTCTATTATACGTTTAGAAATGGCATTCCATATCTCTCAGCTACTTATGATAGAATAACAACTAAAATACAAGGAGATTTTAGCCCGGTTGGTATTGGAGCAATTTACCCCTCCAAAAACACAGATTTATTTGGTAAAAAAATACACCCAAAACTGAGTGATTTTTTCAAAAAATTAAATATTCAAAATGGAGTACTTAACCTTCAGTTCTTCGTGGAAAATGACGTTTTTTATGCCTATGATCCAGGATTTAGGTTACAAGGTGAAGCACCACATATTCATTTAGCTCATATTAATGGTTTCGATCATAGAAAAATGCTTATTAATTTTGCATTTACCGGTGTTTTAGGAGATGATGATTTCCCTGAAAAGAATGACTATTTGTTTAAAGGGAAAAAAGCATGTACAATTTGGGTACTTTTAAAGGAAGGAACTATCAATTCTATTAAAGGAATATCTGAAATTAAAGCTGATGAAAATGTAATTTTTGTTTTAGATAGGTTTAAGGAAGGTGATGTCGTTAAAAAAGAGTGGTTAGGAACGGAGAGACAGGTGTTTTCACGTATTTATGTTGTAGCAGATTCAATTGAAGAATTGAATGCTAAAATGTCGGAATTTAAAGATACGCTAGTGATTACAGATAATTCTGGAAATGACATGATATTAACATGGCCAGAAACAATAAATGCAGAAAACTACCTTTAATACTAACATATAGAATTAACTATTAATAAAAAATATGGAAAATAAAACAGCCGTTATTACTGGTGGATCTAGAAATATTGGTTTAGCAATTGCAGAGAAATTTTACACTCTTGGTTACAATGTAGCCATTTTAAGTGTTTCAGAAAACAGTGCTAAAAAAGCTGCAACAAATATTGACAATACTGGTACTAAAGTAATAGGGTACAGATGTGATGTTACAGATGTATCATCTGTTGAAGAAACACTAGCGAATATAAATTTACACTTCGGTGGTATAGATATACTTGTTAATAGTGCTGGTATTTTGGATATGGCCAGCATAGAAGAAACATCTATTGAGGAGTGGGATAATGTTATGGCCGTTAATCTTAGAGGTACGTTTACAATGATTCAAAAATCAATTAAATATTTGGAAAAAAGTAAGCACCCGAGAATAATTAATTTATCCTCCAATTCTGGGCGTATGGGAGGATTTGAAAACGGAATGGCCTATAGCGCATCAAAAGGTGGCATAATTGCATTAACATATGGTTTAGCCAGAAGACTTGCTAAACAAAGAATTACCGTGAACTGTATTGCACCGGGAACTATAGAATCTGACATGTCTGCCGCACGTAGTCCAGAGGTACTAAAAAAATTAAAAGAAAGATTTCCTTTAGAAAGATTTGGAACGCCTAATGAGGTTGCCGCAGCAGCTTGCTATTTTGCAAGCGACGACGCAGGCTTTACTACAGGTTCTGTTCTAGATGTTAATGGAGGATTATTTATGGGATAAAATAAGAAAAGATATGAAATCAAATATATTAGAATCGTTTAGTTTAAAGGGTAAAAAAGCTATTGTAGTTGGCGGTGCAGGGGATCTTGGAAAAGCTATGGTCGAAGCAATATCGCAAGCTGGTGCACATACTGTGGTAATAGACTTTGACGATAGAGTTTTCGACATTTGTGAAAAATTCACAAATGATGGACTAAAAGTCAAACCTATTAAAGCTGATGTCAGTAAAATATCAGAAATTAAGGAATCTTATGAAACTGCCTTAGATATCTTAGGAGGAAAAATAGATATACTTATAAACTCCGCAGGTATTCAAAGAAGATACCCTAGTGAAGATTTCCCTGATGACGAATGGAGTAAAGTTATCGCAATTAATCTTGATGCAACCTTCTACTATTGTAAACATGTAGGGAACAATATGATAAAAAATGGTGGAGGTAAAATCATCAACATTGCCTCATTAATGAGCTTTCTAGGAGGAATAACCATACCAGCATATGCAGCTTCCAAAGGTGGTGTTAGCCAATTGACAAAAGCACTTTCAAATGATTGGGCAGCTAAAGGAATATGTGTTAATGCAATAGCTCCTGGTTATATGGATACTCAGCTTAATGTAGCTTTAATAAACGATAAAAAAAGGACTGAAGAAGTTTTCAATAGAGTTCCTATGAAAAGATGGGGTAATGGCGAAGATCTAAAAGGATTGACAGTTTTCTTATGTTCTTCTGCCAGTGATTACATTACGGGAACAGTTATACCTGTAGATGGTGGATATTTAGGAAGATAAAAATTTCTTCCTACTACCTATTTTCAAGATAACATCTAAGAATTATGAAATAGGTCTGTAAAATTATAACGAATAAAAATTGAAGTATTTAATCCGATAAAAATGTCTTAAAACAATTTTATTAGGTGAGACTTTAGGTTTCAATAATTTTATGACCTATTTACATTTCTATGATTTTAATAGGTATTAAAATTTAGATTACAATTATTGTGAATTTCTTACCACAATCATTTTCATCTTGAATTCAATTTCAAAATTTGATTAAAAAATAACAACTCCAAGCAATGAAGTTAAGCATAATTATTCCTTTATATAATAAGGAAAAATACATTGAGCGTTGCTTGCAAAGTCTTTTAAACCAAGGGCTATTATCAAATGATTACGAAATAATTATTGTTGATGATGGTTCAAAAGATTCTAGTGTTGATGTTGTTAATACTTATGCAAATAAAAATGGCATAGTTAATATAAAATTAATCCAGCAAATTAACCAAGGACCTAGTGCTGCCCGAAATAATGGTTTACTAGAAGCTAAAGGTGATTATATTTATTTTCTTGATGCAGATGATTTACTCTCTAAACATGCGCTAAGCTATCTTATTACGTTAAGTAAGGAGAATGATCTTGACATTTTAGAATTTGACACTAAAGAAATTGAAGAAGGTAAATTATCCGGTTTACCAGACTCATCCTTATTCGATACAAAGGAAATACAAGTTTCTGTCATGGAAGGTAAATCCTTCATTGCTGAATATGACTTAAGAAACCAGGCTTGGCGTTATTTAATTAAACGCAAATTTTTACTAGATACCGATATTCTCTTTTTAGTAGATATGAGGGCTTATGAAGATTTAATATTTACTGCTAGTGTATTTTTATTGGCGAAAAGAATATCTAAAGTAAGTGTTGATGCCCATAGATATATTAAGGTAGCTGGCTCTATTGTCACAACTAAAAATCCTGAAAAAAATCTAGAATTCATTCTTGGTATGGCTAAAGCCGTAGAGGAGCTAGATAATTTGATTAAAAAGTATGATGAGTCAAACGAAAATAATACCGCAGTATTAAATAAGCTAAAAGCGAAACAACAAGCTGTAGTTTATGCATTATTAATACGAGCGTTTAAATATAAACTTAATCCAAAGGACTTAAGTACAATATTGGACAAAATGAATACGTTAGAAGCATACCCCATTGATTTTAATAAAGGAGGGATAGGAAAGCTTAGCTTAACTCAAAAAATAATTTTCTTTCCTTTAGTAAACAATAGAACTAGCCTTTTATTAGGTTTAAAAATTATAAGGAAACTAAAATTTCTTTAAAAAAATAAATAAAATAATTACAGGTTAAAACATACCTAAACGCTTTATTTCTTCAACTAAAAATAATATATATGATTTGTTTTCTTGTACCTGTAAAGAGTGAGCAACTTTCTTCCGATTGGGATAAATTCAGTGAACTGGTAAATCGTAGTCTTAAATCTATTCATGGTCAAAAAGACAAGGATTTTCAGATTGTAGTAGCTTGTCATGAATTACCCGCAAATAAATTTGAACACCCACAAGTACATTACGTTCAAGTTGATTTTGATATACCACAATTAACCAATGAAGATTGGGAAAAAGACAGACAATTAAAAGAAGGTGATAAAGCCAGAAAGATACAAAGCGCCTATGATTATGCAATTGATAGTTTTGATGTTGATTATTTTATGGTAGTCGATTCTGATGATTGCATAGATAATGGCATTAGTAACTATGTAAACTCAAGAATAAAAGACAATACACCTGGATGGTATATTGACAAAGGCTATTTCTATACAGAGGGAAGTAAATTTGCATTTATGATTCGCAGCAACTTTAATGTTAGATGCGGCACATGCATCATTATAAAGAAAGCATTATTTCAACAGGTATTACAACAAGAACCCTACCTCTATTACTATCATGAAAAAATAGAACTAGACGATAACCTTTCTTTAATACCTTACCCGAAACCAGCAGCATTATATAGTATGGCTAACGGAGAAAACCATTATATGTCTCAGTCAAAAATGATGAATTTAGTTAATCAGACTAGACTATTTACCATTGAGCATATTAAAAGTGTGTACTCAAAAATAACGCGGTATAGACCTAGATATATAGGAAATCGTTTTAAAAAGTCATTTAATTTTTATAACATCTCTTAAAAAATTATAATAAAATATACCTTCTATTTCTTAAGAGAATAGGTTAAAAACTTTTTATGTATCTAAATTCGATTACTATTATAAGGGCAATTGCTATCCTATTAATTGTAGCATCTCATTGTGATATTTTAGCTAACATTATACCGAATACCTTTATTCATCGCATATTAATTAATATAACAGCGGGCGGAACAGTGATTTTTGTATTCTTATCCGGATTTCTATATCATCATTTGTTTTACCAAAAAGGAAGAACTCATATTTTTTAAAAAAAACGAGATAAACGCTTACTTATCCCATATTTAATATTATCTATTATCCCAATCTTATACAAGATTCATTACAAACCAAATTTTTGGTCTAGCATCATTTCCTCAGAGAAAACGGGTATTCTGCATGAATATATATACCCAGTTTTCCTTTTTTTATTAAGTGGAGACCATCTTATAGCATATTGGTATATCCCCTTTGCTATGTTATTATTTTTATGTTATACTTTACATACAAAGTTTATTGAAACTAAACACAAAGTTCAACTTTCTATTTTGTTAATCGGTCTTATAATTTCAATGATAGTTCAAAGACCCTATCCCTTAAATATTATATTTATACAATCTCTTATATATTTTACACCTGCTTATCTATTGGGTATTTATTGTTCCATAAACAAGGACAGAATATATGATATTTTTAGGGCTAAAGAATACCTTTTTCTATTTCCTTTTCTTGTTATTTTATTAGTACAAACCCATTTAAGCATTGATGGGAACAACCCTAAATCCTTTTTTTCCTACGAAGGAATAGATACCATTCTACCACAGAAAATTTTTCTTTGTCTTTTTCTAATGGTCTGGTTACATCGTTTTGAAAGTTTTAATAATAAATATGTTTTGTTACTGGCCAATACAAGTTTTGCTATCTATTTTCTTCATGGTTATGTTTTGAGGCTTCTTTATATTCTAAAAGAACAACTAGAAATAGAAGAGTTTTCACAACCGATTTTAATCTTTTTTGTTAGTCTAGTTTTGCTCATAACAATGAGCATATGTATTGCAATACTTATTAAGAGAATATTCAAAAGCAATTCATCCTATATAACAGGGTATTAATTAACGTGAGTTCGTTCTAACGACAAAGTCAATTCTTTTTGTTAGGTACTACTGTACTACCCAAGTTCTTCCTTTAAAACGAAGTAACGCATCACACCAAGGCCAACTTTTGAAGCTTTACCATAACGGGAGATACTTGGGCATGTACGCTAAGGGTAGTAATGGAAATTTATTTGTGGAAACGCTTTAGTACTGACCAAATTACCAGCAGGTGCAACTAATCCTGGACTATAACTACCTACAATTACTACCAATACTGAAGCGAATTTGAAATAATATAATTATTAGCAGAGGCACCAAAGTTTAGGGTAAGCTACCACACTAGCAATTTGTCAATAAAGCAATAATCATGATGACATCAAAGAAAAATAAAGATGTTTTAAATAATTAGGGTACATTATGAGCCTGTCTCTATCTACACCATCAATAAAGTTATTTTTACGGATTTCTTGTCCTAAGCCTGGATATTAATCTTTTGCCTATTACGCCTTTTATTCACTTCACCTTCAAAATAATTGGCTCCAATCCTTAAATCCATCTTAACTGTCCATAGGGCTTTCAATAGTATTCTATGTAGGGTAAAAATTACAATTAATCCAAATCAACAGACAGTGCTTCAATCATTTAGGGTTCAGTTGTGCATTTCATCGATCTTTTATTTTTTTATTGGTAGTTGATAGTCTAAAAGTATACTTTCATCGTATTATTTAAGTACTTCATCATAATTAGGGTCGTACGTTAAATTTAATTTTGAAACTAAAAGAATTTCTTTTTGGTTAAAACGAAAAAACCGAATCTAGATAATTTCTAATGAATCAATAGAATATTTATTAATTAACTCCACTAAACATTTATTATTATGAGAATGAAAATTACTTTAATTTTACTGATGAACGCTTTTTGCTTCCATCAAATCTATGCCCAATGTGACGGAGCAGATTTCGAGGAAAAAAACGGAATAGCAATTTTAGAATTGGATTCAAAAGTTACGGGAAGTTGGCGAAAAGAGTCCATCTCGGGTGCATCGGGTGGTTCAGCGCTAACTTACAGAGGCACAGATTACTTCAATTCGCCGGGAAATTCTACGATCTCATATAAAGTTAAGATAAATTCTTCTGGCACGTATAGGTTTATATGGCGTAACAAGATTAGTGTAATAGCGAACAGGGTCCCAACGACCGAACATAATGACTCTTGGTTAAAGATTAGTGCATCTAATTTTTTTGGTCAAAAAGGCAATAGTAGAATTTACCCTGGAGGATCAGGTAAATCTCCAACCCCAGAGGGAGCAAGTTCAGGAGGCTGGTTTAAAGTATATACCAACACTATAGATTGGAGTTGGAGTACAAAAACCAGCGACAATGATGCGCATTTGGTTTATGCGACTTTTAATAGCCCTGGTGTATATACCATTCAAGTATCAGCAAGATCTAATGGTCACTCAATCGATAGAATGGTACTTTATAAAGAAGGTAGTTATTCATCCGCTCAAGCCGAAAGCTTGTCTCGTGCTGTAACTTCATGTTCTGGCAGTACTCCTACGCCTCCACCAACACCAACACCAACACCAGACCCAACAACGAACGTAGCTCCAAGCTTAACTATATCGAGTCCAACAGCTGGGCAAAATATTACTGCTGGAACTAACGTAACGGTAGGGTTATCGGCTTCTGATTCAGATGGTAGTATAGCTGAATATCAAGTCTTTTTAAACAACACTATAGTTGATACTGATGGGTCTTCATATACCCCTTATGTACTAACTAATATACAGCCCGGCACTTATACTATTAGGGCGGTTGTGACCGACAATGGTGGTAAAACTACTTCTAAGAGTGTAACTATCACAGTTGATAATAGTGGTACGCCAACTCCGAATCCAACTCCAACACCAACACCTCCATCCACAAATTCAGATCCCTCTGTAAGTATTACAAACCTTACCAATGGGCAACGCGTTACGGCTGGCTCAAATGTAGCTGTTAATCTTCAGGCTACTGATTCTGACGGTAGTGTAGTAAAATATCAAATTTTTGTTAATAACGTTTTGGTAGATACAGATGGTGCTGGCTATACACCACATATTATCACTGGGATATCTACTGGGAATTACGAAATAAAAGCAACAGTTACAGATAATGACGGCAATAGTAGTTCGACTGCAGTGAATATAATCGCCGGTGCACCTACCACGCCCCCTACACCTCCTACTTCTGGTAATGTGGCTCCAACCGTGCAATTTATTAGCCTAACGGAGGGACAGGTGATACCCACAGGACAAGTTGCTTTGGTAGCGTTAACAGCAAACGATAGTGATGGGACCGTTACTAAATATCAGGTGTATGTAAATGGTGTTTTGGTAGATACGGATGGAGCTTCCTATACCTCGCATCCATTCCAAGAAACGAAGCAAGGAAATTATCTTATTAGAGTCGTGGTTACGGATAACGAAGGCGCAACAGGTACCGCTGAAGTCAATGTAGTCGTTGGTTCAGGATCAACACCTACCAATCCAACTCCACCTGCAGCTCAAACGATAACTTTTAATTTGATTAACGCCCTTTCAAATACTGACGCAGGGGCATTAACGAATGGAGCAAGCCTGAGTGCTTCTAAGGCACAAGGAATAAATATCAGGGCAAATGTACCTTCAGAAGCTAAAAGTGTACTTTTTACACTTTCCGGTCCTAAAACAGTAACAACAACGGAAAATTTTAGTCCTTACGCGTTGTTTCAGGATGTCATGGGTAATTATAATGCTCAAAACCTTTCACCTGGAGCATATATATTGACTGCCGCAGCATATGCAGCCAGTAATGGTAGCGGCTCACTTATTGCAAATACCTCTATTAACTTTACCGTTAGTTCTGTTTCTAGTAAAACCGCTATTGCATTTCCTAATCCCGTATCAACTGACGGTAAAGTTTCTATTCGCTTGCCAGAAGGGACGGAGGGTCAATTTTATTACAAGGTTGCTAATGGATTGGGAGTACAAGTTGAACAAGGAAACTTTAATGCTAAGGAGTCCGAGAGAAATATTGATTTAGAACTCTCCAATATTGGAAGGCAGTCACCTGGGATTTATTATCTTACTCTTTTCTCGAGAAATTCACAGCAGACTATCCCAATAATACGCAAATAAAATAATTCGCTTATAAAAATCGGCTTCCAGAGTTGGAAGCCGATTTTTTTTTAATTAAAATAAAAATTAGGCAGAGTTCTAAATACAAGTTTTATGTGTTAAAAAGATACGTTTAGCTAGAACCGGTTTATTTTTAAAACACTATCCCATTAACTCAAACAATTAATGGGATAGTGCTATTTTATTTCTACTTATACCTTGCTTCTGGTAGTAGCAATAACTATAATTATTACTTTCCTAGGTTATCGGATTTGAACTAGAAAATTAAAACTCTAAAACAAGAAACTCGGATCTCCTATTTACTTTATGTTTCTCTTCTGGGCAATATACGTCGTCACTGCATTCATTTAGTAGTTGTCTCTCACCATAAGACTCTGTTTGTAACTTAGCACCATAAACCCCTTTTGAAATTAAATAATCCTTAGTACTCTGAACTCTTTTTTCCGATAGCCAATCGTTATATTTTGATGCTCCCCTAGAATCTGTATGCGACGTAATCTTTAATTCCAAAGTTGGTATTTCCTCTAGAATCACCGCTAAGGAATTCAAGATGTCCTTAGACTGCTTTGTTAGTACCGAAGAATTTAAATCAAAATACACATAACCTAAATCAGCGATACGTTTTTCAATGGCCTCTTTTCGATCTCTTTCTGCCTTCAACTTGGCCTGCTCAGCTGCCGCTAAGTCAGCAGCTTCTTTTTCTTTCTGCAAACGTTCTGCCAATAGTAGCGCCTCTTTTTCCTTAATGACAGCTGCTATAGAATCCATCTGCCGTTGCTTTTCTGCCTCGATGGCCGCCAGCAATTCCAACTTCTCCTCACCTCTCTTAGAAAGTCCTTTTTCAATTCCAAATTGATATACCACACCCGCGGCATGTTGAATGTGGTTGGTTACACCATTTTCACTTCCCATAGACCATTTTCCAGTTGAGTTAAAGTCCAAGCCCCATCTATCGGAAAACCAGGTTCTAAAGCCGACTGCGGCGTTATATGTTCCCCTGCTCAATCTGTTGGCATCGGTATATCCTATTCCAATACCTACGTACGGATCAAACCAGCCAGTCTGCCCTACAATTTTATTGAGGTCATAACTAAGCCTTGCATCAAAACCAAAATAATCGATATTTTCAGTATTAGGAACCCCATCAACAATTTTACCTTCTTGGTATTGATTATAGGTTCCAATAGCCTCGATACCTAAACCACTCTTAAAATACTTACCAATACTTACTCTAGACGGAAAAGGAACCATATTCCATTCGTCGGAGACATTGAACAAACCATTAAACACATTACCGGAATCATCGACTGCATTTACACCAACACCGAACATCCACGAACTTATTACGATACTGTCCTTTGAAGTAATTTGTAAATCTGCTTCGGTAGTTTGGGCACTAGTAATTGAACCCAAAAGCATAGAAGCAAGCAAAAGAGAAAGAAATGGAGATTTCATAATATTTTATTTTATTTCAGTAGGCTAAATTAATTCAATTAAATAGCACAGTCAAAAATCACCTACATAATGTAGGATTATTCGTTAGATGGTTGAATATATCTATTTATCCGTCGTAGTACCTATTTAACAAGGACTTTTTTATCACTTAAAGGGAGCTTGTAAACTAAAAAAGGACTAATGATAGCCGTATTCTTAACTTTTTTCTTTGGATGGAGTTTCCCAAAAAAATAGGTCTCTGAGGTTTCTTTTTCCAAGTTCAAACCCAAACTTGGCGCTATTGTTTCTCCTTCGCACCAAACTAGTAGCATATCCTTTTGAAAATCGATTTCCGGGATAGGCAATCCAGGTTTTCTTGTCCTATTTATAGTTGCAAAGAACTGCCGTAAGGATTTCTGGTCCTTGATCAAAAGGACCTCTTCAGCTGCTACACCGCTATAATTATCTTTGAGTATCAGTTCCATAATTGAACCATTTTTACCGTCATTAGCAACCTTGTTTTGGCTTTTACAGGAAGTAAGTAAGGTAAAAAACAAACAAATCACGGCTAGTATCTGCTTAGGCATTGAGAAGTCTACTTTTATAAGCCCTTTTATAAACCTCCTCATATAAAGGCACCACATTTCGTATATCAAATTTATGGGATTCACGCAGGGCATTCAACTTAAATTTCTCCAAAGTTTCATCGTTTTCCAGAATAGCAATAGCATTCTTGGCCATGTCATCTATATCCCCAATCTCGCTTAAAAAGCCTGTGACCCCATGGATATTCACCTCTGGTATACCACCGGCATTACTGGAAATTACAGGTACTTTGTTTACCATAGCCTCTAGTGCTGCAAGACCAAAACTCTCGGATTCCGAAGGCAATAGGAACAAATCTGAAAAACAAAGAATTTTATCTATCTCGTTGCTGTTTCCTAAAAATATGACACGGTCTGCTATGCCCAAGGTTTCGCATAACCGTTCAGCCCCTTCCTTTTCAGGTCCTTCTCCTACCATAATTAACTTTGCAGGCAGTTTTTCCTGTATTTTATTAAAAACGTGAATCACGTCAGGTATCCGTTTTACTTTTCTGAAATTACTGATGTGGGTAACAATACGCTCATCAGCTTTGGCCATATTGGTACGTTGGCAATCAGTAAAGCTATTGCTATATTTATTAGCATCGATAAAATTAGGAATCACCTCTATTTCTCCTTGTATATCAAAGATATCCAAAGTACGCTCCTTGAGATTTTGCGAAACTGAAGTAACCACATCAGATTGATTGATACTAAAGGTTACCGCCGGTTTATAAAATGGATGTTTACCTACCAAGGTAATATCAGTACCGTGCAAGGTCGTAATCATCGGCACATAGATTCCCTCTTCCTCTAACATTTTTTTTGCCATATATCCAGCATAAGCGTGTGGTATAGCGTAATGTACATGAAGCAAATCTATCTTGTGTAATTTGATCGTATCTACCAATTTACTTGAAAGCGCAAGTTCATACGGTTGGTAATGGAAAAGAGGATACTCCGGTACGTGTACCTCATGGAAAAAGATATTGTTATTCAACAATTCTAACCGAACCGGTTGGCGGTATGTTACAAAATGTACCTCATGCCCTCTATTGGCCAAGGCAATTCCAAGTTCTGTTGCCACAACGCCGCTACCACCAAAGGTAGGGTAACATACTATTGCTATCTTCATAACAACAAAACTACATTTTAATTTAGAATTGAATCATAAATGGCTTGTTGAATCCTGGTTCTTAACCCAGATTTAACTAAAAGCCTATTTGAGGCACTAGGATAGGTTCTGTTCGATAAAAATACATAAACGATTTCTTTTTCAGGGTCTGCCCAAGTATATGTTCCCGTAAAACCGCTATGGCCAAAGCTCTTTCTAGAAACACAGCCACAAGTAGGGCCACTGCTCTCCAATTGTGGTTTGTCAAACCCTACTCCTCGCCTAACATTCTTATCACAGAAGTAACATTTATTAAATTTCTCTACTGTTCGATAATTAAAAAACTGGGTGCCTCCATAATACCCGTTCTGAAGATACATTTGCATAATTTTTGCAACATCGTTTGCATTGCTAAAAAGTCCGGC
>CAYGUY010000022.1:0-17351 GCA_964353165.1 uncultured Maribacter sp.
GCTCCCCGGCCAAACCGCCACATGTAAATTCTCGCCTTGGCCATATAGGGCAGCTCTTGGAAGCGGCATCCAATTCTCCCAACAATTGAGTCCACCAACGGTAAACTGTTTTAAAGCATGCACTCGCAATCCGTTACCATCACCTGGAGCCCAAGTGAGCCGCTCATCGTAGGTAGGTTGCAACTTTCTGTGAACGGATTTAATTTCTCCTTGCTGGTTAATATAGACCAACGAGGCGTAAATACTATGTCCGCCTCGGTCTTTGGCACGTTCCATAATGCCTAAGTAAATCGAAATTTTATGTTGTTTCGCCAAATCGCATAAGTCATTTAGCTCCCCTAATTCAATCTGTACAGAATTCCGAACATAATGCGCATGTAGTTCCTTGTTCACTTTTAAATCCCATTTCGCACCATCCGTTAAGGCAAGCCAAAAAGGATAACCCGGTAAAAGGGCTTCGCCAAATACAACTAATTCGGCCCCTTCCTTGGAAGCATTCAAAATTGTAGCTTCTATCTTAGCCAAGGTGGCCCGCTTATCGAGCCAAACAGGTGAAATTTGCGCAAGTGCCACTTTAAGTATATTGTCCATTATAAAATCCGATTTAAAACCAAGTCCACATCTATCAATAGAATTCCAAAAACACCGGAAACAATAATGAACTTTAAGATGTTGTGTAACCAGACGTAATCCTTTTTGGAATTTGCTTTTGGCAATAAGATTAAAAAGAATATAAGTAGCAGAACACAAGCCGAAAAAAAATAGTCCATATACCCAACTTCAAACTTAAAAATAAGTAATAATGATGGTATTAATGTTAAAAGCACCAGAATTCCAATACTAATTTTAGAAACAGTAGGGCCGTAAATAATAGGTATGGTACTGTAATTCTGAGCCATATCACCAGGGATATTCTCTAAATCCTTTATCATTTCACGGGCCAATATCAATAAAAATAGGAAGAGCGCATGAACAAAAATGACCGTTTCAAAATTCCTGTAGTATACGAAGACAACAAAAAAAGGCGTAATTGCCAGCGTCGCAGAGACAATATTCCCCAAGAGCGGCACCTTCTTTAGTTTATGAGAATAAAACCAGATACCAAAAATATAGGCCGAAAAAAATAGTACTGCCCTAAAAGAAACATAACTAGCCGCAAAAACGGCTGCAAAGTTCAGGATAAAATAAGCGCTTAATTTAAATCGCTGGCTTACCAACCGGTCCAACATACTTTTGGTAGGCTTATTGATCAAATCCTTTTCCGCGTCGTAAAAATTATTGATGATATAACCACTTGCAATGACTAGTGCAGATACGAATACCAGTAGAAACAGATTGATGTCAAATACGACTTCCCGTACCCGTAAATTTGGCGCTAAAATATAAATTGCGGCTAGATATTGTGCAAGTGCAATGACCAAGACATTATAGCCGCGTACTACCGAAAACAAACTCAATACCTTTAACAGCAAAAGTTTGTTTTTTCTATTTAGCATGTTGGATGGGATGTTACTAGAAGTTGTAGACCACCTCTAATTGGTAGTCTTTGAGCGCAGTTTTAGCCTTGTCTATGTCTTCTGTAAAACCGAGAATGTACCCTCCTCCGCCGGAACCACATAATTTAAGGTAGTAGTCATTGGTCTCAATACCTTGTTTCCAAAGCTGATGAAACTTAGCGGGAATCATGGGTTTAAAATTATCCAATACAACATTGGATAATTGTTTTAAGTTTCCGAATAACGATGTTACATTACCGTTTACAAAATCCTCTACACAAGCATCGGTATGTTTTATGAACTGATTTTTTAGCATACTCCTAAAACCTTCGTTCTTCATTTGTTCCATGAACAACTGAACCATTGGAGCGGTTTCACCAGTTGCTCCACTATCCAACAAAAAAACCGCGCCCTTACCTTGGGTATGCTGTGACGGAATGTTGGCAGACTCTATATTATCGTGAGAATTAATTAAGATAGGAAGACTCAAATAACTGTTTAATGGGTCTAGACCAGAAGATTTTCCGTGAAAAAAGGACTCCATATTACCAAAAATATCTTTTAAGGATAAGAGTTTTTCCCGTGTGAGATTTTCTAGTACCGTTATTTTATCGTTGGCATACTTGTCGTAAATAGCGGCTACCAAAGCCCCACTACTGCCAACACCATACCCTTGCGGGATCGAACTATCAAAGTACATTCCGTTAGCTATATCCTCTGTAAGTCTTTCATTATCAAAAGTCACCAAGTTTGGTTTGTCCTTGGACAACTGCTTCAAATAGGTTGCGAAGGATGCCAAGCTTTTGTTAGAGTTCCTAGCTACATCAGAAGTGTTGTTGTCCCACTTTAATGCTCCGTTATAAAAATTATAAGGAATAGAAAGCCCTTTGGAATCCTTTATAATTCCGTACTCTCCAAACAATAAGATTTTAGAATAAAATAAAGGTCCTTTCATGGTTGTAACTTCGTCTTCGTTGCTCAAGCTATTCGTATAAAGATAAATACTGTTTAACAAAGTTTGCACTTTTTTACACAAAAAGAAAAGTTTATTCGTGTAATAGTGGTCTTAAAACGTTGTTTTTATAAAATAATTATGAATTCCGATTCAAAATACGTGCTCCAAAACCAAGTCTATCGCAAATATACTGTTGGTTTTGACAGAAAGCAATCAACTCATCGGTAATAAATTGGAAGACTTTTTCCTTTTCATTTTCCGGATATAGTACGTGGACATTGGCACCGGCATCCAAAGTAAAACAAACATGTGTTTTGGAACGTTGCCTAAATGCCCATATTCTGTTGATTATTTCCAGCGTATTGGGCTTCATCAATATAAAATAAGGATGACTGGTCATCATCATGGCATGTAGCGTTAGGGCCTCACTCTCCACAATTTTTATAAACCCATCTAAATCACCCTCCTTGAAAATTGTCTTCAATTTCGACAGGTTTTCATGTGCCTGCGAAAACCGCTCTTCGGCAAACGGGTGTCCGTGCATTAATTCATGACCTACGGTACTACTTACCTGTTTTTCTCCTTTATCTACCAACAAAATAGTATCATGGAATTTTTTAAACACTACGTTAACCTCATGTGGATATTTTACACCGTACAAATCCGAACTGGCCTTATTATCCTCATGCACACCCCACTGTACCAAGTCTCCCTCAATACTTCTGCAGGCACTTCCAGATCCCAAACGAGCTAAAAAAGAGGCTTTTTTGGTGAAAAATTCCGATGTCATAGCAGGATTCAATTCTTTTTCCAATTGCATTAAGCAAAGCGCCAAGGCAGACATGCCACTCGCCGAAGATGCAATTCCGCTGCTATGCGGAAAAGAGTTGGATGTTTCTATTTTAAAGTGATAATCGTGCAAAAAAGGAAGGTATTTGGCTACCCTTTTAAAAAATGTTTCGATCTTAGGTCTAAATTCTGGTTTTGGTTCGCCTTCGAAGAACAAATCAAAGGAAAAACCAACCGAAGGTTCAGCTAACTGATCATAAGAAATAAAAGTAGTGGTAGCACAGGCATCCAAGGTAAAGCTGATAGAAGGATTTGCCGGAATCTGATTTTCTTTCTTCCCCCAATACTTCACCAAGGCAATATTACTGGGACTCTTGTAGCTCACATTACCATTTGATTTTTGATAGGTATATGTGGAAGGAACAAAATCTTTTTCGGTCATCTAAAAACTGTTTTGTACAAAGATAGTTTTTACAGGCTCGAATAAAAATAAATCCTTATTTTAGGTAAAAACCAACACACCTTGAAAAGAAAGATTACCTACATCGCTATTTGCGTTTTTATCTGTCTCATCATTGGTTTTCTTGCCAGTGCAGCAACACAAAGTTCCGTAAACACGTGGTTCGTAACATTGAACAAGCCTAGTTTTAACCCTCCAAGCTGGATTTTCGCCCCGGTATGGACAGTGCTGTACGTTTTAATGGGGATTTCAGCCGGTTGGGTTTGGGCCAAAGGTTTTCATCACAAGTGGGTAAAAACAGGTTTGTACCATTTTGGGTTTCAACTGCTTTTGAACGCCTTATGGAGTATTGCTTTTTTTGGATTGCAGAATCCTTTCTTGGCTTTGCTCATCATTATTGCACTTTTGATTATGTTATCTCTTACCATAAGATGGTTCTATATCGTTAGCAGAGTTGCAGCAATACTACTCGTACCCTATTTGTTATGGGTATGTTTTGCCACGGCTCTTAACTATAAGATTTGGGAAATGAATTAAACAAAGGCCTGTTTAAGGTTGTAAATTAAAAAAATGGCTTCAAGAAAAATCGACTTAATTAGCAGCTCCGTCAATCTCTAACGGGCAATTTAGTTAGTATTATGCTTACAAATCGATTATCTTCTGCAGGGTCCTGTAATTCCTTGTAGTAGCGATTACTTTTAATTTGGATTCAATAAGATTGTTATTTAGCTTGGCTTTACCATACCCGTTTTCACATAACAAATGAACACACCCTTCAGAAACTTGAAACTGTTCATTTTTGAAGTTGAGCGAATTAAAAATTTTAAGCAACCCTTCATTTGGCGATTCAAATAACAAGACAAAATATGTTTTGTTTGAACTTATAAGTTCCTCGTTATCATAAGGACTGTCTAATAAGATGTGTTCCAACTGCTTTTTAGTTTTAACCAAAACCGGAATATCAATACCAAAAGCATTCTGAATCGTTTTTCTAATGGATGCAGCAATTTCGTTACAAGAATTCAAACTGCTTTCAAAAACAACATTACCGCTTTGAATATAGGTCCTAACGCTTTTGAAATCGTTTCGTTCTAAAGCAGCACGTAATTCCGACATTGGTATTTTGTTCTTGCCACCTACATTGATCCCTCTTAAAAAAGCAATATAGGTATACATAATCATTAATTTCTTACGCTTTCGCTTTCTATAATTCCTTTAGCGGCCAAATACCCCCCGGTCCAGGCGTTCTGAAAATTAAAACCTCCTGTTATGGCATCTACATTGATGATTTCTCCTGCCAAAAAAAGCCTTGGCAATAGTTTACTCTCGTAGGTCTTAAAGTTGACTTCTTTGAGCTCCACGCCCCCAGCAGTAACAAACTCTTCCTTAAAAGTACTCTTCCCGTTCACTTGAAATACACCATTGGTTAGTTGCTCGGCTAGTTGTTTTAACTGTTGTTTTGAAACTTCGGACCATGTTTCGGTATCACTGATTCCTGAAGCACGCACCAAATTTTTCCATAACCGTTTGGGAATTTCCAATACTTTGGTTCGCAGCACCGTTTTACGCTCGACTTGTTTCACTTCCATAAACAAATCCAACAATCCGTTCGAGTGATATTCGGGTGCCCAATTCACTGAAATTTTAAATCGGTATTCGTATTCTTTCAGTAGTCTTGCCCCCCAAGCCGATATTTTCAAAATCGCCGGGCCGCTCATACCCCAATGGGTAATCAATAAAGGCCCCTCGGAAAACAATACACCTTCTTTAACTTCTTTGGACTTTAATTTAGGATGTTTCCCTTTTTGATTTAAAACCGTGACAGCTGCATCGACACTTATCCCTGGTATATCTTCTATACGTGTATCCTTTATATTAAATGTAAACAAGGAGGGCGCAGGCGGAATAATTGTATGGCCTAATTGCTGAATTAAATCCCATATTTTTGGATTACTTCCAGTTGCCATGACTACATAACGGGTCTTAAAACGTTCTTCATGGGTTTGTATTTCCCATAAAATTTCAGCCTCTGATAGTAATTTCTTTACACCGATTACCGAGCAACGCGTACGTACAATTACACCCAAGCGATCAACTTCAGACGTAAAACAGTCAATGATGGTCTGCGAAGAATTACTGGCCGGAAACATCCTACCATCCTCCTCTATTTTTAAGGGAATTCCCCTTTGTTCAAAAAAAGCTACGGTGTCTCCACTAGCATAGGTATGAAAAGGACCCAAGAGTTCTTTTTCGCCCCTTGGATAATTTCTGCTTAGTTCTTTGGGGTCAAATTGTGCATGGGTTACATTGCACCTACCACCACCGGAAACTTTCACCTTGGTGAGCACCTCTTTGCCACGTTCCAAAATAGCTACTTTTAAATGAGGCAAGCCTTCCGCGATGTGTATGGCCGTGTAAAAACCTGCAGCTCCTCCCCCAATTATAACTACGTCGTACATTAATGCACGCGTTCAGGGAAATTGGTAATAATCCCGTCCACACCAAGTGCTTTCATGTTTGCGATATCCTCGGGCTCGTTTACGGTCCATGTATAGATTTTGAAACCAGCTTGCTTAATTTTCGTTACGATATCGGTATCCAAACTTTCAAAATATGGATTTATGGCAACAGCATTTAATTCCGTTGCGACAGTAATAGCGTCTAATGGATTATCTTCTGTAAGAACAGCAATAGCAACGTCTTTGTTCAACTTGCGCATCGTCCTTAGTTCGTCCCAATTAAAACTAGAGATAATAAAATTTTCTGGGGACCAACCTCTAGATTTTGTGTAAAAATCAATGGTGTGATTCACTTTATCCGCGGTATTAGCTCCTTTAAGTTCAATGTTCAAGGCAACTTTATTATCAATTAGTTTCAAAACATCCTGAAGCATTGGTATTCTATGACCACCGTCCAATATCAACCGACTTAAATCCGAAATATTGTACTCCTCGATATTTCCAGGACCGTTGGTTAGTCTATCTACCGTTTGATCATGAAAAACGACTAATTCTCCACTAGAAATTTTGAACACATCAATTTCTATCATGTCAACACCAAGGTCAAGGGCTTTTTGAACGGATGCCAAGGTATTTTCGGTTTCATGCCCCATGGCACCTCTGTGTCCAATAACTAAAGGCTTATTATTATCACAAGAACTCAACATAATTATTACGGCTACTAAAAGTATTTTTTTGTACATATTAAGGTATTTTGACTTCAAAAATAAAGGATTCCAACGGATTTATATCTACTCGTAATTTTCCAATTCTATTTTCAACTTTTAATATATGAGCACTTCCGTACAAAACATCGGTAACCGTATGATTACCTTCCGATAGGTCCCATTTTGAGATAACTTCCTCCGGAATCTTCAACTCAAAACCAAAAGTGTCATGTGCATTAAAATTAGTGACTACAATCAATTTTTGATTTGTGGACCAGCGAACGTAGGACAGTACATGATGGTTGTACCATTCTGTATGTTCGCGATTATAAAAATGGATGTCTTCATATTCACCCATCAACGCATCACTAGAAATTGTGAAATTTAGTAAACGCTTGTAAAAATCACGTAGGTTGTTTTCCTCATCGGTTAATTGACCGCCATCAAATTTTTTGTCGTTCACCCAACGTTGAAAACTGGGTACACCAATATAATCGAATATAGAAGTTCGCGATGCGCTCCCAAATCCTGCATTTTCAGCTGCAGGCTCGCCTGTTTCCTGCCCAAAATAAATCATGGTCGGGGCAGTTGTAGATGTTGCCGACACTACCATAGCCGGCATCCCTTTCTTGGCATCACCAGCAAATTCCGGACTAGCTATCCGTTGCTCATCGTGATTCTCTAAAAAATGAAGCATGTTATGCTCAATATCTTGAAGCCTTTCCAAAACCTTGGGGATATGGTCCGTCCATCCATGACCTTGCATGATGTGTTTTATACTATCATACAGCTCTACTTTGTCATATAGATAGTCCATTTTTCCTTTATGTATGTATGCTCTATACAAATCTGGATTATACACCTCGGCCAATAAAAATGCATTTGGATTTTTCATTTTAATGGTTGAATTCATATAACTCCAGAACTCAACTGGCACCATTTCAGCCATATCATATCGAAAACCATCAACACCCATAGCTATCCAATACAAAGCGATATCACGGAACTTAACCCAAGAGTCGGGTACCTCTTTATCTCTCCAAAAATTAAAATGGGCCTGAACATCTTTTTCTGAAAATTCTTGGGGAAGCAGGTCAAAATCTACACTACCATCTGGGCGAACCCCGTAATTAATCTTAACGGTCTCATACCAATCGTTATAGTCGGGTTGCGCTAATCTAGAACCATTACCCGTCCACTTCGCAGGCACCTCTGTAAACTTATCATCTGCCAAGGTATGATTTTCGCCTCCTAGGGGCACATACCCATCACGCCAATCCGGCACATTAAATTCAGTTCCAGGGATATAATAAAAATTATTATCCTTGTGAAAGGCCAGCGAAGTATCGTCGTTCGCACCAAAATCAGATACCCCTTTTGGATTAGTTAAGCCCTTATACGCCCTTGCTACATGATTGGGTACTATATCTATAATCACTTTCATTCCTTGTAAATGCGTTCTTTGGATCAAGGCTTTAAATTCTTCTAGTCTGTTTTTTGGGTCAATTGCCAAGTCTGGATTTACGTTGTAGTAGTCCTTAACCGCATAAGGTGAACCTGCCCTTCCCTTAACCACGTCCGGGTCATCGTTAGAAATACCAATCGCTGTATAATCATTAATTACCGCATGGTGCGGAACACCAGTATACCAAATATGGGTAATGCCTAACTCCTTAATTTCTTTTAAGGCCTTGTCCGTAAAATCGGCAAACTTACCCACCCCGTTTTCGTCAATAGTACCCCAAGGTTGATTCGTTGTATTGGTATTTCCAAAAAGTCTTGTAAAGACCTGATACACCAAAATTTTTTTATCTTTCGCCATGGTATCGTTTTCAATTGTTTTGGTCTTTTCTACGCATGAATGCGCAACTGCAAGAACAGCGCATACAAAAAACATACATAGCTTTCTGACCATCACTTACTAAAATCTAAACTGTTACTATTTTTCCTGGGAGTAGGGTCACACGCGATCCGTTTACTCTAATGGACATTTCTTTTGTTCCGGTAAGCTGAAAACTTGTTTCATTGGCTTTAACCATTACCTTGATAATTCTATTTCTAAAATTTACTTTAAAGGAATAGCGCTTCCATTGTTTAGGTATTTGTGGAATAAAGGACAGTTTATCATCCAAAACACGCATTCCTCCAAAACCCTCTACGATGCTCATCCAAGTTCCAGCCATGGAGGTAATATGCAAGCCTTCTTCAACCTCTTTATTATAGTCGTCCAAATCCAATCTAGAGGTTCGTAGATAAAACGTGTATGCCTGCTCCATCCTACCCAGTTTTGCAGCTTGTATGCTGTGAACGCATGGTGAGAGGGATGACTCATGGACCGTAAAAGGTTCATAAAAATCGAAATGTTGTTCCAGCTGCTCTTTGGAAAATTGATCTTCAAAAAGATAAAATCCCTGAAGCACATCGGCCTGTTTAATATAAGGTGAACGGAGAATCCGGTCCCAGCTCCATTTTTGGTTTATGGGTCTTTCGGATTTTGGCAAATCTGTAACTTTTATTAATTCTTTATCCAGAAAACCGTCTTGCTGTAGATACACTTGATATTTTTCGGAGTATGGAAAGTATAAATTGTCCGCTACTTTTTTCCATTCCTCACATTCGCGGGAGGTAAGCTTGGTTTTGCCTATGATACGACTGTAATCGTCGGCATATCCATCCTTAACCTTACCTAATTGCCCTAGCGTATAATTGATACACCACTTTGCGAGATAATTGGTGTACCAATTGTTGTTTACGTTATTTTCATATTCGTTGGGACCTGTAACGCCCAACATCACATATTTACCTTTTTCTTCTGAAAAATTAACGCGTTGATGCCAAAACCTAGAAACTCCAATTAATACTTCTAAGCCCATTTCTGGAATATAACTATAGTCTCCCGTGTACCTGTAATAGTTGTAGATAGCGAAGGCAATAGCACCGTTTCTATGAATTTCCTCAAAGGTGATTTCCCACTCGTTATGGCATTCTTCGCCGTTCATGGTCACCATAGGATATAAGGCAGCACCATTTGAAAAGCCTAATTTTTTTGCATTATCGATGGCTTTTTGCAAATGATTATAACGATATTTCAATAATTTTCTAGCAACTGTATCATTCTTTGTTGCCATATAAAAGGGCAAGCAATACGCTTCCGTATCCCAATAGGTGCTGCCACCATATTTTTCTCCCGTAAATCCTTTGGGACCGATATTCAATCTTGAATCTGTACCCAAATACGTCTGATTGAGCTGAAATATATTGAATCGTATTCCTTGTTGCGCTTTAACATCCCCTTCTACGACTATATCGCTCATTTCCCAAATTTGGGACCATGATTCGACCTGATTTTCTAACAAAGCAGTAAAACCTAGTTTAACGGCTTTGTCCAGAACAGCATTTGCGGCAGCTACAAGTTGGCCAGTTTCATGATTTCGAGAAACGGTATAGCCACCAAATTTTATTAAGGAAACTGTGTCTCCAGCCTTGACTTTTTGTTCAAATCGAAAAGAAATACTAGTATCAGAAACTTTATCGTTAACACCTTCGCTACGCTTTCCGTCATATTCCAGATAAGCCTGCATATAGGTACAGGTCTCAAAATTAGTTTTCATGGTATGGGCCTCAATAAATGCCCGATTATCAACTGTTGATATTTTGGTGGTATTCCAAAATTTATCGTCCCAATTACTGTCTTCATTGGTAATCCCACTATCTAAATATGGAATATATAGAATGTCCGCATCAGCGTTTAAAACCTTAATAGTGTACGAAATAGCACCTAATTCATCTAAGTCCAAACTTAGGAACCTTAAAATTTCAGCATACACTTCCAATCCGTTGGCTAAGGTTGCATTAAAAGTTCGCTTATACCAACCTTCTTTCATGTTCAATTCCCTACGGAAATTAGACACTTTTGAGCATTTGGCTAAATCCAATTCCTCACCATCCAGAAAAACCTGAATACCAATCCAATTTGGTGCGTTCAACACCTTGGCAAAATATTCTGGATAGCCGTTCTTCCACCAGCCAACCCTAGTTTTATCGGGGTAGTACACTCCGGCAATATAACTTCCCTGAAAGGTTTTACCTGTGTAGGTTTCCTCGAAATTGGCCCGCTGTCCCATGGCCCCGTTTCCGAGACTAAACAAACTTTCGGACGACTTCACTCGACCCATGTCAAAACCTTCTTCAATGATGGACCAATTGTCCGCTTTTATATAATCTTGATTCATTTCTTTTAACCTTATATACCTCTCCTAACGGCAACAATCAAAGAATAGTCGTTCAGAAAGGGTTTATTTAAACTACTTATTCAACAAACCGTCAATGAAATTAGAATCCATTTCAGTAAAGTCATTAAAATTGAACTTAGCATCGTCCAAGACCTTAGCATCACCAATACCAATGCTAATCATCCCGGCTGAATTGGCAGCTTCTATGCCTGCTACAGCATCTTCAAAAACGATACAATCCTTTGGATTACGTTTCAAATTTTTAGCGGCTATCAAAAACACTTCTGGATCCGGTTTGGCTTTGGTTACATTATTTCCGTCAACGATACTATCAAAATAATGCAATAATTCTACCTTTTCCAAAATAGGCAACGCGTTCTTGCTTGCAGAACCAAGGGCAATAGGAACATTGTGCTCCTTTAAGTATGCCAAAACTCTAGGTACATCGGGCAAAATTTCAGAAGCATCCATATTTTCTATGTATGCTAGATAGTCAATATTCTTTTCTATCATCCAGGTATCAAACTCCTTTTGTGTAGCGGTAACATTGCCAATATCAAGCAAAATCTCTAAACATCTTTTTCTGCTTACCCCTTTAAAAAGTTCGTTCTGCTCTTTTGTAAATTCAAAACCTAGTTCGTTCGCCAGCTTTTTCCAAGCTAAATAATGATATTTAGCGGTATCTACAATAACACCGTCCAAATCGAAAATAAATCCCGCATCGTTCATTTAATATAAAATTTAATTAATGGTTGACTCTCTTTTAATTAATGTAGCCTGTATTATTTCTGTAGTAAAAACCTGTTCATCTTCACCAAAATCATTTTCAATCTTTTCAATTAATAGTTTAGCTGCCATCTCTCCCATTTTGTCTCCATGCTGCGCCACTGTAGTTAATTTAGGCTCGGAGTACTTAGATAAAATACCGTCCGTAAACCCAATAACCGATAAGTCCTTAGGAATATGAAGTCCTATCTGCTTTGCTGCACTCAAGCAATGTATTGCGAAGATTTCGTTTACTGCAAGCACGGCATCAATTTTGTTCTCACTCAAGAAAGAACCCACTCCTTGTATTTCTTGGTCATAGGGAAGTCTGAAAATAAAACGCTCATTTACCACAAAACCACTTTTTTTTAACGCCATTCTATAACCACTTTCCCTAGCATTACTCACACTGAAAAAACTATCAGTCGTTAGTAATCCAATTCGTTTTCTGCCTTCATTGATCAAACACATTGTAGCCTCGTATGATACTTCGTAATCGTTTAACACTACCTTATCACACCGGATTTGATCCGTAACACGATCAAAAAGAACCAATGGAATACCTTCATCGGTTACTTCCTTTAAATGGTTGAAATCATTGTTAAACTCGGTTTCACCAGCCAAGGCCATAATAAATCCGTCTATGCTACCATTGGCAAGCATCTCCATATTTATAACTTCACGAGCAAAGGATTCATCCGAAACACATACGATAACATTATATCCATGTTGGTTTGCATAATGCTCAATACCCTTAAAAACAGTAGTGAAAAAATGATGCACAATATCAGGTATGATTACCCCAATATTTTTTGTTCGCTTGTTCTTTAAACTTATAGCAATGTTATTGGGTTTATAATTATTAAGTTTGGCAAAAGCCTGGATTTTATCCTTCGTATCCTTACTTATTTCTTTACTATTTTTAAGTGCTTTTGAAACTGTGGAAATAGAGACTCCCAGTTCACGGGCAATATGTTTTAATGTGATTTTTCTTCTCAAGAAAGAAAGTTTTAATTAGCAAGTACAATTTTTATGACTAGTGTAGGTAAAACGTAAAGTACGGTATTTGAATCGGTATTTTTAAATCTAAATTAAAAAAGTGTAACCTGACTCTTAATAATCTAACATCAACATTGTAGCCTAAAGTTAAATAGTGGAAATTGATTTCTCATAACGATAAAGGACTGTTTTGAATACCAAAATAAGTTATATCCCAATTCTTATATACTAGGTTAATAGCTTTTGAACCATCATCCTAGTATAGATAAATAATAAGCTCCTTCATTTTATTACAACCTGTTAAGAACCTCTTATTATTGCGCTTAAAAATAAAATTAGCTTAATTTTACCTTAGATTTAATTAAAACGAATTCTTGGCATTACCTATTAATTTGTTTGACGTTAATTTAATTTGTGGTTTAATGAAAAGAGCAATTATAATTTTCCTGGCAATTATTGGAGTAACATCTTGTAAAAACCAAGAAACATATACTAACAAAGAGATTATTGTA
This sequence comes from uncultured Maribacter sp., assembly GCA_964353165.1. Classification (GTDB taxonomy): domain Bacteria; phylum Bacteroidota; class Bacteroidia; order Flavobacteriales; family Flavobacteriaceae; genus Maribacter. The sequence continues at coordinate 13,375 of CAYGUY010000022.1, forward strand.
AGTGCAGAAGATTTGCACACTACAGTGGATAAAGTGACGCAAATAATGATTCACGATATTTTCTCGCCTCCTGTAGCGAGTAGAATATTTGCTTATCCCAATGTAGCTGCCTATGAAATAATAGCACAAAACAACCCTAAGTACCTTTCTATAGCAGGGCAGTTGACAGAACTAACTCCAGTACCTATCTTGGATACTGTCTTAGGAATAAATAAAAAATTGGCGGCGATAATTGCGCACATGGAGATCAGTAAGCAACTAATCTTCTCCAAAGACAAGTTCGAGGTTTTACAAGACAGTTTGTACAATCAATGGCAAAGCACGAACCCAGAGGAGTTCAAGGCTTCGAAAGCATATGCTTTAAAGGTATCTGAACACATTAAAGCTTGGATAAAAACAGATAACTACAACCAAACCCGAACGATGCCCAAATTTACAGTAGATACTGAAAATACTTCCCGTTGGCAGCCAACTCCACCAGCTTATATGGATGGTATTGAGCCACATTGGAATAAAATTCGCCCTTTTTATTTAGATTCTGCGGCTCAATTTAAACCAATACCACCACCACCGTTTTCTTTGGAAAAAGACTCGGATTTTTATAAAGAACTTTTAGAAGTCTATGACATCAGCAATCAAATAACAGCGAATGGCGATACTTCAGAAGAGGTACAAATTGCCCAATTCTGGGATTGTAATCCATACGTATCGGTTTCTCGTGGGCACCTCATGTTCGCTACTAAGAAAATTTCTCCTGGTGCCCATTGGATCGGCATTACGAAAATCGCAAGTAGAAAGACCAATAGTGATTTTGATGACACCGTATTTGCTTATACTAAAACTTCCTTAGCTATAGCTGATGCTTTCATTAGCTGTTGGGACGAAAAATACAGAAGCAACCTCATAAGGCCCGAAACACTAATCAATCAACATATCGATGAAGATTGGATGCCTATTTTGCAAACCCCTCCCTTTCCGGAATATACAAGCGGACATAGTGTAGTTTCTGGTGCGGCCGGTACCATTCTTACCGATATTTTTGGTGATAATTTTTCCTTTGACGATGATACGGAGGTCCCTTACGGACTTCCGGTACGGAGTTTCGTATCCTTTAACCAGGCTGCAGACGAAGCCGCCATAAGTAGAATGTATGGTGGTATTCATTACCGCGCTGCGGTCGAAGTAGGAATAGGCCAAGGTAGAAGCGTAGGTAATCTTTTGTTGAAAAAAATTAAAATGCGTGCAAACGATTTGCAGTAAACCTTTAAAATGGTTAATACACTGTAGTATTGGTATTTTAGACCATCTTATATGGCACTCAAGCATGACAACATATTTTATGGATAAAGAATATACATGCTCGCTAATACAGCCTAATGCTGTTAAAGGCTGAATTAGACTAAAATGCACAACCCTTATGGCTAAACCTCTATTAGTTTTGTCCCTGTTGCTAACGGAACTAGCGGCACTCTTTAAAGCTGCCAATTATCCGAATATGGAAGTTAATATTAATGCTTAGTTATTTATGAAAAGTTCTAACGCCCTGTTAGACTCTTTTTCGGATATTTATAAAAATTAAATCAATGTCATCCGCAAAGAGACTTGCTAACGCCTACAAAAATGCAAAACGCATCCCGTTCGATGATACTACTAAGTTCATATTATTTAGCGATTGTCACAGAGGAGACAACAGTTTTGCCGACGAGTTCGCCAACAATAGAAATATCTATTTTCACGCGTTAAACCATTACCATAAAGAGGGTTTTCAATACTGTGAACTAGGCGATGGTGACGAACTGTGGGAAAACCATAGTTTTGAATCCATTTTTCAAGCCCATAAAAACGTTTTTAAATTACTTCGAGAATTTCATTTAGATAAAAGATTACACATGATTTGGGGCAATCATGATATGGTATACAAGGACAAAGCCTATGTAGACCGAAATCTATCCAGCTATTTTGAGCCTATAGATGACACTGATAAAAAACTTTTTGAAGGCATAACTTATACTGAAGCTATTGTTTTAAAGCACAGTAAAACAGGCCAAGAACTATTTTTGACCCATGGGCACCAGGCAGATTGGTGGAACTATACCTTTTGGAGATGGGGACGTTTTCTTGTTCGCATATTATGGAAACCCCTTCAAGTTTGGGGTATTGCAGATCCAACTAGTCCGGCAAAAAACTATACCGAACTTATTAAGATCGAACGCAGAATCAAAAAATGGATCGTACAGAATAATTTCTTGATTACGATTGTAGGACATACGCATAGACCCCGTTTTCCAGAACCGGGAGCCATTCCATTTTTTAATGACGGGAGCTGCGTACATCCGCGCAGTATTACCGGCATAGAGATTGAAAATGCCCAGATTTCCTTGATTAAATGGCACATAGAAACCACAACAGACGGAGTACTTAAAGTAGTAAGGGTGCTATTAGAAGGTCCACAAAAGCTATCCGAATACCAAACACGTAATTAAATACACTATGTTCGTGCCGCCAATGTTTTCATGGCATTTATAAACATATCCAGTTCATTGGTAGTCGTATAAATGTTTGGTGTGATTCTACAACCCTGTACATTGGCATAATCAATTGCCACTGTGAAAATTTGAAATTCATCTAACAAGCTCTTGGCCAAATCCGCCGGTTTTATATGGGTTATACCTACGTTGGCAATACCACAACTCCTTTCTTGTTCGATCGGCGTATTGACCACGATATTCGCTTCATTACGCAAGGCATCACTCCAATAGCGCTGTAAATACCTTAATCGTTCTTCCTTTCTTTCTAATCCAATAATCTCAAGATAATCGATAGCATCAGCAATGGCCAAATCTGTATGCACCGGTAGTGTTCCCGTATGATTTAAACGTTTTATCTCCGGTATCTCGTTGGTATGGTCCGCAAATAAAGGCCAAATCTTGGAGATATGGGTCTTAGCTACATAAAGCATGCCGCACCCCAAGGGTACGCTAAGCCATTTGTGCAGACTACTCCCGTAGTAATCACAATTAAGATCGCTAATGTTCACCTCAAAATGTCCTATACAGTGTGCCCCATCAACCATTACCTCTACTCCATGTTTATGGGCCATATCACAAATTTTCCTAATTGGGAGAATCTGTCCGGTAATATTGACCATATGGCATACCATCATCAATTTGGTCCTTTTAGTTATTTGTGCCTCGTATAGCGAAACAATTTGCGCGTCTGAAGAAGGGTGGTTGGGCAAGGAAATAATTTTGTTGATTACCCCATATTTTTGAGAAATAAGTTTGAACTGATCTTTCATAGCCCCATAATCCTGCAAGGCAAAAATAGCTTCGTCTCCCTTCTCCCATGGGTAACCTCCAATGATCATATCCAAAGATTCGGTTGTATTTCTAGTAATGACCAACTCTTCTGGGGAGACGCCTACCATCTTCGCTAGGCGATTCCTTACCCTATCCTTGTTTTCCCATTGTACGGTCCGCATGTAGTAAGAGGCCTCGTAATTAACCATTTGTATATGCTCCAAATACTTTTGTAATGTAGGTTTAGGAATAAAATTGTAATAACCATTCTCCAAATTTACATACGCTGGTTTTAAGTCATAATCTTGTCTTATCCGTTCCCAAAAGGCATCATTACCTTTTGGGTAGGGTTCCCCTGTTACTTTAGATTGTTTTTCATAGGAAAAACCTAAAAAAGGGGCAAATAACGCGGCACCTCCCAAACGTTTTAGGAATTGTCTTTTTTTCATAATTCAGTTACTTAATATAGGAATCAACTCTTATGTGCATCCGCTACAAACGTATCTATATATTTGGTTTAAAAAACACTCATTATACCTAAATAAAATCCGTAATAAAGCATATCACTAATCCTTATAAATATAAAAAAAAGAAGTTAATATTAAGGCTGAATTTAGATTTAAACCATTGGAAAACAAATAATTGTAATGGATCACCATAAGATAATAGTGATCATTG
>CAYGUY010000022.1:17451-27253 GCA_964353165.1 uncultured Maribacter sp.
GGATAAAAAACAAATAATAACCAAAACCTTTAAAAATGAAAAAATTAACAGCAGAATTTATTGGCACCTTCTGGCTCGTATTGGGCGGATGTGGAAGCGCGGTATTAGCCGCAGGATTTCCTGGTTTGGGAATTGGATTCGTAGGCGTATCACTTGCCTTTGGTTTAACCGTAGTTACCATGGCTTATGCAATAGGTCATATTTCGGGCTGCCATTTAAACCCGGCCGTATCTATAGGGTTATGGATGGGAGGCCGTTTTCAAGGTAAAGATGTAGTCCCTTATGTTATTGCCCAGGTATTAGGCGGGATCGCCGGTGGTCTAATTCTTTACTTAATTGCAAGTGGAAAACCAGGATTCGAAGTAGGTGGATTTGCATCAAACGGTTATGGCGAAAACTCTCCTGGGGGATACGGAATGATCTCTGCACTTGTAATAGAGGTGGTAATGACCTTTATTTTTCTGTTTGTTATTCTAGGCGTTACGCACACTAAAGCCCCCAAAGGATTTGCCGGCTTAGCAATTGGTTTGTGCTTAACGCTCATTCACCTCATTAGTATTCCAGTTACCAATACCTCGGTGAATCCCGCCCGTAGTACTAGCCAGGCCTTGATAGCTGGTGGTTGGGCTATAGATCAGCTTTGGTTGTTCTGGGTTGCTCCCATCGTTGGAGCTATCTTGGCAGGCCTAGTGTATAAAATATTATCCCCAGAAATCACTGATTAAATTGGTTTACTCTTTTGCAAAATCTAACACGCATCCTTTATTCAAAATTTAGGATGCGTAATTTTTTGTGGTATCTTAGAAGACTGAACAATCAACCACCACTTTTATGCCACTGCTTATCGTTATCTCGGGAATACTATTGTTATTTATCCTTATCGCCCGATTTAAACTAAACCCATTCATCACTTTTATTGTTGTTTCTCTATTTGTTGGAATCGCTGAGGGTATGGAACCTGTTTCCGTGGTAGATTCCATTCAAAAAGGAATCGGTAATATTCTTGGTTTCTTGGTTATTATCCTAGGTCTAGGTGCAATGTTGGGCAAGTTGGTCGCAGATAGCGGCGCTGCCCAAAGAATTACTACAAAGCTGGTTGAGAAATTTGGCAAGAAAAATATCCAATGGGCCGTAGTACTTACTGGTTTTATTGTTGGAATCCCTATGTTCTATTCTGTTGGGTTCGTTATTTTAATTCCTTTGGTTTTCACCATTGCCGCTGCTACAGGGCTTCCCTTACTATATGTAGGGCTACCCATGTTGGCCTCTTTGTCCGTAACCCATGGCTACCTACCACCTCATCCTGCACCCACCGCAATAGCAGAAATATTTCAAGCGGATATTGGCAAAACTTTGTTCTATGGGATGCTGGTCGCTATTCCAGCCATTATAGTAGGTGGGCCTTTACTGTCTAGGACCATGAAAAATATTAAGGCCACCCCTCTAAAAGAATTTATTAATCCAACTATTTTAAGGGAAGAGGAAATGCCCGGTATGGGAATAAGTATTTTTACCGCATTACTCCCAGTTATATTGATTGGTATTGCGGCCATAGCTAGCTTGGTAATTCCAGACGCATCAGAAATTCTTAAAATATTACTATTCATTGGAAATCCAGTGATAGCTATGCTAATTTCAGTATTAGTAGCCATCTACACATTAGGGCTAGCACGAGGAAAAAAGATGAAAGAGGTCATGGATTCCGTTGCTAGTGCCATAACGGGAATCACCATGGTATTGCTTATTATTGCGGGAGCTGGGGCTTTAAAACAGGTTTTAATAGATAGTGGTGTTAGTGAGTATATTGGAGAGATGCTCAAAGGTTCTTCTATCTCACCTCTTATATTGGCCTGGCTAATTGCAACTATAATACGGGTTTGTGTGGGCTCTGCTACGGTAGCTGGACTAACTGCTGCCGGTATTGTATTGCCTTTGGCAAGCGGCGCTAATGTTAGCCCGGAACTGATGGTGCTCGCTATTGGATCAGGTAGCCTAATGCTTTCTCATGTAAATGATAGTGGCTTTTGGCTTTTTAAAGAATATTTTAACCTATCCGTAAAAGACACCCTTAAAACATGGACGGTGATGGAAACTACCGTTGGTGTAATGGGATTGATTGGAGTACTTATTTTAAATGTATTCATTTGAACCTTGAACATAGAAACCTTAAACCCTAGACTATGAAACCATCTGAAAGACTAAAACAACTCGGTGTACAACTTCCTCCTGCCCCGCCACCTGCTGGTTTATACAAACCAATATTAGTAGTAGATAATTTTCTCTATGTCTCTGGACAAGGCTGTATGCGTACAAATGGAACATTGATTATTGGTCGTGTAGGTGATAACTTAACACTTGAAGAAGGCAAGGCTGCAGCGCGCCAAACCGCATTAACCATGCTAGCTACAATCACCACACACTTTGGTGATATAGATCGCATAAAACGTCTAGTCAAAACCTTGGGGATGGTAAACTGTACGCCTGATTTTACTGACCATCCTCTTGTTATTAACGGGTATAGTGAACTAATGTCTGATGTATTTGGTCCGGAAGATGGTGTTGGGGTCCGCAGTGCGGTAGGAATGATGCTTCCTGGTGGTATCGCTGTGGAAATAGAGGCAATGTTTGAACTTCATAAATAAACATATATGAGCCAAGTTGAATGGTATAGTATTACGAAAACCGATAAGTTAATATCCCCTTCACTATTGGTATATCCTGAACGTATACAACATAATATAAATACCATGTTGCAAATGGCAGGAGGAGCAGAGAACTTAAGACCACATATTAAAACGCACAAAAATGCGGAAATTATTAATATGCAACTGCAAAAAGGAATTACCAAGTTCAAATGTGCCACAATAGCTGAGGCAGAACTATTAGGAGATTGTGGTGCTCCAGATGTGCTTTTAGCTATGCAACCCGTTGGAGCGAACCAAGGGCGTTTAATTGAATTGATAAAAACATATCCTAACACAGAATTCGCTACCCTGGTAGATAATCCAATAACTACTGAGGAACTGGGGAAACTTTCGGAACTGCATAACATCAGCCTACCATTATACATCGATTTGAACGTAGGAATGCACCGTACCGGAATTGTGCCTGGTGAAGAGGCATTACATTTATACAAAGCTATTTCAGAGCACTCCAACCTGGAAAGCAAAGGATTACATACCTACGACGGTCATCTAAGAAATCCTGATACAGAAATTAGAAAGTCGGACTGTGATGAAGCTTTCAAAAGCGTACTTGAACTTAAAAAACAAATCCTACAAGCCAATCTCCCTGAACCTATTCTTGTTGCGGGAGGTTCTCCAACCTTTCCGTTTCATTGTAAGCGTGATAAAGTAGTTGCCAGTCCTGGAACAACGTTGCTTTGGGATGCCGGTTACGGGAAGCTTTTCCCCGAAATGGATTTTCTCCCGGCAGCGGTCTTGTTTACCAGAATCATAAGCAAACCAAAAGCAGGGATTTTATGCTTTGATTTAGGTCATAAGTCCATTGCGCCAGAAATGGATTTTCCTAGGGTTCAATTTCTTACATTGGAACATGGGAAGCAGATAAAACAATCAGAAGAACATTTAGTAGTAGAATATGACGACCTTAAAATTCTTAACGTAGGCGATGAGCACTACGCTATACCCATGCACATTTGCCCCACAGTAGCCAAATACAGTAGCATGCTCATGGTAGAAAACGGAATTGTTACCAAGGAATGGAAAGTAGTGGCCCGTAATCAAAAACTAACCATTTAAGCATGTTTATTTTTGACGCACATTTAGACCTATCCATGAACGCCATGGAGTGGAACCGAGACCTGAGATGGTCTGTAGAAGCCATACGAAAAAGCGAAGCAGGAATGGCAGATAAGCCCGACCGCGGCAACAATACCGTTTCTTTTGATGCTATGCGAAAAGGAAATATAGGACTATGTGTGGCTACACAAATAGCGCGGTATGTTCATACCAACAATACCTTACCAGGTTGGAACTCCCCGCACCAAGCATGGGCTCAGACCCAAGGGCAATTGGCTTGGTATAAAGCAATGGAAGCAGATGGGCAACTCATACAAATCACAAATTCCCAACAATTAAAAGAACATCTTAACAATTGGGAAAAAGATAGAGAAAATACGGCCATAGGATATATTTTAAGTTTGGAAGGTGCCGATTCCATTATTAGTTTGGATTATCTAGAAAAGTCTTATGAGCAGGGATTGCGTGCAATAGGACCAGCACATTACGGCCCAGGAACCTACGCGTTTGGAACAAACTCTGTTGGTGGCATAGGAATAAAAGGCAAGGAACTACTGAAAGAAATCGAAAGACTTCAACTTATATTGGATGCTACGCATCTATGCGACCAAAGTTTTTGGGAAACGATGAGTGTTTATCATGGGCCAGTATGGGCCAGTCACAATAATTGTCGCACTTTTGTAAATCACAACAGACAGTTTTCGGATGAGCAACTAACGGAGCTTATTTCAAGAAAAGCGGTCATAGGAATGGTATTCGACGCTACAATGATGGTACCCAATTGGCAACGAGGTATTTCTCATCCAACAAATACAGCGGTTACCTTGGAACATGCTATCCAAAATATTGATCATATTTGTCAATTGGCAGGAAATTCTTTGCATGTAGGCATCGGAAGCGATTTAGACGGTGGATTTGGCAATGAACAAGGGCCGTCAGACATAGATACCATAGCCGATTTGCAGAAAATACCTAATATGCTTATAAAAAGCGGGTATTCGTCCGAAGACATATCAAATATCATGTCCAAAAATTTTATTCGTTTTTTAACCGATACTTGGGATTGAAAAGAAGATCGTTCATACAAACCACATCGCTTACAGCACTAAGTATTTTACTATGGAATTGTAGGGATAAGCATAGGATAAAGCTCAAAAGAGGGGATACCATAGCTTGTTTAGGGGATAGTATTACCGCTACGAAAAGTGGATACGTGCAGATGCTACAAGATTATGTAGATACGAACCATCCTTCATTGGAGCTTACATTTTTAAACTGGGGAAAAAGTAGCGAAACCATTACCGGACTCACAGAAAAAGACCATCCAGGACCTAGGCCGTATCTTTTTGAACGATTGGACAGGTTGTTAGACACTACCAAAGTTGATATGGTACTTTTTTGCTACGGCATTAATTGTGGCATCTATGGAAAACCTTCACAGGAATTATTTGAACGGTACACCATAGGGATCTATTCTTTTCTAGAAAAGATAAAGCAACGAGATATAAAAACAATACTTCTAACACCTCCGCCTCTGGTTTTGCAGGATAGCAGTGACTCTGAAATGGATTCTGACAAAGATTTTGGTTATAAAAATCCTTATCGTAATTACCAAGTAGAAGTCCTTCAGGAATTTAAAGCTATTGTAGAAACAATAACCCATGACACCTTATTGGGAACCATAGATATACAAAGTCCGTTGTTAAGGTATAAAGATAACTGCTATTCAGAGGACCCTATTCATCCAAACAAGAACGGCCATCAATTGATTACCAATACCATCGTAGAAAAGTTCACAATTTAACAAGCTCTTAAGTTCCTGTGGCAGGGTATTTGCTATCTTTATTTGAATTTTTAAGGCTGATGAACAACTATAATGCTATATCCTTCTATTGTTGCCTGCTGTTTGGAACAGCTATTTTGGCACAGACAGACCTTCCTGAACAAAAGCCTTTAAAGATTGAAGTCTTAAAGAAAGAAGACCCTTTAGGTATTGCAAAAAAAAATCCATCGTTAGACTTTCCGTCCTTAATAAAGGAACCAGTGTCACTGGATTTCAACAAACCTAATCCAGTAAAAATGTTACCGGATGAGGAATTGGTTCAAGCTGGAGCAGGCCTCAAAATAAATCCTAGAATAGCTCCAGGAGAGCGCTTGGGGGGATCCGGCCAATATTTTCCAGACCAATATTTAGGAGATTTGAGAAGCGAAGGGAAGTTCATTGGTATCGTCTGCAGAGATCATGAGCATGTAGATGGGGACCGAGTGAAAATTTGGGTGAACGAAGTTGTAGTTGAACCCAACCTATTGTTGACCGCAGGTTTTAGAGGCGTTAATGTAGATTTACAATCCGGTTTCAATAAAATTGAATTCGAAGCGCTTAACCATGGTTCGGCTGCACCTAATACCGCTCAGGTAGATGTGTACGATGATAAAGGAAATTTACTTTATTCCAACAAATGGCTATTGTCCACTGGTTCCAAGGCTACCCTAATTGTGACTAAAGACTAAGGTTCTTTGCGTTCTCCAGGAATATATGTTTCTTTTGCCCTCTTTAGTACATCCTCTTTATAAAAGACAGCGTCTTTCCATTCTACGTCTAAATATTTTTGGGTCTGGTCATTAAAATGTGGCGAATCGGGATCGCCGCTTTGACCCCCTGCTAAAATAGTCTTCGCCTTTACCTTATCACCAAACTCTACTGCAGCCACAAAACTATTCCCCCTTGTGCCATAGATTTTCTTGGCACCTTCCGCCGTATAGCGCGCTCCGTAGGCAGCTAGCGCTCCCCAAGTACCGGATGCAAAACCTACGGGAACGCTAGGTTTGTTATCATCAAATTGCTGACGCTCGTCCCCGTTCAAACGTTGGTAGCGGTTCACTTCTCCCCAGGGGATATTCCAAGTGCCAAAATTGGCCGTTAGTTGGTCAATCGTTTCTTCAAAAATCTCAAGTTGTTCACCAGGTTGACTGCCCCAATAGTGAATACGTTCCATAGCATTTAAACCTTCCGGATATTTCCCTTTATCATAATAACGTGTTCCATAAAAATGGGCTAAAGTCATGGCTACCGATTCTTTGGAGGTTTTAAAATCCCAATCTTCCAATAGAGTCATTGGGCCCAGAAATTTCGGATTTTTATCATCATATGCGTAATAGGCCTTTATTAAACCAGGAATCAAAGCCTCAAAAGCGGGCAAGTAAGGATCATGCGCCAATTGAATTAAAGTATCCAAGGTATAGCCTTTTCTATCTTTTAAAAGTGCAATGGCATGGACACCTCTAAAATTTTCTTGATCTCTGGACATGTAATAGGGATAATCTTCTTTCTTAGGACTAAATTCTAAAGCTGATGTGTACGGTGTGGAATTACAGTTTTGAATCCATCCGTTATTAGGGTTCAGTACCAAAATATTTTCATCTACGGTGTGCAATCCTTGCCAATCGGTCTTTGGGTTCCATCCCTCCACAGGTTGGGAATAATCAAAACCGACATCGCGCTTGGGAACAAAATTTCCATGGAAATAAGCAATATTTCCCTCTGCATCCGCATAAACCGTATTATTGCTGGAGTTCGTTCGAATATCCATCATCTCACGAAAACCTTTGTACCCTTCTTTTTTAGTCCTCACAAAAGATTGCTCCAAGGCTTTTACGGGTTCCCACATCATGGCGGATGCCGTCCATTTTCCATCCTCCAAATGTGTGATTGGCCCGTGGTGTGTGCGATAGGCGGGAAATACTTTTTCCTGCATACCTTCATCGGTTTTGTATTTCAAAGTGATTTCAGAGACTTCAACTGGTCGTAGTTCTTCTCCGTATTGATACAATACATTACCATCTAACCTGGTAATATTCTCCTTGAATTCATCCATAACATCAGTGTACGTAGAGGTGTGCATCCACCCAGTCTTTTCATTAAAACCTTGGTACACAAAAAATTGCCCCCAAGTAACCGCACCATAGGCATTCAAACCCTCTTCGGAAACTACATGCACCTCGCCTCGAAAATAAAAGGAAGTATGTGGATTAATCAATAACATGGCGTTACCGGATTGCGTTAAATCACCAGAAATTGCAATACCATTGGAACCTTGTGGTTCTGCCATCTCTTCTTCTTTTTGAATGGCAATTAGTTCCGATTCAGGAACTTCCATATTCCCTTCATAAAAAGCTTTTATCTTACTTGTCCTAATCCGTTCTATATCTCCGCCAATACTGCCCTCGCTAAAATACATGGGCATCCAAGGTTCAAAACGGGTGAGTAATTTTGGCGTGACTTCCGGATGTGTTTCTAGGTAATAATTAATGCCATCGGCAAAGGCATCACATAATTGTTTGAGCCAAGCAGGACTCTTATCGTAATTGGCTTTTGCTTCGGCCTCGGTCATGAACAATTTTGCACGCAGGTCGCTGTAGAGTGCTTCCTCGCCTTCCACCTCGGCCAAACGGCCCGTGGCCCAGATGTAATTTTGTTCCACCCGATTAAAATCGTCCTCGCATTGTGCGTAGAGTAAACCAAAAACGGCATCGGCATCTGTTTTTCCGTAAATATGGGGCACACCAAAATTATCTCTGATGATGGTTACCCGTTCTGCCTTTTCGACAAGAGACATGGAATCGTAATCTACCTGCTCAGCGACTTGAGGTTCGGTTTTACAAGAAATAATTAAAAGGCATACGAGGAAAAGAGAAATCTGTTTCATCAAAAGGCTGTTTTATTTTTTTAAAGATAAAAACAAGTCATAACATTCCCGCCCAAAAACTTAACGATTTAAAGTACCTTGCACATTAAAAGCGAAAAGCCCTATGGCAGAGAAAAAAGTAAGTATGTTAAGTGCGTTCAAGACCATTATTTGGCCTAGGCGTAATCTCGTTTTTATTGGATTGGCATTGATTGTGGTCAGTAAGGCTGCTAGTTTCGTTGCGCCTTTGTCCCTTAAATATTTAATGGACGACATAATCCCCAACAAGGATGTAGCTTTTTTAAAATGGTTGGTAGCAGCGGTTGCCCTAGCCATCTTTGTACAGGCTGTAACATCCTTTTTACTCACTAAAATCTTAAGCGTTCAAGCTCAGTACCTTATCTCTGAACTTAGGGCCCAGGTGCAGAAAAAAGTGCTTTCACTTCCTATTCGGTTTTTTGACAATGCAAAATCGGGAGCCTTGGTCTCCCGCATCATGACCGATGTTGAAGGCGTACGAAATCTCATCGGCACAGGATTGGTACAATTGGTAGGCGGCACCATTACCGCAGTCGTTTCCCTAGTTCTTTTATTGCAAATAAGCTGGACCATGACCCTGTTTACCCTAGTGCCCTTGGCCATTTTTGCATTGATTGCATTAAAGGCATTCAAAATCATCCGACCAATTTTCAGGAACCGAGGAAAAATCAATGCGGAAGTTACAGGCCGATTAACAGAAACCTTGGGCGGGGTCCGTGTCATCAAAGGTTTTAATGCCGAAGCCCAAGAGAACAGTATTTTTGAGGAGGGAGTAGAGCGTTTGTTCCTAAATGTAAAAAAGAGTTTGACCGCTACCGCATTTATGACCAGTTCCTCTACCTTTCTGTTAGGAATTGCGACTACAGGAATCATGGGGATTGGTGGTTATAAAATCATGATGGACGAACTTACAATTGGGGAGTTCCTAACTTTTACCTTTTTATTGGGATTGATGGTCGCCCCTATAGTACAAATGAGTAACATCGGAAGCCAGCTCACCGAAGCTTTGGCAGGCCTAGATCGCACCGAAGAACTTATGAATATGACCCCGGAATCGGACGAAGAAAACCGCACTATAGTCCTCGAAAAGATGAAAGGCGATATCGTTTTTAACGATGTTTCTTTTGCCTACGAAGAAGACAAAGAAGTATTGCACAACATAAACTTTGAGGTAAAATCTGGTTCGGTGGTGGCACTTGTCGGAAGTTCAGGATCCGGTAAAAGCACCATTGCGGGTTTAGCAGCCACTTTCTTGAATCCCGAATCGGGCACTATTACCATTGATGGAAAGGATATCTCTAAAGTCAACCTCAACAG
>CAYGUY010000022.1:27353-33123 GCA_964353165.1 uncultured Maribacter sp.
AAACTACAACACGATAGATATAATTGTTCTTATCTATTTCAGGAGAGATTATAGTCAATGATGTGCTTGTAGTACCACTATAGAATGCACCATCTGCAATATCACTAAAACTAGCTCCAGCATTCGTACTTACTTGCCATTGATAGGTGTCCACATCTGTAGTAACTACCGAAAAAATAGTGTCTACACCTGCAAAAACAGGTTGACTAACTAACGGCTGGGTATTAATTGCGGGGTCCAATACTGATGTGGTAATACCGGCACTAAACGTATCACAGCCACTTAAGGTATCTAGTGCTCTAACAGTTACAACATCGCCATTGTCCAATGATGAAGTAGTAAATGTATTGCTTACCGATTGGGCTTGAACACTGGTTCCGTTCACATAAAACTCATACTCATCACCATCAGTTCCTGTAAACGTTACACTATCCCCTTCGCAAATTGTATTATCTACATCTGTACTTGTTAATAAAGGTTCTGGCGGTAAATTTACGGTTATTGTAAAGTCAATTATATCACCCCAACCACCTGGCAGATTTGCACAAGGATCTGTTGTTGCAGTGTTATAAACAAGATGTGCCCTTGCGTTATAGGTAGTTGGCACTAAAACTGTTGGAGCAACCACAGATAAATCTACATTACAACCACCAGGATTCACATAACTACAAGAGTCATTTACACTGTATTCAAAAACACCATCACAATCAAAATCAAAAAACAAGGTTACAAACTCAATATCCCCAGTTGCAGCCTCATTTGTGGTTCAAGGGCCAACACCAATGGTAAACGTTCTTGTTTGTCCGGAACAGAATACAGCACCCACAATAGATGATGGATCTATTTGCTCAAAACTAGGATTAAAACTTCCGGGGGCACATGCACCAGGGCCAGGGCACTGGGCACTCAATAAAAGAGTGTTCAAACCGATTAAAAGAAAAAGAAAATGTTTAGTAAACTTCACAGATATCAATTTTAAAAAACACCAAAGCCTAATTTTGACTTAGTATGACAAAAGAACAATATCTCTGAAGACAGAAAAATAAAATGTTTTAAACCAGCAAAATAAGTATACCAGATGAGATATCCATATTACAAAAAGAAGGAAAAGGACTACAAATATATTTATTCCTCCGGAGCCAATTCCACCTCAAGTCCATCCATTTCCTCAGAAATATGCAGCTGACATCCTAAACGGGAGTTATCCTTTACATTAAAAGCTTCCGATAGCATCGCCTCTTCATCGTCGGATTTTTCTGGAAGGTCATGTTCCGATAGGACATAACATTGACAAGAGGCACACATGGCCATGCCACCGCAAACCCCAATGGTACCTTCTGGGGCTAGCTCATAGGCCTTAACAACCTCCATGAGGTTCATATTCATGTCGGTCGGGGCATCTATCTCGTGCAACACACCATCCCGATCTGTGATTTTTATTTTTACATCGGTCATTCTAATCTATCGCTTTTACTACGGCCTTTGGAGCCTCTTTCTTGGTACCGTCAAAACCAGTAACCCCGCCCACAGTAGTATATTTCATTACGTACTTTTTATCAGGATAAATACGCTGATAGGCACTTTGGCACATTAAGGTAGCCTCATGAAAACCACACAGGATCAGTTTTAATTTTCCCGGATAAGTATTTACATCGCCAATGGCATAAATACCGGGGATATTGGTTCGATAGTCCAAGGTATTATCAACTTTGATCGCATTCTTTTCTATCTCCAGTCCCCAATCCCCAATGGGACCCAGTTTAGGCGACAAGCCGAATAAAGGGATAAAATTATCGACTTCCAAGGTCATCAATTCCTCCTGATCACTCTTTTTAATACTAACGGATTCCAACGCACTAGTTCCATTGAGACCAACAATTTCTGCGGGGGTTATTAAGTTGATTTTTCCTTCGTTTTTTAATATTTGTACTTTTTCTACGGAATCCAGCGCTCCCCTAAATTCGTTACGTCTGTGTACCAAGGAAACTTCGGATGCAACATCCGCTAGAAAAATACTCCAATCCAAGGCGGAGTCGCCACCACCGGCAATGACCACTTTCTTATCCCTATATACTTCCGGATCTTTGATTATATAAGCTACTCCGTTATCCTCGAACTTCGTTAAGTTTTCCAGTAGCGGTTTTCTAGGCTCAAAACTACCCAGACCACCTGCTATAGCTACAATAGGCGCATGATGTTTTGTACCCTTATTCGTAGTTACTATAAACGAACCATCTTTTAATTTTTCAATGGTTTCCGCTCGCTCACCCAAGGTAAAACCTGGCTGAAAAGATTTAATTTGCTCCATAAGATTATCCACCAAATCGCCCGCCAATACTTCCGGGAAACCGGGAATATCGTAAATAGGTTTTTTTGGATAAATCTCGGAACATTGCCCTCCGGGTTGGGGCAAGGCATCTATAAGATGACATTTTAATTGCAATAATCCTGCTTCAAAAACGGCAAAAAGACCCGTAGGCCCAGCACCGATAATCAATATATCTGTTGTAATCATTAATCTGCTAATTAGTAATGGCCAAAAATAAGATTAGGGGAGTGAACAAAACATGACTTTTCTCAGGTAACTAACTCATATTAATAACCTCTTCTATCTGCGGCGCATATTTTTTAATCGTCATCTCTACACCGCTTTTAAGTGTCATTTGGTTAACGGAACAACCTATGCAGTTACCTTCCAGTCTTACTTTAACAGAACGTTGATCGTCTATGGAAATAAGGGTGATATCCCCACCGTCGCTTTGTAAAAATGGACGTATCTCTTCCAAGGCCTTTTCCACATTTGTTCTTAATTCATCCAAAGTCATTGTTGTCATAGCTACTTCTTTTTAACGGCAGCACAACCTGCCATCGTTGTTATTTTAATTGCCTCTGTAGGCGGTATATCCGTATTTCTGCGAACTACTTCTTGTACCACGTTTTTGGTGATGTGTTCAAATGCAGCCTCTATTTGGGTGCCGGATTGAAGTGCTGCCGGACGACCTATGTCACCCGCCTCTCGTACGCTTTGTACTAAAGGAATTTCACCTAAAAAAGGAACCTTTAAGTCCTCTGCCAAATGCTTGGCACCCTCTTTCCCAAATATATAATACTTATTATCAGGAAGTTCCTCAGGTGTAAAATAGGCCATATTCTCTATGATACCTAAAACAGGAACATTAATCGAATCTTGCTGGAACATGGCAACCCCCTTACGTGCGTCTGCAAGAGCCACTTCTTGAGGAGTGCTTACCACAACTGCACCTGTTACAGGCATTGCCTGCATAATACTCAAATGTATATCTCCAGTACCAGGAGGCAAGTCCAACAACATGAAATCTATCTCACCCCAATGGGCATCAAAAATCATTTGATTTAAGGCTTTCGAAGCCATAGGTCCCCGCCAAATCACAGCTTGATCACGTTGGGTAAAAAACCCTATGGAAAGTAATTTTACGCCATAACTTTCTACCGGTTTCATTTTGGATTTTCCGTTAATGTTTACCGCTAATGGTTTCTCTTGTGCAACATCGAACATAATGGGCATAGAGGGACCATAAATATCGGCATCCAACAAGCCCACCTTAAATCCCATCTTGGCCAAGGTTACCGCTAGGTTTGCCGTAACCGTAGATTTGCCAACGCCCCCTTTACCAGATGCTACAGCAATAATATTTTGTATACCTGGGATAGGCTTTCCTTTTATTTCATTCATCTTGGGTTTGGCCGCTGGAGCATCGACCTCGATATTAATTTTGATTTTTGCCTTCTCGTAAACCTCCTTGTGGATAATTTTTAAAATTTCCACCTCGGTCTTTTTTCGTGCCTGTAGACTGGGGTTGGTAATCACCATATCTACCTCTACCTCGTCACCAAAAATTTGAATGTTTTTGATAGCGCCGCTTTCCACCATGTTCTGGCCCTCACCAGGAACAGTGATAAGCTCTAAGGCTTTTAATATATCCTTTTTATCTAGCTTCATTATGTATACTGATTCTAAACAACAAAGATAACTCTTAGCGGTGAGATGGAGAAGTTATGCCATTGAAAATGAAGATGTCGTTATAAACAGATCTTACTGTTATTAGAAATGTATTTTTAATCTGTTTTGAAGCTGTCAAAGTATCAAAACCATACAAATAGTGTACTTTAGGAGTACTAAATCAAAGCAAAAATACATGCCCTTATTTCATAAACCAGTAGGTGGATTAATCCTAGGAAGCCTTTTGCTCTTACTCCTATGTGATTGTAAAAAATCCAACGCTGAATTCTCAAAAAAAGATGTTACCAATAGTCTAAAACTTATCGGATTAGATTTCGATAAAAAACAGATTGATACTATCTATCCTTATTTGGAGCGAAATAAAGAAGGTTTTGATTCTTTACGGAAATATGCTCTGGATAATGAGGTTTTTCCAGCTATTCGTTTTGACCCCATACCCAAAGATTTTACTCCAAAACCTCAAGCTGGTTTTCCAGATTGGGAAATACCCGTAGGAGTAGAATTACCTAAAAACGAGAATGATCTTGCTTTTTATTCCATTCTTCAACTGGCCTCACTTATTAAGTATAAAAAAATTACTTCATGGGAACTCACTGAGTTCTTTATTAAACGCCATAAAAAGTATAATCCAATCCTGGAATGCACCATCACAATTACCGAAGAAATGGCTATTGAACAAGCAAAAAAATTGGATAAAGAACTAGCAGAAGGCACATACCGGGGCGTACTACATGGCATTCCCTATGGGGTAAAAGATTTAATGGCCGTCAAAGGCTACAAAACTACCTGGGGTGCCGAACCTTATAAAAATCAGGAGATAGATATGAATGCGACCGTGATTGAACGACTACAAAACGCTGGGGCGGTCCTTATTGCCAAACTGGTCTCAGGTTCCTTGGCCAGAGGTGATGTTTGGTTCGGTGGTAAGACAAAAAATCCATGGGATACGGATGAAGGTGCCAGTGGTTCATCCGCAGGTTCCGGTTCAGCTACATCCGCAGGCTTAGTTCCTTTTGCCCTTGGTACAGAAACCTTAGGTTCTATTACCTCGCCGAGTACAAAAAACGGTATTACCGGATTAAGGCCTACCTACGGCAGAGTAAGTAGACATGGCGTTATGAGTCTAAGCTGGTCTATGGACAAGGTTGGTCCTATGGCGAGAAGTGCGGAAGATTGCGCAATAGTTTACAGTATCATCACTGGAGAAGACACAAAAGACCGAACAACTACAGCGTACCCTGATGGTTTTGAACCCAAAAAAGACATCAATACTCTTAGGATAGGGTATTTAAAAAACGATATTGAAAAAGATACTACCCTAAGTAAAAAAAATTCTGAACGGGCCATTAAAACGTTCCAAAAATTAGGATTAAAACTAACTGAAGTTGAACTACCAGAAGATGTACCATACCAAGGTTTTGATATTATATTAAGGGCAGAAGCCGGGGCATTTTTTGATGATTTAGTGCGTTCGGGTGATGTAGACCAGATGGTAGAACAGCATCAAAAATCTAGAGCAAATTCACTTAGACAATCACGGTTTATTCCGGCGGTAGAATACCTACAGGCAAATAGACATAGACAGGTCCTTATCGAAAAAATGAACGTTATAATGAAGCAGTATGATGTGCTCATCTCTCCAAGTTTTGGCAATCGCCAATTGGTAATTACCAACCTTACCGGTCATCCTGTGATTACTATACCTACAGGGCTGGATGAAGAAAAACACCCTACAAGTATTACCCTTGTGGGTAATTTGTATGATGAGGC
>CAYGUY010000022.1:33223-49894 GCA_964353165.1 uncultured Maribacter sp.
TGTGTCACTTGAATTATCGTTACACCATCTTCCTGGTTCAACTTTTTAAACAACTCCATGATTTCCTCACTTTGCTTCGAGTTCAAGTTTCCTGTGGGTTCATCTGCAAGAATCAATTTTGGATTGGCAATAAGAGCCCTTGCAACACCAACCAATTGCTGTTGACCACCACTCAATTGCGCCGGAAACAAGTCTTTTTTACCTACAATGTTGAATCTATCCAACATATCCGCTACCATTGCCTTTCGTTCGGACCCTTTGTATTTTTTATATAGCAAGGGCATTTCCAGATTCTCCTGTACCGTTAGTTCGTCCAATAAGTGATAGGATTGAAATACAAATCCAATATACTCCTTATACAAATTAGCTCTATGTTTTTCCTTTAAGACATGAACGGATTCATCCAAAAAATGATATTCTCCTTCATCAAAAGTATCCAACATCCCGATTACATTAAGTAAGGTCGATTTTCCAGACCCCGACGGTCCCATAACAGAAATAAATTCGCCTTCCTCAACTTGTAGGTTGATATCCTTTAATAGAAAAATTCGTTGGCCACCCGAATTGACCCATTTGAAAATATTGTTTAATTGTAGTAGCATAATTCTATTTGTTTACATTTTTCTATTCATCTCTTAAAGACTTTACTGGATTGGCGATAGCTGCTTTAATAGTTCTTGTACTAATGGTGACCACAGCTATAAGAAGAGCGAGACATCCGGAAATTGCAAAAAAGCTCCAACTTAAATCGATACGACTTGCATAATTCTCTAACCATTGCCTTGAAAACCACCAAGCAATAGGTGTTGCTAGAATAAAAGCAAATACGATAAGTTTTACAAAATCTTTGGTCAATATGTAGGTGATGGACATAACGCTTGCGCCGATTACTTTACGAATTCCGATTTCCTTAGTACGTTGGGAAACAATCATCATTGACATTGCAAAAAGTCCAATACAACTTAGGATGATTGCAATTATGGAACCCGTAGTAATCATAGTGGACATTCTCTGTTCTTTTTTAAATGTTCTATTGATATTTTCGTCTAAAAAAGAACCCAAGAATTTTGCATTGGGCTCTATTTTGGCCCAGGTTTTTTCTATGACATTGTAAGTGTTTGCCAAATTTTTTGGCGCGACTTTTACATAAGCATAGGATAGCGGATAGTTTCGGCTCATCATCATGGTCATGGGTTCTATAGCTTTGTCCAGTTTTTCAAAATTGTAGTCTTTGACCACCCCAATAACAGGAAAGCGTAACGAACCGTCAAAACTAACATAAGCTGATAAGGGGTCTTTTTCGCCAAATTCTTTTGCCATAGCTTCATTGATAACCACGCCTATACTATCTGTAGCAAAATCCCTTTGAAAATTACGACCAGCCACCATTTCCAAATCTAGGGTCTCTACATAATCGTAATCGACCGTTAGGTAATTGGTATTAATCACCCTGTTCTTGTATTCAAATCCAAACATACTTTTGGAGACACTACCATCTTTACCATAACCTAAATTGTTATCAGCCCCTGATACCTTTAAAACATCAGGGTTTCCTGCTAATTCGTTTCTTAGCAATTCCAGGGCATTGTAACTGTTCTTTTTGCCGTCCAAAGGAAAAGAAAGTACTTGCTCTTTATTAAAGCCAAGGTCTTTGTTGCGCAAATAGTCTATCTGACTTTTTAAGACCAGTGTGCCGCTTATCAATAAAATGGCAATCCCAAACTGAATGATCATAAGAACATCACGTACCCTATTTTTTCCTGATGATTCCATTTTTCCTTTTAGAGACTGTATAGTTCCTAGTTTGCTCATTAAAAGGGCTGGGTAACCTCCAATAACAAGAGTGATAATTAATACTGCAAGTAAAAATATGCTTATGAGTATAGGGGATAAAATTAAATCGAATGACACCTCAGTTCTGAACAAGGTTTTAAATTCATCTATTAGCAATGCGCTTAATAGCACTCCAATGGCTACTGAAACTAGAAATATAAAAAGGCTTTCGCTCCAGAATTGCAGAAAAAGTTCTTTTCGTTTTGCACCTAGTGTCTTTCGCATACCAACCTCTTTTAAGCGTTGTCCACTTTTTGCCAAACTCATATTAATGAAATTTACACAGGCAATGAATAGTATTAAAAATGCTATCGCTAAAACCAGATACGATGTACTTCGATTTACCTCTACATCACCTTTGGTAAAACTTGCAAAGTTGATATCCTTTAATGCCAGAAGCTCATACTTATAAAAACGACCATCTGAATTGGCCTGTGCACCATCCCTTTTAGCACTTTCCATGCGCTCTTTAAGGTTAATATCAACCAAAGAACGGGTTGCTTCCTCAAACCTACTCGGGTTGGCGTTGGGCTCTAATTGCACAAAAACATCATGATATCTTGCATTCCATGAATTTTGGTTACTTGTAAAACCGGCCTCTTTCTCAAATCGTATAGCTACCTCAAAATCTAGATTACTTTGTACGGGTACATCCGCAACCACAGCGCTGACGGTAAAAGGTTGGTCTTGACCGTCAATCAAAATTTGCACTGTTTTACCAACGGCTTCTTCCCCAGCGAACAATTTTTTAGAAGTCTCTGCTGTAATCACAATATCCGATTGTCGCTCCAAAAGATTGTTCATTTTCCCTTTTATAGATGGAAATGTGAATATGTTAAAGAAATCTGCATCCACCCAAATGGCATCCATATTAATCTCTTTTTCTCCATAAGAGACAATGGCCTCTTGCTCTAAATGGCGCGTTGCCTTATTAACAATGGGAACATCTGCTTTTATGGCATCCATTAGAGGTGCGGGGTGACTTACGTTAGCTACAGGACCTTTTGGGGTCTGCCCTACCCAATATACTTTATGGATATCGCTTGCATTGGTATGGAACTTATCGTACGACAAATCGAAAAAACCAGCCATAGAAAGCAGTATCGCTACTGTGAATGCAACCGAAAGACCAACGACATTTATAGACGTAAAAGTTTTGTCCTTCGTTAAATTTCTCCAGGCGATTTTAAAATAGTTTTTAAACATGTATTGTTTGATTTTTGATTGATGTTCTCTTTATTCGTCTCTTAAGGAATTTACAGGATTTGCTGTCGCCGCTTGAAAACTCTGCCAGCTTACCGTTAATAGCGCAATTAAAAGTGCCGCAACTCCTGAAATGGCAAACACCCACCAACTGAGAGTTGTTCTATAGGCAAAACCTTCCAACCACTGATTCATAACATACCAAGAAATTGGTATTGCGAGTATAAATGCAACGCCCACCCATTTTACAAAATCCTTATTCAATAGCGCTAATACTTGAGGGATTGTTGCTCCGTTTACCTTGCGTATACCTATCTCCTTTTTACGTTGTACTACAGTATAGGAGGTAAGACCAAAAAGTCCCAGGGAAGCAATTAATATAGCTAATACCGTAAACACCTGAAATGCAGATCCAAAGGCCTTATCCTCTGTATATTGAGCCTCGAATTTTTGATCTAAAAACGTATAATTAAAGGTGCTTTTTGGAAAAATTCGCGTCCACTCCGATTTTATTTGGGAAATGGAAGATTCAAAACCTGCTACCGATGCCGCAGAAGGATTTAGCTTCACTAAAAGATTGTTTACATCTCTTTGATATCGAATTACCATTGGCAACATGGGACTCTTTAAACCAAAATGATAATAATCCTTGATCACTCCAGCTATCCTCCATTCGCTGTGCCCCCAAAATCCTAAGGTTTTATTTAGCACCTCTTCCGCAGATGAAATTCCCATGTTTTTGAGAAAAGTCTCATTTACAATAACTTGCCTATCCTGTAACTGGGCAGATGGAAGAAACGTTCCGCCAGCCACAAAATTAATATCCATTAAATCAAAATATTCTGGTTGTACATGATAGGTATAAAATATCTTCTCATCCTCTTCCCTACCATCGGGTAAGATAAGGCCTCGGGTTGAGGATAGATTATCAAAACTATCTCCAGGATAGGTTTGTGCAATGGCAACCTTTTCTACGAAGGGCAACCTTTTGAGCTCACCTTCCAAGACTTTAAAATCATTGATCAAAAGCGAATCTGACTTTGTGGTAACAACCTCTCCCTTTAATGCGATAACTTGTTTAATATTAGTACCAATAGGTTGATTTTCTAAAAAATTAATCTGCTTGGTAACTACAATAGTGCCTATTAACAGAACAATTGTTGCCAAAAACTGCGTAACGATAAGCCCTTTTCTAATAGCTAACCCCTGCGTAGATGTTTGTATTTTTCCCTTAAGCGCTTTTGCAGGAGAATAACTACTCAATAAAATCGCAGGGTATAAACCTGCTAGAATCATACCCAGTAGTATGAACATAAAGTAGGGTACCAGAGCAGAAATGTTTGATATACCAAAGCTAAGATCCTTCCCTGTAATCATATTATATACTGGGAGTAATATGGCTACTAAGACCAAAGAGATTGAAATAGCGATAAAATTCAATAAAACAGATTCTATCAAGGACTGAATAACCAATTGTGATTTTTGAGCCCCAGACACCTTACGAATACCTGCCTCTTTTGCGCGCTCCATTGATTTTGTTGCGGAGAGGTTTACATAGTTTAGCCACGAAAGAATAAGAATAATAAACGCAATGGCCATTAAAAATTTGATTCTGGTAACGCTACCGTTGGCCGAAACTTCGTAAGGTTTGTCCGAATATAGATGTATATCCTCTAGTGGCTCAATATTATGCCTTTCCTCTTCGTCTTCTTCTATATCGCTATCTATTATTTTCTGCCTTAGCAGGGCTGGGTTCGTATTAGGGTCTATTTTCAAAAAAGTATAATAGTTATTTGCATTCCAGTTGAGTTCATGTGCCTGAGGGCCCCACTCTGTCCAAGTTTTTTCCGTTTCATAAGAAATTAGGAAAGAGTTTCTGTAATGCGCAGTTTTTGGCACATCTGCCATAACGCCAGTAATCGTCAGAATAGCTTTTTCACCATCGTGAAAGGCTGAAATTGTTTTTCGCATTGGATCTTCAGCACCAAATAATTTTTGTGCAAAAGATTCTGATAGTACAATAGAATAAGGTTGGGATAAGACATCTTTCTTTTCCCCTTTAAGTAGCGGATAGTTAAAAATATCAAAGTAGCTTGGGTCTGCCAAGGAGCCTAAGGGCTGCTCTAGTATTCTATCGCCCAATTGAAAGGTCATCTTTTCAAAATAGAACAAGCGAACATAATCCAACACTTCAGGGAATTCCTTCTGTAAGGAAGGCCCGGTTAAATTATAGGTTTGGGCGTCTCCCGCAACAAACTCGTTGCCTTCTAGATAATCCATATAGGCTCGGTAGACATTTTCTGACCCTTCAAATTTATCATAGCTCTGTTCGTAATTAACATAGAGCATAATGAGTACAAAAGAAGCGATGCCAACAGCCAATCCAAAAATATTGATAAAAGAATAGAGCTTATTCTTGAGTAAATACCGGATTGCGATTTTTAGAAACAGTTTGTACATGAAGCTATTTTAGTTGTCCTGACACAACTCACTCTATTACTATGCCAAAACATAAATTACTGTTATTCAGAATATTAAATATATTTCAATTAAAATACTGTAAAAAAATTGGACAAATTTTGTATAAAAATTTTACAGTGCTTTATTATTTTCTAGCTCCTCCCTTTGGTATACGGAAGACGTTTTCTTTCCAGTGCTATAAACTTTCCAATAAGAAACTCTTTTTTGGCCTTCGAAAACTTTTTACTCCGTTCTTAGACTCTCAATAGGATTTTGTTTTGCAGCTTTAAAACTATGCCAACTCACCGTTAACATGGTTATCAACACGACGATACCTCCGGCCAATGGAAAGATCCACAAACCAAGGTCTACTTTATACGCGAAGCCTTCTAGCCATTTAGCAGCAGTCCAATAGGCGATTGGTGTTGCAAAAATGAAGGCAAGGAGCACCCATTTCAAAAAATCTGTATTGAGTAGTACCAAAATTTCAGAAATGGTAGCACCATTTACTTTACGAATACCAATTTCCTTAAATCGTTTTTGTGCAATTAACAAGGATAGTCCCAATACGCCCATGGCACAAACAAACACAGCAATTAAGGCAAACATCAGAATTAAGTTTTTCTGTAACAGTTCTGTTTTATACACGTTTTTGTACAGACTACTGACCTGAAAATAGTGCAAGGGATAACTAGGAAACAACCGTTCCCAAGTAGCTTTAATACTTGCTATAGCTTCCTTTCTTGCAGCTGGTTCGTAACTAATAGCAATATTTTCCAACCAACTGTTTTCTCGTTTAAACAGTGCCAAAGGCTCTACTTTGGTCTGAACCCCGGATAGATGGAAATCTTCCACTACGCCTATAATTTTCCCTTTTGGAATTTGAACACCTTCCACAGGTGAAATCAATCCAAAATCTTTACCTAATACTGCATTGGGCTCCTGAAAACCTAAATAATGCAAGGCGGTTTCATTAATCAGGTATTCTCCGTTACCATCTTGATCTTTATTTATTTCTGTAAAGTTTGTGCCTGCTAGAAAAGGGATTCCAAATACATTTGCAAAAGAATAGTCACAGGAAAAAACGCCAATATATTCTGTATCATTATTAGGGACATCTTTCATTTTAAAAGCGAACATATCATTTGTTTCGCCACCCGGAGGAGCCATCATAGCGGATACAGAACCAATGGCACTTTGCTTCAGAAGTTCTGTTTTAAAAACCTGAAAATCTTTCTGAACCTCCGCATGAACATAGGGGATAGCTATTACATTATCTGTATCAGCTCCCATAGCATTCCTAAGTGCATAATCCGTTTGACGGGAAATAACAAAGACACCTACGAGTAAAATAATAGCCAAGGCAAACTGTGAAACTAAAAGTATTTTATGGGTTTGTGCCGTGCTTTCTCCCTTAATTCTTTTTTCTAAGGTAAAATTTTGAAATCGATTTTTGAGCATAGGCTGAACACCAGCTAACAAACTAAATAGGGAAAATAACAACAGGATACCCAACACAAACCATTCATTGCCCTCCAGGAGATTAAACTGATAGCGATTCAAAATTAGCTGATTTACTTTAAACGAACCTGCCAATACGATAACCAAGGAACTGAAAATTATAATCGCACTTTCTAACAGAAAATAGTGTAGCATGATACGTTTAGAAGATCCTAATATCTGGTTCAAAACTAAAAATTTTCCAAGATAACCTGCCATTCCCAGGTTTAAACTGGTAAAATTACTCATAGAGATAAAAAGTAAAATTAACCCAGCGACAGCTAGTAAATATATATTGGACATACTCCCATTTGGTTCAATCTCACGTAGTAAGTGGGATTTTAAATGAATGTCTTTAAGGTTCATTGTGTGGGCCTGCATTTTTGCTTCGTCCCCTTCTTCTAAACCATAATACTCATTTAATTTTTGAGAAATTTTATCGTTTAAGTCGGCCGTAGTTGTCTTTTCCTTTAATAGCAGATAAACATAGGCCCAACCGGCAATTACATCAGCACCTGGCATAATCAATAATTCTGGATGCATATGGCTTTCCTGAGGGAAGTCCTCGATTACGCCAGTTACCGTAAAATTTGTTTCAATGGTATTATAATGACCGGGCGGTAAGGATATCAATTGCCCTATGGGATTATTATCACCAAAAACCCGAGTTGCTAGCGATTTAGCTATAACGGCAGAACTGGGTTGTGCCAATGCCTTATCGTGGTTACCATCGATAAAAGTGACATCAAAAACTCTTAAAAAGGTGTCATCAACGGCAAAAGCCTGATTAATGGCAAAATGTTGTTCGGCCTTTAAAATAAGCTTGTCGCGCAAAGGCATTAAACGTACCGCAGTTTCTATTTCGGGAATTTGCTCTGTGATTTCAGGAATTATTTTAGCATCGGAAATGCGCGCAAATTCATTCCCTTCAAAAGCTTCCGGGTACGTAGTTGTTAACCTATAAATCCGATCCGCATTGGTATGTCCATTATCATAATTTAATTCGTTTTTTAGCAACAATGAAATAAATAACACGCCACATAAACCCAATGATAAGCCTACCAGTTTTATCCCATTTAAAAATGGCCGTTTTCTTATATTTCTGAATGCGTATTTTAAAAGCATAGTTCTCTTTTTACTGGTACTAACTACTTCCTATATGTATTTCCATTTAAAACTAGGATTTTTTAGCTGATTTCGTATTCAATATTTTAAAACTGGAGTTTCATGAGTCAAGCTTTGTTCCGATAATACCTCTATCTTCTCTAAACCCAACCGTATGGCCGGTGGGGCGCATATTCCTTACCTTAGAAAAGAGAGGAGTTTTAATATACCCATTCTTTATAAACCCTAGTTACGAGTTCCCCCTTTCGGGGGTTAGGGGGCTTTACTCGGTTCTCAAGCTTTTGACCGGATTCTGTTTTGCAGCTTTAATAGCTTGAAAACTTACTGTTAGCACCGTAACACCCATGGCTCCAGCCATGGCAAGTGCAAAAATCCACCATTTAAGTAGTACTCGATACGGATATTCCTGCAACCATCCGTTCATAACATAATACGCGATGGGTACTGCAATAAAGCAAGAGATAATTACTAACTTCAAAAAGTCTTTGGAAAGCATATTCCAAACATTAAAAACGGAGGCACCCAGAACTTTTCGCACCCCAATTTCTTTGGTACGCTGTTCGGCCACGAATGAAGTAAGCCCAAAAAGCCCCAAACAACTTATTAAAATGGCCAGCGCCGTAAAAATTCCTGAAAGGGTACCTATACGTTCTTCCGAAGCAAACTTTTCGCCGTATTGGGCATCTACGAAGTCATATTGAAAAGGGATATCAGGAAAATGTTCCTTAAAAACACGTTCCACCAGGGCCAGGTTTTGACTAGCACTCTGGTTTGGATTCAGCCTAAGGTTATAATAACTGGCATTATTATTTCGGTCATATACATAAATACCCTGTTTTACCGGCTCATATGGTGATTGGGTAATCATGTCTTCTACCACCCCGATAATTTTTAAGGGCGGATTAGGATCTTCATCATTATCGTCCTTCAAAAATTTACCCACTGGGTCTGGCATTCCCAAATACTTTTTTGCAGTTTCATTGATAAGGACACCCAGGGAATCGGTAGCGAACTCTCGTGAAAAGTCACGGCCCTCGATAATCTTTAAATTCAATGATTTTGCATATTCCGGAGAAACCTCGGTCCACGCCAAATCTTCTTGAAAACCTTCCGGTTTACCTTCCCATGTAAATCCACTTCGATTGGACCATATTTGTGTAGTTGGACTACTTGAAGTCGACATTTCAACCACTGCATTTGACCCAAGAAATTCACTTCGCATTAAATCATACTTTCCAAAAAAGTCTTCACTAAAAGTGGGTATTTGAATCAAGCCTTCCTTATCATAACCAACCGGGCGGTTTTTGGCATAGTTGATCTGTTGCATTACGATGACCGTTCCGATAATAAATGCTACCGAAACTGTGAACTGAAGTACGACCAAAATTTTTCTTGGCAATCCTGCGTACTTCCCGGATTTGAAAGTTCCTTTTAAAACATCGACCGGTTTAAAGGATGAAAGATAAAGTGCCGGATAACTGCCTGCCAATAAAGATGTAAACAAAACGAACACCAAAGAAACCAACCAGAAAATACCATTATCCCATGGAAATAAAATTGCTTTACTTGACAGATCGTTGAATCCGTTCAAGGTCAATAGCACAACTAATAGGGCCAAAAAATAAGCACATGATACTACCAAAAAAGATTCACTCAAAAACTGATAGATCAATTGTCCTCTTTGCGAGCCTATTGATTTCCGGATGCCCACTTCTTTACCCCTTTTTTCAGACCTTGCCGTACTTAAGTTCATAAAATTAATACAGGCCAGGAGCAATACAAAAGCACCAATTATTCCAAAGAGCCATACATATTTTATACGACCCGCAGACCTTTTGCCATCAACAAAATTGCTTCTTAAATGCCAATCCTCCATGGGCAATAAAAATAGCTGAGGGTTAAATTCTGCTGAATCTTCATTCAGTGTTTTTTTAACATTGGCAATAGTAGTGGATACTTTTTCGAAAGATGTGTTTTCAGCAATCTGCACAAACATTTGAAAAGAATTATTACCCCATTGATCTTCGGCATTGCGAATCCATTCATTATTGGCTAAATATTTTTCCCATGGGATAATATAATCAGTATCGTTGAACGAATTATTTACTGGGATATCCTTGTATACGGCACTAACGTTCAAATCGTGCTGATTACTAACTTTTACGATTTTTCCAATTGCGTCTTCGTTTCCAAAAAGAGCATTGGCGGTAGATTCCGAAAGCATAATCGAATTGATTTCCCTAAGCCCATCATTTTCGCCCTTTATGACTTCAATCCCAAAAAGTTCTGGCCCTTCTTGTTGCATATAATTCCCTGCCCTTGAGATGCTGATGTCCCCATTTCTTAAATAGTGGTCGTTGGTCCATGAACACATGACCAAGTACTTAAAATTATCTTTATAGCCATCTCGAAGCGCCATTTCCAGTGGCCTGGGAATGGCAGGCCCTGTTCCTGTTTCCCCATTAAAGGTTTGGGATTGAAATACCTGGGCTATTTTACTTTTATCCTTAAAATAATTATTGTAGTTAAGTTCATCCTGTATCCAAAGCCCTATAATCAAGGTAACGGCCATTCCTATTGCCAGGCCACCAACATTGATGAAGGTGTATCCTTTATTTTTCCAAAGATTCCGCCAAGCAATTTTTAAATAGTTTTTAAACATAATTGATGATTTTTTTGATTGATGATAATGCTATTCAGACCTAAGGCTTTTAACAGGATTTACAATGGCTGCCTTAATACTTTGATAACTTACGGTGACTACTGCAACGGCAATCCCTAAAAAAGCTGCAAGTACAAATACCCCCCAGCCTATTTCTATCCTATATGAAAAATCCTCTAACCATTTGTTCATGGCGTACCACCCAATGGGTAGCGAGATGAAAATCGAGACTACGACCAACTTAAGGAAATCTACCGTAAGCCTATACGAAATCTGACTTACGGTAGCACCCATTACCTTTCTTACCCCGATTTCTTTTGTGCGTTTTTGAGCATTAAATGCAGCTAATCCAAATAATCCCAAACAAGCAATGAAAATGGAAAGAATAGTAAATATTACAAATATCTTACTGAGCCGCTGTTCGGCTTCATAAGTGGTATTGAAAGAATCATCCATAAAACGATAATTAAATGGTTGTCCTGGGGCAAAAACTTCCCAGACATTCTCTATTTCAACAAGGGTTTTTGTATAATCAACTGTATTCAATTTTGCCGCTAAAACCCCAGGGGTTTCATTCCAAAAAAGACCCAAGGCACTTATATTTTCCCTTAAGGATTCATAATGGAAATCTTTTATTACCCCAATAATCTTGTAGAACTGGGGTCTTTCTAAATCTATATCTTGAGAAATTTGGGTTCCTATAGCCTCTTCGGCATTCATTCCTAAAACTTTTAAAGTAGCCTCATTGATGATTACCGCTGTTGAGTCTGTGGCATATTGCTCGTTGAAGTTACGCCCAGCAAGCAACTCCATGTCCAATGTGGTAATATAATCTGGGTCTACACTCCAAGCCTGCATCTGAATAGCATTTTCTTGGGTCATAGCGCCTTCTCTGAAATAAGAACTGTTAGATCTTGAGGATGGTGTGGGCAGATAGTAACTAATCGTAGCATTTTCCACATCCGCTATTTTTAACACTTCTTCTTTAAACGTGGATATATTATCTCCTACTGCAAAAATATCCTCTACAAGCACAATTTGACCTTTCGAAAAACCCAAATCCTTACTCTGTATAAAATTTAATTGTTGGAAAACGACCATGGTACTAACGATTAAGAAAATCGATATGGTAAATTGAAAAACAACCAGGACATTCCTAATTTTTCCTCCTCCCACATTACTTTGCGCCCCACCTTTAAGTGTTTTTATCGGTCTGAATCTTGACATAAAAAATGCAGGATAGCTACCTGAAAGTAATGCCAATAAAACAGTAGCTACAATCAATAGACCCCAAAATATTGGATTGGAAAACGGAATGGACACTGATTTTGCCGATAATTCATTAAAAAATGGTAGTACTACAATGGTAAGAATAAGGGCAACGGCCAAAGAAATGAACGAGATTAAACCCGATTCCGTTAAAAACTGCCTAATTAATTCCCTCTTATTAGAGCCCAATGTCTTGCGTACTCCAACTTCTTTGGCACGCTTTAAAGAATAGGCTGTGGAAAGGTTCATAAAATTAACACAGGCCAGTATCATTAGAAAAAGACCTATAAAAGAAAGAATATAAATATTTTGAATACTGCTGTTCGCACTCATTTCGGAATCCCGATTAGAATAAAGATGGATGTCCGTTAATGCCATTGTATGGTACCTTAAATAATTACCTGCCTCTATAAAGGACTCTTTGGTGATTCCAGGAAAGTGCTGTTGTGCCCATGGTAGCATATAGGTATCCAACATTCCGGCCAGTGGCTCTTGAAAGTCAGCAACATCTGCAGAAGGAATAAGCTTAACGAACGTATAATAATTATTACTTCCCCAATTAACCAATTGGGCATCCGCATAACCAGACATTGCCATAAAAACGGTATGATCCCTTAAAAAAGAATTTTTGGGGAAATCATCAATTACTCCAGTAACCGTATAAGTGTCACTATTGTTTAACAACATGGTTTGCCCAAGTGCATTATCAATGCCGAAATGCTTTTCAGCCGCAGTTTTGGTCAGCACCATTGTATTTGGTTGTACCAAAGCTGTATTTACATCACCTACCAATAGGTTGATTCCGAAGAAATCGAACAGGGTTGAATCGGCGAACGAAACTCTTAATTCTTTTGTATTGGTTTCAGTTTCCGTTTTTCTGAGCAATAGACTTCCTCTATCCCGAAACCGGACAGTAGATTCTACCTGTGAAAAATCTTGCTGCATGGTAGCGGCCATAGGAGCTGCCGCCTCCGCAGATCTCATTTCCGCCCCACCAAATTTAATATCGGTATCTATACGGTAAATTCGTTCGGC
This sequence comes from uncultured Maribacter sp., assembly GCA_964353165.1. Taxonomy (GTDB): domain Bacteria; phylum Bacteroidota; class Bacteroidia; order Flavobacteriales; family Flavobacteriaceae; genus Maribacter. The sequence goes on from CAYGUY010000022.1 coordinate 46,311, forward strand.
GTCAGCGAACATTTTATCGTAACTCAGTTCATCGTGGATATAAAATGAAATGAGCAATCCGCCGACCATACCAATGGCTAGTCCAAAGGTGTTCAGAAAAGTGAAAAAGGGTTGCTTTTTGAGGCTTCTCCAAGCTATTTTTAGATGATTTTTGAACATGATTTAGTTGTTTTGATTGATGATGCACTCTAACACTCATTATAATGACTAATTTCATGCCAAATACTCAATGCCTTAAAAATCCATTTATTACAAAAAATATTATATTGATAGTGTAAAATATTTTGACAAAAGATGTACAATATATTTACAAAGACAATTTTAAAATAAAATTGTTACAAACACGATTACACTAGAGATTACCGCTTAATCACCATCACTCCGTCCTTAAACTTTTTACGGGGTTGGCAATAGCTGATTTTATAGATTGAAAACCAACTGTCAAAACAGTTATAACCAAAGCAAAGAAACCTGCTAAAGCAAATACCCACCATTGTATATCTATTCGGTACGTAAAATCTTCCAACCAACGCTGCATAAAATAATATGCAATAGGAGCAGCTATAACCAATGCAATAAGTACCAGCTTGAGGAAATCCTTGGTTAATAATTGAACTATTGAGCTTATGCTAGCCCCGAGAACCTTTCTTATACCGATTTCTTTTTTCTTTTGTTCTGCAACGAACGATACCAAGCCGAAAAGTCCTAAACAACTAATAAGAATAGCCAAAATGGTAAAAACAACTGAAATTTGACCTAATCGTTTCTCTTGATTATAGAGTTGCTCCACCTCTTTATCTACAAACCTATAATCAAAAGGAACATTCTTTACAGTGGCTTTCCATTGCTGTTCCAAATAGCTTAATAATTTCTGATAATCGGCAGTCTGGGTTTTAACAAACATCCAATTGGGCCTGTTTTCTTTATAAAGAAATAAGGGTGCTATCTTATCTTTTAGGGATGCAAAATGATAGTCTTTGACAACCCCAATGATTTGCATTTCATCAGTCTCATCCCCAAAACTTTGAATCAACCTAGCACTTAAAGCATCTTCTTCCTTAATATTAAAGACTTTTAATGTGGCTTGATTTACAATTATTTGGTCTGTAGTATCCCCTGGAGTAAAATCCCTGCCTTTTATCAAGGATATGTTCATTGTCTCAAAATACCCTTCGCTTATTCCCTGCCGTTTTACGATAGTATTATCTTCACGATTTCCCCCGGGCATATACAACCCGTTATCGTTTAAAATCACCTCAGAAGGGGCATAATTTCCACTAGATACATAGAGTACCTCTGGGGCATTTAAGAAGGAAGCCTTAAGCGATTCAAACTTACTAGAAGCTTCCGCGGTTCCTATTTTTAAGGCTAATAGATTTTCCTTTTGAAAACCAAGGTCCTTATTTAGTGTAAATTGGAATTGCTGTGTTATGATTATTACAATAGCTACCAAACTAATGGAAACTACAAACTGAAATACCACTAAAATTTTCCTAAAAGCACTATTGCCTGATTGCAATATAGTAGTACTTTTTAATGCCCTAATCGGTTTTATAGAAGATAAGACGAAAGCCGGATAAATACCCGAAACCAGACCTGTAATAGTCCCTAGACCAAGAAGTATAGAACCAATACGCCAGTTCCATAAATCTTGAGGTCCTAAACTAGCATTGGTAAGTTCATTTACCATTGGAAGTAATAAAATAGTAATAGGAATACTAATGAGTACTGCAAAAAGGGATAGCAGTAAAGACTCGCCTAAAAATTGTCCCATTAAACTATGCTGTCCGGCACCCACAACTTTACGTACCCCTATTTCCTTAGCACGCTTACTTGCTCTTGCCGTACTTAGATTTATAAAATTGATACAAGCCACCAGTTGTATAAAAAAAGCTAATGCCAGTAAGAAATAAATATATTTAATACTGGAGACTTCGTGAATCTGATTTTCGCGGCCCTGAGAATACAGATGAATATCCGAAACGCTTTGCAGTGACAAAATCTTAGTGTCCATTCCCGCGTCCTTGAGGTCCTTGGATCCTCTTTCCTGAATAAAACCGGGTAATTTTGCCTGCAGTTGTTTTCCGGAACTATTTGGCTGCAGTTTTATATAGCTATACACAAAATTGTTAAGGGCAAAATTTTGAAAATTTTGAACAAAGGTTCCTAATCCCGGGGTACCCATACTCACAATATAGTTTGGGTTTAGATGTGATTTCCCATACGTTTCATCATAAACCCCTTTAACAGTTAAGATTTGTACATCATCGCCACTACCCCATGTTACTGCTTTACCCAAAGCGCTCTGATTACCAAATAATTTCTTAGCCAAATACGAGGATAGTACTAATGCGTTGGGTTCGTTTAAGGCCGTCTCTTGTCTACCTTCTAAGAATTTAAAACTAAATACCTTAAAAAAAGTAGAATCTGCCATATATGCTCTAGGCTCGTAATAAGCCTCCTCGCTATCGGCAGCTCCAATTAAACTACTCCTAAAAAGATCTGCAGGAAAAACACGTGTAACTTCTTCAACTTCAGGAAAATCTTCCTTAAGGGCAAATGCAATAGGCGGAGACCCCGCGGCAGTATTAAAACTATCCGCACCGTCCTTTTTAATTATTGTTTCTACCCTAAAGATAGATGAAGCATTTTTATGGTGCTCATCATAACCAAATTGTGCAAAGACATATAATACTATAGCTAAACAACTTACCGTCCCAACAGTAAGACCTAATAAATTAATAATAGTCTGCTGCCTGTTCTTTAAGAGGTTTCTCCAAGCTATTCTTATGTATTGTTTGAACATGATAGAACATTTTTTGATTGACTTATTGGTTCTTATCCGGGATTAAAGGATAAATTTGGTTGGTTATTTGATTGATGAATAAACTCCTTCTAAACTACTTGGTGCAAATTAATTGGCTGATTAGACCATTGCTCCAATAGCCCTATTTTGACTTTCCGTTACTATTTGACCATCGAATAAATTAACTACTCTATGTGCATAATGCGAATCCCGATCCGAGTGCGTAACCATTACTATTGTTGTTCCCTCTTGATTGAGTTCCGTAAGCAGGTTCATTACTTCAATACCATTTTTGGAATCCAAATTACCTGTTGGTTCATCCGCCAGAATGAGCTTAGGATTCGTAACCACCGCCCTTGAAATAGCCACACGTTGTTGCTGCCCGCCCGAGAGTTGCTGCGGAAAATGCTTTTCCCTGTGTGCTATCTTCATGCGTTCCAAGACTTTCATTACCTTTTCCTTGCGTTCCGCTTTTCCCATTTTTAAGTAAATAAGCGGTAATTCCACATTTTCGTAAACAGTAAGTTCGTCGATGAGATTAAAGCTCTGAAAGACGAATCCTAAATTTCCCTTACGCAATTGAGTACGTTGACTTTCTTTTAGGCCCGCTACTTCATGCCCAGCAAAGTTGTAGCTTCCTTCGGTTGGGTTATCTAGCATTCCTATAATGTTCAATAAGGTAGATTTACCACAACCAGAGGGACCCATAATGGCAACAAACTCACCATCTTCAACTGTTAGGTTAACGTTGTTCAGTGCTAGGGTTTCTACCTCCTCT